>NZ_VFUS01000010.1:0-185552 GCF_006441005.1 Mesorhizobium sp. B2-5-3
TGACTGGAGGTCAGAAAATGAACATCAAGAGCCTTCTTCTCGGCTCCGCTGCGGCCCTGATCGCAGTTTCCGGTGCGCGCGCCGCCGACGCCGTCGTCGTCGCCGAGCCGGAGCCCGCTGAATACGTCAAGATTTGCGACGTCTACGGCGCTGGCTACTTCTACATCCCCGGCACCGAGACCTGCCTGCGCGTCGGCGGCTATGTCCGTTACGACATCGGCGTGGGCGACACCGGCTCGTTCGACGGTGCGAAGGCTGCCGATCACCAGGACGGTGACGACCACAACACCTACTACAAGAACACGCGCTTCACGCTTAAGACCTGGACCGGCCAGGAAACCGAGCTCGGCACGTTGAAAACCTACACCGAGACCCGCTTCAACTTCGGCGACGACAATGCCTTCGACGAGCCGATCAACGCCGCCCACAACCGGGACGTCTCGCTGAACTTCGCCTGGATCCAGCTCGGTGGCCTGCGCGTCGGTAAGGACGAATCGGCCTTCGATACGTTCGTCGGCTACGCCGGCAACGTCATCCAGGATACGCTGGTTCCTTACGGCGATTTCGACACCAACGTCGTCCAGTACTACTTCGACGCCGGCAACGGCTTCTCGGCCGTGGTTTCGCTCGAAGAAGGCACCGGTACCGACACGATCGACAGCTATGTTCCGCACGTCGTCGGCGGCGTGAAGTATACGCAGGGTTGGGGCGCCATCACCGGCGTCGTCGCTTATGACAGCAATTACGAGGAAGTTGCCGGCAAGGTTCGCTTGGACGTCAATGTCAGCGACGCACTGTCGCTGTTCATCATGGGCGGCTACGGCACTGATGACAACCTCAACGACGATGCCGGCAATTTTGTCGAAGCCCATGGTCGCGGCTTCTACAAGGCGTGGGGCGGCAACTGGGCAGTCTGGGGCGGCGGCACCTACAAGTTCAACGAGAAGACCTCGTTCAACCTTCAGGTGTCTGCTGACGACTGGAAGAACGTCGGCGTTGCGGCGAACGTTGCTTATGACGTCGTTCCCGGCTTCACCGTCACGGCCGAAGTCGACTACCTCCATGCCGGCCGGTTTGACGATGCTGGCTTCGTCAACCCATCGTTTACGCCTGCCGATAAGAAGAACAGCGTCGGCGGCATGCTCCGCTTCCAGCGCTCGTTCTAACAGCTATCGCTTCGAATATAGAAACCCGGCGGGCAACCGCCGGGTTTTTTCATTGGGAGTTTCGACTGCGCGATTCCGCAGCGGACGATGATTGCTCTGGGATGCATCAGGTGTTTGGATCAGGCGGGCGGCAACGATTGCTCATTGCGCGCAACTTGCACCCGCCTACTGACCGCGCTAGCAAGAAGCCCCTTCCCTCACGCGAGCTTTTGCCATGCGTCTGCGCCCTCCCCTTATGCCGCTCGTTGCAGCGCTTCCGTCGACCGTGCCGTTTGTCGGCCCCGAAGCGCAGGAGCGCGAGCGCGGGCGTGCATTCCGCGCCCGCATCGGCGCCAATGAGAGCAGCTTCGGGCCGTCGCCGCGCGTCATCGCCCGGATGGCCGAGATCGCGCGCGACATGTGGATGTATTGCGATCCGGACAATCACGACCTGAAGGTGGCCGCGGCAGCGCATCATAATCTCAAGGTCGAGAACGTCGTGGTCGGCGAAGGCATCGATGGCCTGCTTGGTCTGGTGGCGCGCATGTATGTTGCGCCTGGCGATGCGGTGGTCACCTCGCTCGGCGCCTATCCCACCTTCAACTTCCACATTGCCGGTGTCGGCGGAAGGCTTGTCACCGTGCCCTATGCGAACGACCACGAGGATTTGGAAGGGCTGCTGGCTGCGGCCGCCAGGGAGAAAGCGCCGCTGGTCTATCTGTCCAATCCGGACAACCCCATGGGGAGCTGGTGGGAAGCGGCCGAGCTGACGCGCTTCATCGAAGCGCTGCCGGAAACCACCATGCTCGTGCTCGATGAAGCCTATGGAGAATTGGGGCCGGCCTCCGCACTGCCGCCCATCGACGTCTCGCGGCCGAACGTCATCCGCATGCGCACCTTTTCGAAAGCTTACGGGCTTGCCGGCATACGCTGCGGCTATGCGGTCGCCGAGGCCCAGGTGATCAGCGATTTCGAGAAGATCCGCAACCACTACGGCGTCAGCCGCATGGCGCAGGTGGCGGGCGTCGAGGCGCTCGCCGACCAGGATTATCTGGATTCAGTGGTGGCGCGGGTGGCGGCAGGGCGCCGGCGCATCGCGCAGATAGCCGAACAGAACGGGCTGACGCCCCTGCCGTCGGCGACCAATTTCGTCACCATCGATTGCGGCCGCGACGGTGCTTTCGCGCTGAAGATCCTGCAAGGCTTGTTGTCGCGCGACGTCTTCATCCGCAAGCCGATGGCGCCGGGGCTCGATCGTTGCATCCGCGTCAGCGTCGGACTGGACCACGAGCTCGACATTTTTGCTGAGGAACTGCCCGGCGCACTGGCCGCCGCCCGTGGAAACTGAACGAGCGTTGCCATAGCGGCGACACTTGCCGGCCCGTTAGAGATCGAGCTCCCAGTTCTGGCCGGTGAGTTCCTTGCCGAAACTGTGATGGCGCTCCTGTGAGACCAGTCTGAACCCGGCGCGCTCATAAATCGCGCGGGCGGCGACCAGAATGTCATTCGTCCACAGAACGAGCTTGATGTAGCCGCAGGCGCGCGCCTGGTTCACGCATTCCGCAACCAGGCGCTTGCCGATGCCCAACCCGCGCGCCGCAGCCTCGACATGCAGCAGCCGCAGTTTCGCGACCTCGTCGTCCTGGTGAACCAGAAACACCGCGCCAAGCGGGAGGCCGGCGCGTTCGGCGATCCAGCAGAAATCGCGCCCTGGCTTGAAATTGCGGATAAAGTCGGCCCCGATTTCGGCAACCAAGGCTTCGAACTCGATGTTCCAGCCATATTCCTCGGCGTAGAGCTGGGCCTGACGCTGCACCACCCAGCCAATGTCGCCGACGCGATGCGGACGCAACGTCACCACAGGGGCAGCCGCCTCGCCTTCAGCCGCCGGATCGCCCAGCAGCTCCGCTGCCTTGCGCAAGGCGTCGCCGAGTTCGGCCAAGCGGTGGTCGGGCAGGTTCTCGATAAGCCGGGAAGTGTCGCGGTCCGCCGCGGCCTGCAGACCGGCAAGGGCGTCCCGCCCCCTTGCCGTCAGCGACAGGATACGCCTTCGCCGGTCGACCGGATCGGTCCGGGTCTCGGTCAGGCCTTCGCCGGCGAATTTTCGCAGGATCCGCGTCAGATAGGCCGCGTCGAGACGCAGTTGCCTGGCGATGTCGGAGGCGGCCGGGCCGACATCGATGTCGAATGTCTCCGAAAGGAAGCCTCGCTCGCCGGCGATTTCCGCCGCCGCCGGGCGATCCCGATGACCAAGCTCGAACAGGACGCGCGCCTCGGTGAGCGTGAACGGGCTCTGCGTCAAGGTCTCGTCGAGAAGGCCGACAGTGCGGGTGTAGAAACGGTTGAAGTGCCTGATATCGGCCACCAAAGCACTGCGTTGGTCCAGCATCTGCGTTCAGCCCTTGGATGATGATAGCCACAGTGTTAGAAATTTAGTGGACTGAGTCAATTAAATTCGAGTTCGACTCGGGCCCCCTCCATCCTCGTTCGACCGGCCTGTTGCATTCCCCGTCGCCTGCGCCAGATTCCAGCAGACGAGCCTCGGGAGAGACGCAATGGCTGACGATCGCAAGGCAGTGCGTGTGCGGGCCCACGGCAAGGTGCAAGGCGTCGGCTACAGGATCTGGGTCCGAAGCCAGGCCGCCAGCCTTGGGCTTGCGGGCTGGGTGCGCAATGAAGCGGATGGCTCGGTGACCGCCGAGATTGCCGGCACAGGCGAAGCCGTCTCGACCATGATCGGCCGGCTTTGGAAAGGACCGCCGGGAGCGTCCGTTTCCGGGGTTGACGTCGAGGATGCGGTATCCAGCAATCCTGTTACCGGCTTCCGGATCGATGCCTGATGCGGCTTCGGCATACCTCTTGAATTAATTGAACGTTCGTTTTATTAATTCGCAACAAGGGAGGCTCTTTTGGCGCGCACGACAGGATCCGATGGCGGGAAGACCGAGGCGGCAGCCCGCGAGGCGGCGGTCAACCTGATCGCGCGGCTCGGCTATGAGGCGATGTCGATGCGCCAGCTGGCATCCGAAGTAGGCGTGCAGGCAGCCGCGCTTTATCGCTATTTCCCGACCAAGGAGGATTTGCTGTTCACGCTGATGCGCGAGCATATGGAAGAGCTGATCGCAGCCTGGAACGCCGCACGGCCCGCCGATGCCGATCCGGCAAGCCGGCTTTCGGCCTATGTCGAGAACCACATCGCCTTCCACATCGCCCGCCGCCATGCGACGCATGTTTCGAACATGGAGCTGCGCAGCCTGTCGCCCGAAAGACTGACCCAGATACTGCGGATGCGCACGGCCTATGAGAAGGAACTGCGCGCCATTCTGCGTGACGGCGCCGAGGCAGGCGTGTTCGTCGTCGAAGACACCGGCCTCACCGCCATGGCGCTGATCCAGATGATGACCGGTGTCATCGTCTGGTTCCGGCCGGGCGAGCGGCTGTCGATCGCAGAAGTCACAGCGACATATCTTTCGATGACGATGCGGCTCGTCGGCGCGACGATCGACACCTACAGCGCCGCACATCCGTTTGGACGCGCAAACGACGCCGTGGGATTTTAGTTTCGCGCATGATCTTTTCCGAAAATCCAAGTCGATTTTCGGGGGTCATGCGGCAGGAGGAACCGGATGTACACGAACACGCTCAGCTTCGGGCATGACGAGGATGTCGAGGCATTGCGCGAGCTGGTGCGGCGCTTCGCCCAGGACAGGATCGCGCCGATCGCGGCGGAAATCGACCGCTCGAACGAATTCCCGGCGCATCTGTGGGCGGAACTCGGCAATCTCGGCCTCCTCGGCATCACCGCCGATCCGGAGTTCGGCGGCAGTGGCATGGGCTATCTCGCGCACGTGATCGCCGTTGAGGAGATATCAAGGGCCTCGGCCTCGGTCGGCCTGTCCTACGGCGCCCACTCCAATCTCTGCGTCAACCAGATCAACCGCTGGGCAACGCCGGCGCAGAAGGAGAAATTCCTGCCGCCGCTTTGCTCGGGCGAGCGCGTCGGCGCGCTGGCCATGTCGGAGCCCGGCGCCGGCTCCGACGTCGTCTCGCTCAAGCTGCGCGCCGAAAAGCGCAACGACCGGTACGTGCTCAACGGCACCAAGATGTGGATCACCAACGGCCCGGACGCCGAGACGCTGGTGGTCTATGCCAAGACCGATCCGGAGCGCCATGCCCGCGGTATCACCGCCTTCATCGTCGAAAAGGCCTTTGCCGGATTTTCGGTCGCGCAAAAGCTCGACAAGCTCGGCATGCGCGGCTCCAACACCGGCGAACTGGTTTTCGATAATGTGGAGGTGCCGTTCGACAACGTGCTGCACGAGGAAGGGTGTGGCGTCGAGGTGCTGATGTCTGGTCTCGACTATGAGCGCACGGTGCTGGCCGGTGGCCCGATCGGCCTGATGGCCGCGTGTCTCGACGTCGCGGTGCCCTATGTGCATGAGCGCAAGCAGTTCGGCCAGGCGATCGGGGAATTCCAGTTGGTGCAAGGCAAGCTCGCCGACATGTACACGACGATGAACGCCGCGCGCGCCTATGTCTACGCGGTCGCCGCCGCCTGCGACCGCGGCCAGACCACCCGCAAGGACGCCGCAGGCTGCATTCTGTTTGCCGCCGAAAAAGCAACGCAGATGACGCTTGACGCACTCCAGCTTCTGGGTGGCAACGGATACATCAACGACTATCCGACCGGCCGGCTGCTACGCGACGCCAAGCTCTACGAAATCGGTGCCGGCACCAGCGAAATCCGGCGATGGCTGATCGGCCGCGAGATCATGGCGGAGGGGGTATAGCATGGCCGTCCTCCGGACCCAGATCTCCCCTTCCTCCGATACCTTCCACACCAATGCCGAACGCATGCGGGCGCTGGTCGGCGATATCGCCGAAAAGGCCGCGAGCGTCGAGCGCGGTGGCTCGGAAGAGGCGCGCGAGCGACACGTCGCGCGCGGCAAGCTGCTGCCGCGCGAGCGGCTGGCGCAATTGCTCGACACCGGGTCGCCCTTTCTTGAGATCGGCCAGTTCGCCGCATGGTCGATGTATGGCGAGGACATTCCCTCCGCCGGCATCATCGCCGGTATCGGGCGCGTCGAAGGCACGGAAGTGATGGTCGTCGTCAATGACGCCACGGTGAAGGGCGGCACCTATTACCCGCTGACGGTGAAGAAGCATCTGCGCGCGCAGGAGATCGCGCTGCAGAACAATCTGCCTTGCGTCTACCTGGTCGACAGCGGCGGCGCCAACCTGCCCAACCAGGACGAGGTGTTTCCCGACCGCGAGCATTTCGGGCGCATATTCTACAACCAGGCCAACATGTCCGCCTCAGGCATCCCGCAGATCGCCTGCGTCATGGGTTCGTGCACGGCGGGCGGCGCCTATGTGCCGGCAATGTCGGACGAGACGATCATGGTGCGCAACCAGGCGACCATCTTCCTCGGCGGTCCCCCGCTGGTGAAGGCCGCCACCGGCGAGGACGTCAGCGCCGAGGATCTCGGCGGCGCCGACGTCCATACACGGCTCTCCGGCGTCGCCGATCACTACGCGCTCGACGACGAGCATGCGCTGGCCATCTGCCGGCGCATCATCAAGAACCTCAATCGGAACAAGACCGTAAGCCTTGCCGTCCAGAAACCGATTCCGCCGCTTCATCCGGCAGATGAGATCTACGGCATCGTGCCGACGGATCTGCGCCAGCCCTATGACGTGCGCGAGGTGATCGCGCGCCTCGTCGACGGTTCGGAGTTCGATGAGTTCAAGCAGAATTACGGCACCACGCTCGTCACCGGCTTTGCCCATCTCCACGGCATGCCGGTCGGCATCATCGCCAACAATGGCGTGCTGTTTTCCGAAAGCGCGCTGAAGGGCGCGCATTTCATCGAACTGTGCTGCCAACGCAAGATTCCACTGGTGTTCCTGCAGAACATCACCGGCTTCATGGTGGGGCGCAAATATGAGGCAGGCGGCATCGCCAAGGACGGCGCCAAGCTGGTGATGGCAGTCGCCACCGCCCGCGTGCCCAAGGTCACCGTGATCATCGGCGGCTCGTTCGGCGCCGGCAACTACGGCATGTGCGGGCGCGCCTACTCGCCCCGCTTCCTGTGGATGTGGCCGAACGCCCGCATTTCGGTGATGGGCGGCGAGCAGGCGGCGACGGTGCTGGCCATGGTCAAGCGCGAGGGTATCGAGCGCAAGGGCGGCGAATGGAGCGCTGAGGAAGAAGCGAAGTTCAGGAAGCCGATCCTGATGAAATACGAGCATGAAGGCCACCCGCTCTATTCCTCCGCAAGGCTATGGGACGACGGCATCATCGATCCGGCCAAGACGCGCGAGGTGCTGGCGCTCAGCCTCTCGGCCGCGCTCAACGCGGAGATCGAGGAAACGCGCTTCGGCGTGTTCAGGATGTGAAATGGGCGAGGTGCAGGACAGGATCCGCATTAACGTCGGCGACATCACCAAGTTGGATGTCGACGCCATTGTCAACGCGGCCAATTCCTCGCTGCTCGGCGGCGGCGGGGTCGACGGCGCCATTCACCGGGCGGCGGGGCCGGAACTCCTCGCCGAATGCCGCACGCTCAACGGCTGCAAGACCGGCGATGCAAAGTTGACCAAGGGCTATCGGCTGCCGGCCCGCTACGTCATCCATACGGTCGGTCCAGTCTGGCAGGGCGGCGGCAAGGGCGAGGCGGAGTTGCTCGCCTCCTGCTATCGGCGTTCGCTCGAAATCGCCGCCGAGAAGGAATGCCGCTCGGTCGCCTTTCCGGCGATCTCGACGGGCATCTACCGCTATCCGAGGGATGAGGCGGCAGCAATTGCAGTCGGCGCCGTAAATAGCTTCTTGAGCGGAAATACGACGCCGCAGACCGTCATCTTCTGCTGCTTCGACGAACAAATGGCCGAACTATACCGTGAGGCCGTTGCTTCCTCGAGGCGAACGCAGTCTACGGAGGTTTCATGTTCACAAAGATCCTGATCGCCAACCGAGGCGAGATCGCATGCCGGGTGATCCGCACGGCGCGCAGGATGGGGGTGCGCACGGTTGCCGTCTATTCCGATGCCGATGCGAAATCCCTGCATGTCGAGATGGCCGACGAGGCGGTACATATCGGTGCCTCGCCTGTCAGCGACAGCTATCTGCGCGGCGACAAGATCGTCGCGGCCGCCTTGGCGACAGGCTCGCAAGCCGTTCATCCCGGCTATGGCTTCCTGTCGGAAAATCCTGATTTCGTCGACCAGGTGGCGGCCGCGGGGCTCACCTTCATCGGCCCGTCGGCGGCCTCTATCCGCGCCATGGGGCTGAAGGATGCCGCCAAACGGCTGATGGAAAAGGCCGGCGTGCCCGTCGTGCCGGGCTACCATGGCGAGGCACAGGAGATCGTGGTCCTGGCCTCCAAGGCACGCGAAATCGGCTACCCCGTGCTGATCAAGGCGCGGGCCGGCGGCGGTGGCAAGGGCATGCGCCGGATCGAGCACCCCGACGAGTTTTCCGAAGCGCTGTCGAGCGCACGACGCGAGGCGAAATCCGCTTTTGGCGACGACCGTGTACTGGTGGAAAAATATATCGACAAACCGCGCCACATCGAGGTGCAGGTTTTCGGCGACAATTTCGGCAATGCCGTCCATCTGTTCGAACGCGACTGCTCGGTGCAGCGACGCCATCAGAAGGTTATCGAGGAAGCCCCCGCCCCCGGCATGACGGAGGCGTTACGCAAGGCCATGACCGAGGCGGCGGTGAAGGCCGCCAAGGCGATCAGCTACTGCGGTGCCGGCACCATCGAATTCATCGTCGATGCCTCGCAAGGCCTGACGCCTGACCGCTTCTGGTTCATGGAGATGAACACGAGGTTGCAGGTCGAGCACCCGGTCACCGAGATGGTCACCGGCACTGATCTGGTAGAATGGCAGTTGCGGGTCGCATCCGGCGAGAAGCTGCCGAAAACGCAAGGCGAGATAAAGCTAGCCGGCCACGCCTTCGAGGCGCGCCTCTATGCCGAGGATGCCGCAAGGGAGTTTCTGCCTGCGACCGGCACGCTGCATCATCTGAAATTTCCCGACATGGTTCCCCAAGGGGCCGCCATGCGTGTCGAAACCGGGGTGCGGGCCGGCGACGCCATTTCTCCCTATTATGATCCGATGATCGCCAAGCTGGTGGTGCATGGCGGGGACAGGCCGGCTGCGCTGGAGGCACTCGGCGCGGCGCTTGCGCGAACCGAAGTCGCCGGTTCGATCGTCAATACCGCCTTCCTCGCCGCGCTGGTGACCGATCCGGACTTTTCGGCGGGCGATGTCGATACCGGCCTGATAGGCCGCCACCAGCAGGCGCTGACCGAGATTGCGCCGCCGAGCGGCGAAACGGTCGCGGCCGCGGCCATAGCGGCCTCCGGGGCGGGCGCGCTGCCGGCATCGGATGATCCATGGTCGTCGCTTGCCGGCTACACGCATTTCCATGGCATGGCGCGACAGATCCGGCTGAAGTTTGGCGAGGACGATATTCTGGCGAGGGTTTCGGTACGACCAGACCGGCGTTCCCAGGTGACGCTCCATGCACCCTATGACAGCGCCAATTCGCATGACCTTCGCGCCGTTCCTCGCCTCGCCCGCTGGCCAGGCCACATCACGATATTCGAAGGCGCGGCCGGCTATACGTTCGCGGTGCCGGACCCGTTGGCCAGAGGCGATGATGCGGCGGCGGCGTCAGGCAGTTTGCGCGCGCCAATGCCGGGACTGGTCAAGCTTGTGCGGGCGACAAAGGGCGATACGGTGATGAAGGGGCAACCGCTGCTTATTCTCGAGGCGATGAAGATGGAGCACACCATCGCCGCGCCCCATGATGGCGTGATCGCCGAGATCGCCACCGAGGGCGCGCAGGTTACCGACGGCACTGTGCTGGTGCGGTTCGAGGATATGCAAGGCTGACAGCCTCGCTGCCGGACGCCAAGCGTCCCTGTCCTGCCGGACAGAGAGAGGCGCCGTAGAATGTCGACCGCCGTTATATGTCCATGGCAAGACACACAGGCAGAAATGAAATGGCCGGGACGAGCCCGGCCATTTCATCGATATAGGCAGCGATTACGGCTGGATCGGCGCATACTTGCCGTCGTGCCACTGGTTGATGTCGTAGCTGGCGTTCTTGAGGTCGCCCTTCTCGTCGAAGGTGACATTGCCGACAACCGTGCTGATTGGCTGCCCGTTCTTCAGCGCCTCGGCGACCTTGGCCGGATCATCGCTGCCGGCACGCTTGATGCCTTCCGCAAAGGCCTGGATCGTGGCGTAGGAGAATAGCGTGAAGCCTTCCGGCACGAAACCGCCGGCTTTGATCTTCTCGACGGCTGCCTTGGCTTCCGGCTTTGCCTGAGGATCCGACGGGAAGACGAACATGGTCCCTTCGCCGGCCGGGCCGGCAACCTGCCAGAATTCCGGCGAGGCTATCGAATCCGGCATGATCAGCTGGAACTTGATGCCCTGTTCCGCCGACTGGCGCAGGATCAGGCCAGCCTCCGGGTGGTAACCGCCGAAATAGACAACGTCGGCCTTGAGGTCCTTGAGCTTGGTGACGAGCGCCGAATAGTCCTTTTCGCCGGCATTGATGCCTTCATAGTCCACTTCCTTCAGGCCGCCGGCATTCATCGTGGCCTTGACCGCATCGGCAACGCCCTGACCGTAGGCACTCTTGTCATGCAGGATGACGACGTTCTTGCCGGCATACTTCTTCGCGATCCAGGGGCCAATGAAGGCACCCTGCGCATCGTCACGCGTATAGAGGCGCATGATCGTCGGCCAGCCGGCCTTCGCTGCGGCGTCGGTCAGCACCGGGTTCGAGGAGGCCGGGCTCATCATCAGGGCACCGGCTTCGGCATAGACGGCGGAAGCCGGAATGCTCGAACCCGAGCAAGCGTGGCCGTCGATGAACTTGACGCCATTGGCGACGATACGGTTGGCGACCGAAACCGCCTGCTTCGGGTCGCACTGGTCATCCTCGATATCGAGCTTGATCTGGCGACCGTCGACACCGCCGGCAGCATTGATCGCGTCGGCGGCAGCCTGCGCGCCCTGCTTGAACTGATCGCCAATGGTGGCGAGCTGTCCGGTCATCGGACCGACCACCGAAAAGGTGATGTCGTCGGCATAGGCGACCGGCGCGCTCATCATCAGGCCGAAAATGGCCGCGTTCAAAATACTTAATTTTTTCATTGCGGTATGACTCCTCCACTCACGCGCGGCCGCCCCGGCCACGCTTCTTCCAGAGAGGCCGGACAATTTCATCCTTCGTGTGGCCTGTCTAGGCGCATTGGCGGCGCTCGATTAGGCCTGCGGAGCATCTCTGGAGCAAAAAGGCAAAAGCCGCGCCGGCCTTGTTCCGGCCGGTCGCGGCTTTGCCTGTCGAGCTGTTTCTCAAGCGCCCCCGCACTCGAACCCAACTCGCCTTCCCTGTCTTCCTGCTGGCCCTGATCTTTCCGAAACCGGATCATGGCCGCCGCGCCGCTGGCCCTGTCGGGCGTGCCGCGTTTTTGGTTTTGTCACGTGGCCGTCTTACCGCGGCCTTGTCCTTGCCTGGCGGACCAGAAGGCCGCCCTGCCTTATCTCTAAATTCAGTGCATCGTCATCCATTCGCGGGCTTCGCGCAGCGCCTTGGCGATCTCGACCTTCGACATCGCAGCCGACAGTTCCGAACGCAATTCCGCAGCGCGGGCCGAACCCTTGATCGCGGCGATGTTGAACCATTTGTGGGCGGCGACGACATCGGTCTCGCAATCGCGGCCCGTCGCATACATCATCCCCAGTTCGAAAAGAATGTCGGCCTGGGCAGTTGCCCCCATGGCGCCGAAGCCTGCTTCAAGCATTTCAAAACGTGCCATTTTTCAATCCTCTCTTCCGGCCCTGTCTGGCTCCCGAGAGCTGCCTCCGTTTGTCTGCCCGGGCTGCTCTTTCGATGCTTTCGAGAATGCCGCTCAGGCTTGAATCCGTCGTTAAATGGCGTGCTTAATTTGAGGAAAACAAAGCTAAAACAATAGGTAAACGTGGAAATTCGTTAAGGATACAAAGCCAGCGATTCAGCCGGATAGCGCCAAATTTGACGACAATTTTCGCGGGCGGAATCAACACTCTGCTAACCACGCGAAACAAACGCCGCGCATGCATGCATTCATTTCCCTGCCGACATTGCTTCCGTCGGCGCATCTGAATTGCCAAAGCTTCCGCTGCGGCACCGCTTTTGTTTTGCAGGGAGCTGGATTAGCTTACGTTTGCGTAAGCGGCAGACCGGCGAGGCGTAGCCTCCTGCCGGTATCCAAGGGAGGAAAGATGTTTCGAAAAGCAAGCCTGGCCCTGGCGGCCACTTTGATCCTGACCGGTCTGGCCTGGGCCGATCCGATCGAGGGAAACTGGAAGACGCAGGCCGGCGATACCGCGGCCATCGGGGGCTCGGGTTCATTTTCCATCACGCTGAAGTCTGGCAAATATGCCGGCAAGACCATCGGTTCGCTCAAGGCGTCCGGCGACAACAAATACACCGGCAACATAACCGACCCGGCAAACGACAAGACCTACTCCGGCAAGGCGACACTGTCGGGCACCTCGCTGAAAATGAGCGGCTGCGTGCTCGGCGGGCTGATCTGCAAGAGCCAGACCTGGCACAAGCTCTGATCGACCCCATCCTTGCGACATGAAAACGGGGCCGGCAGGCCCCGTTTTCGTTTCATGATCCTGGCGTGCTGTGCCGGCGGCCATGCTCCTTATGGCCAGCGCCGCCTCAAAACCCATCAACCAATTTGAACGGCAGATGAACGCCGGCATCAGAGCCGGTTCAGTCGTGCCCGGGCATTCTCCTGCGTGTTGAAGGAGACACGACCAATGCTCGCCCGCCGCTTCACCATCGTCTGCCTGCTGGTGAGCCTGTTTGGAATGTTCTTCGCCATCCTCGTCGCCGAAGCGGGCCGTTCGGCCCGTTCCTGGGACGAGGCCAGTTCCAGAACCTGCCGCCTCGCCTGCCCGACCACCCTTCGCCCCTGAGACAGAAACCAAAGACCTGACCAACCACAAGACCTCGAAAGAAAAGCAAAGACCATGAACCGCATCGCCGCCAATCTCTTCAAAACCGTTCGGCTTCTGCCGCGGGCGGCGCTCATCCTGGCGTTTCTTGCCGCACCGGTCCTGGCCGTGCCGATGATGCGTACCGATGCCGGGTCCACGATCGACGCGCCAGCACTGAAGAAATCCGGCGTCGGTTTCGTGCTGCTGGTCAGCCTGCAGCGCGGATAAATTGCGCCTTCGATCGGGACACCCCTCCCAACCGCCTATCCAAATCTCTATATTGAGCCATGGAAAAGCGAATCTACCCCCAAGCCATCGAATCTGTCGTCATGCCCGAGCCTTTTGGCCGGCAAAGCTTCGACACCGCCGAAAAGGCGGTCGCGGCGCTGCAAGCCCTTTATGACCGCAACACCAAGTTCCTGCGCGACTCCTTCGCGGCGCTTGCCGCCGGCGGGGACAGCAGCAAGCGCTACCGCGCCTTCTACCCGGAGATCGGCGTCACGACGAACTCGTTCACCCAGATCGATTCACGCCAAGCCTATGGCCACATGCCGACGCCGGGGCATTTTTCCACCACCATCACCCAGCCGAGCCTGTTCGAAAGCTATCTGGTCGAGCAATTGCGTCTGATCATGCGCAACCACGGGGTCGCGGTCACGGTCTCGGAATCGACAACGCCGATCCCGCTGCATTTCGCCTTTCTCGAAGGCACCCATGTCGACGGAACCGCGGCCGAGCGTATCCAGCGGCCTATCCGAGACCTGTTCGACGTGCCAGATCTCGACGGTACAGATGACCAGATCGCCAACGGCACGTTCGAAGTGGCGTTCGGAGAACCAAGGCCGCTGGCGCCCTTCACCGCGCAGCGGATCGACTATTCGCTCCACCGCCTGTCGCACTATACCGCGACCACGCCGCAGCATTTCCAGAATTTCGTGCTGTTCACCAACTATCAGTTCTATATCGACGAGTTCGTGGCACGCGCCCGTGACCTGATGGAGAATGGCGGCGGCGGATATGCCGAATTCATCGAACCGGGCAACGTGGTCACCAAAGCCGGGCAGAGCGCCCCGAGCGAAGGGGTGGCGCCGCAGCGCCTGCCGCAGATGCCGGCCTACCACTTGAAGAAGCCGAACCATGGCGGCATCACCATGGTCAATATCGGTGTCGGACCCTCCAACGCCAAGACGATCACCGATCATATCGCTGTGCTGAGGCCGCATGCCTGGGTGATGCTCGGCCATTGCGCGGGCCTGCGTAATACGCAGGCGCTGGGCGATTATGTGCTGGCGCATGCCTATGTGCGCGAGGATCACGTGCTGGACGACGACCTGCCAGTCTGGGTGCCGATCCCGCCGCTGGCCGAAATCCAGGTGGCATTGCAGGAAGCGGTGGCCGAAGTGACCGGCCTGTCCGGGTACGATCTCAAGCGCATCATGCGCACCGGCACTGTAGCCACCATTGACAACCGCAACTGGGAACTGCGCGACCAGCGCGGACCGGTGCAGCGGCTTTCGCAGTCGAGGGCGATCGCACTTGACATGGAATCGGCAACGATCGCGGCCAATGGCTTCCGCTTCCGCGTGCCTTACGGCACGCTCTTGTGTGTCTCCGACAAGCCGCTGCATGGCGAACTGAAGCTGCCCGGCATGGCGACCGAATTCTACAAGCGGCAGGTGGCGCAGCACCTCACCATCGGCATCAGGGCGATGGAAAAGCTTTCGGAAATGCCGATGGAGCGGCTGCATTCGCGCAAGCTCAGAAGTTTTTCGGAAACGGCCTTCCAGTAGCCGATCTGCGCGCCGCCAGAGCCATTCGCCGTCTTGCCGGCGATTCGCCATCTTGCCGGCAATTCGCTATCTTGATTGAGCCGCATTTTTGCCGATAACCGGGCGGGGACCATCGCAGGCAACTCATGCAGATCTGATCCGATGAAACGCAGTCGAGACATGGCGGCTTCACTGGTATTCATCGTGATGATGACGCTCTCGGTCGCGCTGGTGGCCGGCTTCTTAGGCGCGTTGCACCCGGCGCTCGATTCCTTTTCGCATTTCCGCATTCACCTCGCCGTGCTGATGGCGCTTTGCGCGCTGCCGCTGCTGGCGACATCGTTTCGCCTGCAAGCGGCCGCGGCCCTGGTTTTTGCCGTGGCCGCTCTTGCCACCGCTTCGACCGCCTTGCCCCGGCCGTGGCCGGTTCAGGCGGTCGCCAAACCCACCGACCAGGTAGTCTACAGCCTGCTGCAGATGAATCTGCGCTACGACAACCCGACGCCGAAAAAAGTGCTGTCACTGATCGGCCGGACCAATCCCGACGTCATCACCCTGGACGAGGTGTCGACGATGTGGGCGACGGAGCTTGGCTACATCGCCAGCGCCTATCCATACCGGATCCTCTGTCCCTATCCCAACGGCGTATTCGGCGTCGCGCTGCTCTCGCGGCGGCCCTTTCTCGCCGGCACCGCGCCACATTGCGAGCGCCGGGGCGCAATGGCCGTTGCGACCATCGATTTCGGCGGCAGGAGCGCCGACGTCGCCGCCATCCATCTCAGCTGGCCGTGGCCGCGGGAACAGTATTGGCAGATCGGCGAACTCTCGGAGCAGCTTTCATCGCTCGGCCAAACCGCCATCATGGCCGGCGATTGCAACGCGGTGCCATGGAGCGCCGCGGTGCGGCGCGTCGCCGCTCTCGGCGGACTGACGGTCATGCCGTCGGCCGGGTCGACCTGGATTCACCGGAAGCTGCCCGACTTCCTGCGCCGCTATGCAGGCCTCCCGATCGACCAGGCGTTCAGCAAGGGCGGCGTGACCATTCTGTCGTCAACGCGACTGGAAGATACCGGCTCCGACCATCTTCCCGTACTCGTGGAGTTCTCGCTTCGCCCCGACGACAGGCTGCCCCATGACGAGCATGAGAGCGCGCTCGCGGCGAGCGACCTTGAAAACAATCCGCGCGGTTGATGCTTCGGCATTCTCAGGGTTTGGTCAACGCTTCGACAAGGTGCTCGACAGGCCCGCCGCCGCGATGCTCGCGCGCATCGAAAGCGTTCTGCCTGGCTTCGTATTCGACATAGATGGTCTTGATTCGGCGCCGCGCCTCGAGATGCGTGCCGGTGCAGAACCAGTTGTCCGGGCGCCGCAGTCCGGCAAGCGCGGTCTCGGTGGCCCGCATCATCCGCCTCGCGATACCGCCATGCGTCTGCTCGTGCTTGCGAACGCCGACCATGAAACGGTCCCAACGCTCGCGCAGGACTGCGCTTGCCGACGAGAGCCGCGGGAAAGTGTAGGTCAGGTTGAGCGTCCCGTTGGCCTGCCGCAGATGGCAGGCTCCATCCTCCCGGACAATATCGAGATCCCAATGCACGGCGTAACCGGTTTCGGCGATGGCGCGCGTCATATAGCCGTGCTTGGGTCCCAGCCGGTCCATTGCCTCGACAAGGGCGGCTCCGGTATTTCCAGCGACATCATAGGTGCGGATGTGAACGGTGAGCTTTGTGCCCGCCGACGCGGCTGATGCGCAAAGCAGCATGAAGGCCATGGCGAGCATCGTCGGGCTGGTCAGGCGCATGTCCGCCTCCTTTGTCGGAGCCGAGCAGACCACACTCGGCGGAAGGCTTCAACGGGCTTGATCGAGGCAGGCGGTCGACGGCGACAGACAAGTCCGCCGCCGCTCGCATGTTTTCGTGACGGCTTAGCCGGGCACGCTCACATGTTCTGATAGACCGGGCCTTCGCCACCTTGCGGCGGCACCCAGTCGATATTCTGGTTCGGATCCTTGATGTCGCAGGTCTTGCAGTGGACGCAGTTCTGCGCGTTGATGACGAAGCGCACGTCCTTGGCCGCCGGATCGGCAGCGGCATTGCCGTCCTTGTCGACCCATTCGTAGACGCCTGCCGGGCAGTAGCGCGTCGAAGGTCCGGCAAAGACGTCATGCTCGGAACGCTTCTGCAGCTCCATGTCCGCCACCAGCAGATGCACCGGCTCGTTTTCCTCGTGGTTGGTGTTGGACAGGAACACCGAGGACAAGCGGTCGAAGGTCAGCACGCCATCGGCCTTGGGATAGTCTATTTTCTTGTGCTTCGCGGCGGGCTCTAGCGTGGCGTAGTCGGCCTTGCCATGCTTCAGCGTGCCGAAGGGCGAGGAGCCGAACAAAGTGTTCAGCCACATGTCCAGGCCGCCGATGGCGACGCCGGCGATGGTGCCGAAGCGCGACCACAGCGGCTTGACGTTGCGCACCTTCTTCAGATCCTTGCCGATGTCTGTCGCCCGCCACGCGGCTTCGTAAGCGGAGAGCTCGTCATTGGCGCGGCCGGCGGCGATTGCCTCGGCGACATGCTCGGCCGCCAGCATTCCCGACAACACGGCATTGTGCGAGCCCTTGATGCGCGGGACGTTTACGAGCCCGGCGGCGCAGCCCATCAACGCGCCACCCGGGAAGCACAGTTTCGGCACCGACTGCCAACCGCCTTCGGTAATCGCGCGCGCGCCATAGCCCAACCGCCTGGCGCCCTCGAAAGTACCGCTGATCGCCGGGTGGGTCTTGAAGCGCTGGAACTCCTCGAACGGCGACAGCCAGGGGTTCTTATAATTGAGGTGGACGACGAAGCCCACCGCCACCTGATTGTCGTCCAGATGATAGAGGAAAGAGCCGCCGCCGGTCTTGAGATCGAGCGGCCAGCCGAAGGAGTGCTGGACGAGACCCGGCCTGTGCTTCTCCGGCTTGACCTGCCACAGTTCCTTGAGGCCGATGCCGTATTTGCCCGGCTCGCGGCCCTCGGAAAGCCTGAACCTGGCGATCAACTGCTTGGCGAGCGAGCCGCGCGCGCCCTCTCCGATCAGCACATATTTGCCCATCAGCGCCATGCCCGGCGCGAAACCCGGGCCGTGTGTGCCATCCTTTTCGACGCCCATGTCGCCGGTGACAACACCGGTGACGGCGCCTTCCTCGTTATAGAGCAGGCCGGCCGCGGCGAACCCCGGATAGATTTCCACGCCGAGCGCCTCGGCCTTGGCGGCCAGCCAGCGGCAGACATTGCCAAGCGAGACGATGTAGTTGCCGTGATTGTTCATCAGAGGCGGCATCATCATGTTGGGCAGGCGGAAAGAGCCGGCGGGGCCAAGCACCAGGAAATGGTCCGCCGTGACCGGCGTTTTGAATGGATGGTCTTGTTCGTCGCGCCAGCCCGGCAGCAACCGGTCGATGCCGATTGGATCGACGACGGCGCCTGACAAGATGTGGGCGCCAACCTCACCGCCCTTTTCCAGCACGACCACGGAAAGCTCGGGATTGACTTGCTTCAGGCGGATGGCGGCGGCGAGGCCGGCCGGGCCCGCACCGACGATCACCACGTCGAATTCCATGCTTTCGCGTTCGATATCGCTCATCAACCCCTCCGCACTGGCTTGTCGCTATTGCGCGTATCTTGCTGGCTCATGCGCTGCATAGCGCATCAAGTCGCGACAGGAAACCGGCGCGCCTGTGACAACGCGGATTTGGCCAAAAAGTCGCGCATCGTGCCGAAGGACACCCGTTTTGCGCCGGCCTGCCCGCAACGCGTACGTTTTTAATTGTTCGACGGCTTGCTTATCGGCCATACTTCGCACCATGCGCATTCCTGGGCCAGCCGGCTTCTCATCAACGCGCTTCCCATCGACGCCCGGCAGGGCCTGCCGGGCGTTCCTTTCGGCCCTCCCCCTGCTGGCGCCGGTCCATGCCTTTGCAGACGAGGTGAAGGTCTGGGCCACCGGTGCCTACTCCTTCTCCGACGAGCTTGGCGGGTTCGAAATCACCGGCGCTTCCGGCACCGGCACCAAGGACGATCCGCTCGTCATCACCGAAGAGCTGAATTCAGCGACGCCGGTGACGTTGACCATCCGTGCAACCAAGCCGATCCAGGCGTTCGGCAAGGCGGGCGAGTTCGCCAACGGCATCATGTATTTGCGCTTGGACGTGCTCAACAACAGCGGCCAGGCCTGGATCGAATTCCAGTTCGAGCTTCAGGAGGTCCTGAATCAGCCGAGCGTCTTCGGCGACGGGCTTTCGTTCGACCAGCGCAACAAGACGCCTGACAATATCTGGTCGAGCAATTTTGCCGATTTCGACCGCGATTTTGAACCGTATGACCGTCTGCTGTTCAAGAACGGCAAGGTCGACCCGCTAAAGACCGCCAGGTTCGAATTCCTGATCACCGACTATACGCCGCGCTGGACCTTTTATCTGGTGCAGGACCCGCGCATACCGACGGGTTAGGTTGCGGTGAGCGTATGACGCTGCCACAGACAGGCCGTCATTGCCCGGTTGTGCCAATGTCCCCAATCACCAACTTGCAATATGCGACCAGTCGAACGATGGTGGCGCCATGACTGCCGCTTCCCCAAACAGCCGACCTGATATCGCCGAGCTGCTCGCCTTCTATGCCAGCGCGGGCGTCGACGAGGCGTTGGAGGACGCGCCGGTGAGCCGCTTCGCGGAAGCCGCGCCCAAGCCGGCGGAGCGGATGCCGGCTGCCGCGCCGAGCGATAGCGGGGCACCGGAGCGGCCCGCCCAACCGCGTCTCGATGCGAGCGCCGTGCCTAACGCTCCGCCGGCGCGCCCGCCCATTTCGGCGGTACCCGACGAGGCGCAGGCGGCGCTGGCGCGTGAATTGGCCTCGGCTGCCTCGACGCTGGACGAGCTTCGCCAGCACATGTCGACTTTTGACGGCTGCAACCTGAAGTTCACCGCCAAGAACCTGGTCTTTGCCGACGGCAACCCGGATGCATCGGTGATGCTGGTCGGCGAGGCGCCCGGCCGTGACGAGGATATAGAAGGCCTGCCCTTCGTCGGCCGCTCCGGCCGGCTGCTCGACCGCATGTTGGCCGCGATCGGGCTAGACCGGACATCCGTCTACATCGCCAATGTCATCCCCTGGCGGCCGCCGGGAAACCGCACGCCGACGCCGCACGAAACCGAGATCTGCCGGCCGTTCATCGAAAGGCAGATCGAACTGGTCAAGCCGAAGGTGCTGGTCAATCTCGGCGGGCCCTCGGCCAAAACCCTTCTGAATACGAGCGAAGGCATCTTGCGGCTGCGCGGCAACTGGCGCGCCCACACGACAGCGTCCGGCGTCGTTATTCCGGCGATGCCGACGCTGCACCCGGCCTATCTATTGAGGACGCCGGCGCACAAGAAGCTGGCTTGGCGGGATTTTCTCGAGGTGAAGGCGAAGCTAAGAGCGCTCACCTCTCCATGACCTCGCGGGTAATTGAAATGCGCCTGCCGTCGCCCTAACCATACCCTCATGATATCTCCTCAAACCTCCGCCGGCAGCCTCATCCGTGAATGGCGCACGCGACGCCGGATGAGCCAGCTCGACCTCGCCACGGAAGCCGATATCTCGCAGCGGCATCTGAGCTTCGTCGAGAGCGGGCGGGCCGCGCCGTCGCGCGACATGGTGCTACACCTGGCCGAGCAGCTTTCGATCCCGCTTCGCCAGCGCAACCAGCTCTTGCTGGCGGCGGGCTTTGCGCCGAGCTTCAGCGAAAGGCCGCGGACCGACATTTCGCTGGCACCGGCCATGGCGGCGGTCGAGACGGTGCTTCGAGGGCACGAGCCGTTCCCGGCGCTCGCGGTGGACCGGCACTGGAACCTCGTTTCGGCAAACACTGCCATTGGGCCGTTCCTGGCCGACGTTTCCGAGCCCTCGCTGCTCAAGCCGCCAGTCAACGTGCTGCGGCTCAGCCTGCACCCTGGAGGTGTCGCGCCGCGCATCGTCAATCTCGCGGAGTGGCGGGCGCACCTGCTGGAACGCCTGAAGCACCAGAACGACGCGTCAGGCGATCCGGTGCTGATCGAACTGGAGCGTGAGTTGCGCGGTTATCCCTCCGGCCTGAAGAGTGGGCGGCCGGCGCGGGTCGAGCCGAGCGGCATCGTGCATCCGCTGCGGCTTGCCCATGGGGATCAGGTGCTGTCGTTCATCAGCACCATCACCGTGTTCGGCACGCCGCTGGACGTGACGCTGTCGGAGCTGGCGATCGAGTCCTTCTTTCCGGCCGACGAGCAGACGCGGACGGCGCTGGTAAGATTGGCGAAAGAGCGGGCCTAACGGTGCTGATCACCCCTGCGGCGGGGCGGCCTTGCGCGTGCGGGTGCGTTCCAGGCCGAGTTGACGCTCGCGCCAGATGATGAAGATGCCGGCGGCAACGACGATCAGACCGCCGGTCAGCGTGTTCAGCGTGGCGACATCGCCGAAGACGAGATAGCCGACCAAGACGCCGAGGATCATCGAGGTGTATTCGAACGGCGCCACCACCGATGCCTCGGCATGGCGGTAAGCCGAGGTCATCAGGATCTGGCCAAGGCCGCCGCAGAAGCCGGCGGCGACAAGAAGGACCGCCTGCCCCGGCGTCAGCGCCTGCCACCCAAACGGCAGCGACAGCAGCGCCATGACGCTCGCGGTGACCGAAAACCAAAGCACGATCGTGGCGGTGCGCTCGCTTTGCACGAGATTGCGCACGAGCAGCATAGCGACGGCCGAAATCGCCGCCGCTATCAATGCGGCGATGACGCCGAGCACCTCCTGGTCGTCGAGCGCCTCGCCGGAACTCAGGAGCGTCAGCTCCGGCCAGGAGATGATCAGCACACCGACGAGGCCGACGGCGACCGCGCTCCAGCGATAGACACGAATGGCTTCGCCGAGGAAAATCGAGCTGAACACCACCACCAACAGTGGCTGGGCGTAATTCAGCGTGATTGCTTCTGGCAGCGGCAACCGCGTCAGCGCGAAGAAGCCGAGCCCCATGGCGCAGACGCCGACGACGCCGCGCGCGATGTGGTTGAACGGACGGCTTGTACTGAAAGCCGTGCCGAGATTTCCCTTGAAAGCCAGAAAGGCAATGATCGGAAAGATAGCGAAGAAGGAGCGGAAGAAGACGATCTGTCCCGCCGGCACAGTGCCCGCCGCCTTGATGCAGGTCGACATGCCGACGAAGACCGCCACCGAGACGATCTTCAGCATAATGCCGGTGAGCGTGTTGTGCCCTACGGTATTGTCACTGTTGTCGCGGCCTGCTGTCACGCTCCCGCCGCTTCCCGCGTGGTTGCCCAGGTGCGCGCCGGCGTTGCCGGTCTCTCGATATGCCTGACGTCGTAGACGGCGGCCATGACTGCCTCGCGATGCTGGAAAGGAAGGTCTGAATAGACCTTGTCGCAGTTTTGTCGAGCCGCCGGTTCGTGTAAAGAGCGCGGACTTCAAATTTTTGGACGGGCAGGACAGGCCCGGAAAGACAGGAACCACGGAATGCGCACCGACACTGGCCAGGTCTTCAAACTCGAAGACTATCGCCCCAGCGACTATCTCATTCCGGAAACGAGCCTTGAATTCCGTCTTTCGCCAGGGGCGACGATCGTCACGGCAATTTTGACCGTCGAGCGCCGGGATGGCGTCGCGGCCTCTACGCCGCTTGTGCTGGATGGCGACGGGCTGACGCTCAGGCGCGTCGAGATCGACGGCAGGAAAGCCAAGCCGACGGATTTTGCCGTGACGCCCGACCGACTGACCATCCTCAAGCCCCCGGCGGCGCGTCGCTTTCGGCTGTCGATCGAGACCGAGCTGGCGCCGTCGGGCAATGAAGCGCTGATGGGCCTCTACCGCTCAAGCAACGTCTATTGCACGCAATGCGAAGCAGAGGGCTTCCGCCGCATCACCTATTTCCTCGACCGCCCCGACATCCTTTCCGTCTACACCGTGCGGATCGAAGCCCGCCGCGACGAGGCGCCGCTGCTTCTGTCCAACGGAAACCGGGTCGACAAGGGCGATCTCGGCGATGGCTGGCACTATGCCATTTGGCACGATCCCTTCCCCAAGCCATCGTATCTGTTCGCGCTGGTCGCCGGCAATCTCGGCCGGGTCGCCGACAGTTTCGTCACCATGTCCGGCCGCACGGTCGAGCTCGGCATCTATGTCGAGCCCGGCAAGGAGAAGCTCGCCGGCTACGCCATGGATGCCTTGAAGCGATCGATGCAATGGGACGAGGAGGCATTCGGCCGCGAATACGACCTCGATGTCTTCAACATCGTCGCCGTGTCCGACTTCAACATGGGGGCGATGGAGAACAAGGGCCTCAACGTCTTCAACGACAAATATGTGCTGGCCGACCGGGAGACCGCGACGGACGCCGATTTCGCCAATATCGAGGCGATCATCGCGCATGAGTATTTCCACAATTGGACAGGCAACAGAATCACTTGCCGCGACTGGTTCCAGCTTTGCCTGAAGGAAGGGCTGACCGTTTATCGCGACCACGAATTCTCCGCCGACCAACGTTCGCGTGCGGTCAAGCGCATCGCCGAGGTACGCACGCTGCGCGCGCATCAATTCCCCGAGGACCAGGGGCCGCTGGCGCATCCGGTCAGGCCGCGCCGCTATCGCGAGATCAATAATTTCTACACGGCGACCGTCTACGAAAAAGGCTCGGAGGTGGTGCGCATGATCCGTACCATCCTCGGGCCTGATAGCTTTCGCGCCGGCATGGACCTCTATTTCGAGCGGCACGACGGCACGGCGGCGACGATCGAGGATTTCCTGACAGTGTTCGAGGAGGTGTCCGGCCGCGACTTGTCGCAATTCGCGCTCTGGTACCATCAGGCCGGCACCCCTAACCTGGCGGTGAGCTCGACTTATAACTGGGCGGAGCGGGAATTCACGCTGGAAATCGAGCAATCGGTGCCGCCAACCCCGTCGGAAAGCCGCAAACGACTGATGCACATACCGCTCGCCTTCGGTCTGATTGGCGCCGGCGGCGAGCCGGTCGCCTATGACGCGGTCGACGGCGCCAGCGTCGAGGACGGCATCATCCACATCCGCAAGCGCCGGCATGTGGTGCGCTTCTCAGGCGTCGCCGAGCGTCCGGCGATTTCGCTGAACCGCGGCTTCTCGGCGCCGATAACGCTTGCCGTCGAGCAGAAGACCGACGACCAGTTCTTCCTTGCCGGCCACGACAGCGACAGCTTCTCGCGCTGGCAGACCTTCAACACGCTGCTTACGGATGCATTGATCTTGGCCTTCCGCCAGATTCTCGACGGCGCCGAGCCTGGCTTCACCGCGCGGCTGACCGAGCTTGCCGGCAGGATCGCGAGCGACGAGACGCTGGAGCCGGCCTACCGGGCGCTGGCGCTTTCGCTTCCGGGCGAGACCGACATAGCGCGCGACATCGGCAAAAACATCGAACCCAACGCCATCTTCGCTGCGCGCGAGGCGCTGGCGCTGGCAATCGCCAGGGCTAACCGCGACGCGTTCGCCGGCCTCTACGAGCGGCTTGCCGACGCCGGCCCGTTCAGCCCGGACGCAGCTTCCGCCGGACGGCGGGCGTTGCGTAACGTCATGCTCGATTATCTCTCGCTGCTGTCAGATGGCGCCGGGCTTG
This sequence comes from Mesorhizobium sp. B2-5-3, assembly GCF_006441005.1. Lineage (NCBI taxonomy): Bacteria > Pseudomonadati > Pseudomonadota > Alphaproteobacteria > Hyphomicrobiales > Phyllobacteriaceae > Mesorhizobium > Mesorhizobium sp. B2-5-3. The sequence goes on from NZ_VFUS01000010.1 coordinate 24,569, forward strand.
CGGCGGAGCACTTCCGGTCGGCCACCAATATGACTGACCGCGCGGCGGCACTGACCGTGCTGGCGCACCGCCACCATGGTTCGCCGGAGGCAAACAAGGCACTGGCGGCTTTCGAAGCGACATATGCGTCCGACCCGCTTGTGATGGACAAATGGTTCCAGATTCAGGCCAGCGTACCCGGTCCGCAGGCGGTGGAGACGGTTCGCGCCCTGACCACGCATCCGGCCTTCTCGATGGCCAATCCGAACCGGGTGCGCTCGTTAATCGGCACATTCTCCAGTGCCAACCAGACCGGATTCCACCGCGCCGACGGCGAAGGCTACCGATTCTTCACGCAGACCGTGCTCGAGGTCGAAAAACGCAATCCGCAGGTGGCGGCAAGGTTGGCAACGGCGCTCCGGTCGTGGCGTTCGCTCGAACCTGGCCGGCAGGCCAAGGCCAGGGAAGCGCTGCTTTCGATTGCCAATGCCGAAAACCTGTCGGCGGATTTAAGCGATATCGTCGAGCGTACGCTGGCGTGAGCCAGACCCAAGCGGCCACCATGGTGGTCGGCGGCAATGCCAAGGCAACGCCACCGGCCCGTCAGGCTGTGCTTCTGCTGCTCGAACGGATTCCCGCCTCCCTACGCGGGTATCAACATGGCGATGCGATGCACGCCGACCTCGGCGCTCGTATTCGTCGCCTCGTCGGTCTTGCCCTTGGCGCAAGTGTATATGTCGCCTTCCTTGAGCTTGAACTCCTTGTCGGCCTTCTTGATCGTGAATTCGCCCGCAGTGATGGTGCATACCATGTCGTTGTCCATCACCATCGCCGGCGCATGTGTGCCGGGCTGAAACACGACATCGACGATTGAGATGCTTTTGTAGGCAGGAATGTCTGAGTTTCCCGTGCCTACCTCCACCACTCTGATGCCGGGCGCAATCTCCTTGCCCTCCTTCGGGCCGTATGTCCTCGTTTTTACCGACGCCGCCAGGGCGAACAAAGGCGTTACCGCTGCCGCTGACACGCCGAGAGCAATTGCAGATCTGCGATTCATGCTTTCCTCCCAATGTGCAATCCCGCACGGAATATGCGTGATTTCTAATATTATTCCCTTTCCACGGTAATCGCCATCGCATGCCTCTGCTCGGTTGGCGGAAAAGCCGCTATTTTAGTCGATTTTTAATCTTTTTTCGCCGGACCACTGGACAAGGCGAATCACCTTTGATTCTTTAATGGCGATTCGGAAGTGCGGCGTTTGCCGGATCATCAAGCATAGGCAAATCGGGGAGTGCCATTTATGGCGAAGGCGGACGCGTGGGGCGCGCCCGGAGGGATAGCTTTTGCGCGTCGCGAGACGCCGCGAGGCGACGGCCTTGCCGGGAATACGCGGCTCATCGCCGAACCGGCCTACAAGCGGCTTCTGGCGGCGGAGCCATTGCTGCGCCGATCGATACCGGCTCTCATCGTCATCTTCCTGATCGCGATCGCGGCGCTGCGCGTCCTGTCGCTGATGAACGAACGCGACGATATCGAGCGCAACGCCAAGGCGATCCTGATGCTGGCGTCCGGTCAACTGGCGAGTTCGCTGGCCACCACGTCCGACACCGCGCCGGGCGCCATCCAGGACCTGTTGGAAACGACCAGCCGCCAGGGCGCGATGAGCCGCGGCCACGTTCTTGTCATCACCGACAGCGCCTTCAAGATCACCGCGGTGACGCCGCGCTCGATGTCCTGGCAAGGCCGTTCGCTGGATAGCCTCGCCCAGGGCGGCCAGCCTCTGTTCATGTTCGGCGACCGCGCCGGAGTGATGGAGGTCGATATTGGCGGGCAGGACTGGTATGCAGCGGTCAGCCTGACGAACGGTCGCAAAGGCGCGGCAGCGGCGCTGGTGCCGCAGGACGCTGTTTTCGACGCCTGGCGCAAGACAGTCTCGCTGAATGTGACGCTGTTCGTACTGACGGCCGGCGTGCTGATCATCATCCTCTATGCCTATTTCGGCCAGGCGGCGCGCGCGCAGGCGGCCGACCGCATCTATCTCGAAGCGCATCAACGCATCGACATGGCGCTGGTACGCGGCCGCTGCGGCTTGTGGGACTGGGACATGGTGCGCGGCAAGATGTATTGGTCGCGTTCGATGTACGACATGCTGGGCTACGAGCCATGCGACACGATGCTGTCCTTCGGCGAGGTCGACGAGATCATCCATCCCGATGATGGCGACTTGTTCCAGCTCGCCAACAAGATCGTCGCGCGCGAGATCGATCATATCGATCAGGTGTTCCGGATGCGGCATGCCGACGGGCAGTGGGTATGGATGCGCGCAAGGGCGCAGGTCATGGATCCGGAAGCACCCGAAATCCAGTTGATCGGCATCGCCGTCGACGTCACCGAGCAGCGTCACCTGGCGCTTCGTTCCGAGGCAGCCGATTTGCGCCTGAGGACGGCGATCGAGAACATCAACGAGTCCTTCGTGCTGTGGGATGCCGCCGAGCGGCTGATCATGTGCAATTCCAAATACCAGAAGGACAATGGCCTTTCGGACCGTGACGTGATGCCAGGCGCCGTGCGCGCCACGCTGGAAGAGCGCATGCTCGCTTTCGCTTCCGATCGGCGGCTTGCCAACAGCAATGGACCGCAGGGCGGCGCGACGTTCGAACGGCAGCTGGCCGACGGCCGCTGGTTGCAGGTCAACGAACTCAGAACCCGCGACGGCGGCATTGTCTCGGTCGGATCCGACATCACCCAGATCAAGCTGCATCAAGAAAAGCTGGTCGACAGCGAGCGCCGGCTGATGGCGACCATACACGATCTCAGCCTCGCCCGCCGGGCCGAAGAGGAGCGCGCGCGCGAACTGGTCGAGCTCAACCGCAAATACATGAAGGAAACCGAGCGCGCCGAAGCGGCGAACCGGGCCAAGTCCGAATTCCTGGCCAACATGTCGCATGAACTGCGCACGCCCTTGAACGCCATCATCGGCTTCTCCGAGCTGATGGAACAGGGGCTGTTCGGCCCGCTGGGATCGGAGCGCTACGAGGAATACGCCACCGACATCAACAGCAGTGGCAAATATCTCCTGGGCGTCATCAACGACATTCTCGACATGTCGAAAATCGAGGCCGGCCAATTCTCGCTTGACCGCGAAGAGATCGATCTCGGCCCGCTGATCAGCGAGACGGTCAGGGTCGTCTCGCTGCAGGCCGCACAGAAGGCGATCACCGTGGAGACCCGCATCGCCGACGCGCTGACGCTGTTTGCCGACCGCCGAGCGATCAAGCAGATCGTCATCAACCTTTTGTCCAACGCAGTGAAATTCACCGGCCAGGGCGGCCACATATCGGTCAGGGCCCGCAATACCTCAGGGGCGCTGGTGCTGACGATCGAGGATAATGGCTGCGGCATCCCGAAGGAGGCGCTCGGCAAGCTCGGACGGCCCTTCGAACAGGTGCAGAACCAGTTCTCCAAGAGCCATGCCGGGTCCGGTCTCGGCCTCGCCATCTCGCGCTCTCTGGCCGAACTGCAAGGCGGTGCCCTGAAAATCCGCTCAACCGAAGGTGTCGGCACGATCGTGTCGGTGCGCATTCCGGTGAAGAAGGCGACGCCCGTGGTCAAGGTCGCGGCTTAAGCAACGGGCTCCGGCGATGTCGCCGAAGCCCGTGCCGGAAGGCGTTATTGCATGCTGCCGTCGTCGCCTTCGTCATCCCACTGACGGTGTAAGCTAAAGCGGCCGCCCTTTGGCAGTTCGCCCTTCTTGATCTTTCCGTCGTTGTTCTTGTCGAGCAGGGCAAAGAGCTTCTTGTCGCGACTGGCGATGTCGTCCGTCGTCAGCGTACCGTCGCCCTTGTTGTCGTAACGCGCGATGATGCGCCTGGCCATGTGCTCGAAGCGGGCCTTTTCCAGCGCTGCGGTGAGCTGCTCCACCGTGAGCTTGCCACCATTGTCGGCGACCAGCTTCTTCAACCGCGAATCCATGACGCTTGAGAACTGGTCGAAGCTGATGGTGCCGTCATTGTCCTTCATCGCCTTGTTGAGGCGCATCATCGTGCGCTCACGCATGTTTGCGCTGTCGATGTTCTCGGCATAGGCCGCAGTGCCGACGGCTCCTGCCAACGCGATGAAGGCGAACGCGAGCTTGGTTGTCTTTCTCATGGTCTTCTCCTGTTGCATCGTCACCCCCGATGCGATCCGCACGGCCGTTGATCACGGCCGCCCGGCACGAAGCAGAAGGTTGAAATCCTTCCTGACCTTCCGCGACGTCTCCTTGAGATGTGCTTCCAGCACACCGAAATCCGGCAAGTCGGTGACCGCCAGAAGCAGATCCGAAAGCCCCGGCGGCACATCGTCCCGCTCGAACTGGCCGGTGAGGCAAAGCCTGATCATCTGGGTCAGCGCCAGATAGAGGCGGTAGGCCTCGCCAAGCTCCTCCCTGACATCGGCGGCTGCGAATTGTGGCGCAAGGCGCGACAATACCTCCGCGGTTGCCGTGACCCTGCGGCCGGACTCGACATTGCCCGTGACGACGGCCACCTGGGCGATGAATTCGAGATCGATCAGGCCGCCGGCAATGAGTTTGATGTCCCAGAGGTCGCGCGGCGGCTTTTCCTTTTCGATCATGGCGCGCATGTCGGACGCTTCCGCTTTCACCTTTGCTGCGTCGCGCAATTGCCCGAGCACCGCCGCAACGTCGGCTTCGACCTCGGCACAGAGCCTGGCATCTCCGGCAATGGCGCGCGCCCGCGACAGCGCCATGTGCTCCCAGGTCCAGGCCTCCTGGCGCTGGTATTTCTTGAAGGCGTCGACGTGGGTGGCCACTGGCCCCTTGTTGCCGGACGGCCGCAGCCGCAGGTCGAGTTCATAGAGCACGCCTTCCGCGGTCGGCGCGGAAACGGCCGAGATGAGGCGCTGCGTCATCCTGGTGTAGTAATGCGAGGGCGCCAGCGGTTTTTCACCGTCGGATTCCTCGGCGTCCGCATCGTGATCGTAGAGCAGGATGAGGTCGACATCCGACCCCGCCGTCAATTCACGGCTGCCGAGCTTACCCATGCCGAGCAGCGAAACCACGCCGCCGGCGATTGTGCCATGGCGCGCCTCGAATTCGGCCATAACCGCGTGCAACGCGGCCTCAATGGTGAGGTCGGCCAGGTCAGAAAAGGCGCGGCCTGCGCGGGCCGGATCGATCGAGCCGGCGAGCAGCCGCACGCCGATCAGGAATTTCTGCTCGGAGGCAAAGATGCGCAAACGATCGAGAACGTCCTCATAGGCGCGGTCGCCTTCGAGGAAAGCGGTAAGCCGTGCCGATAGATAGCCACGATCCGGCAATTCGTTGAGAAGAGCGGGATCGAGCAGGCCATCGAACACATGTGGCCGGCGCGTGATGATCGCGGCCAGTCGTGGCGCGGCGCCCATGATCGTCGCCATAAGCTTCAGCAACGCCGGATTGGACTGGAGCAGCGAGAAGAGCTGGATGCCTGCAGGCAGGCCGGCGAGGAACTCGTCGAAACGGATCAACGCCTCATCGGCCCGACGCGTCTGGCCAAAAGCCTTGAGCAGCGCCGGCGTCAGTTCCGTAAGTCGCTCGCGCGCCTCAGCCGACTGGGTGACGCGGTAGCGACCGAAATGCCAGCCACGGATCACGCGGCAGATGTCGCTCGTTCGCTGGAAGCCGAGACCGTGCAACGTCTGCAGTGTATCGGGGTCGTCGACGTCGCCGGTGAAGACCAGATTGCCGATGCCTGCCGAAAGCTCCGGTGCGGTTTCGAACAGCGCCGCGTAGTGACGTTCGACCTGCTGCAGCGAGGCGCGGAAGCCCAGGGAAAAAGCAGCCGCATCGGCAAAGCCCAGCATGCGCGCGATTCGCTCCAGCCCTTCATCATCCTCCGGCAGGGTGTGCGTCTGCTCGTCGGCCACCATCTGGATGGCATGCTCGACCCGGCGCAGGAACCAATATTGCCGGGCCAGTGCGTCGCGTGCCTCGGCGGTGATCCAGCCGCGCGCGGCCAGCTGGCCGAGCATCGGCACGGTCTCGCGGCCTCGCAGTTCCGGGAAGCGGCCGCCGGCGATGAGCTGCTGCGTCTGGACGAAGAACTCGATCTCGCGGATGCCGCCGCGCCCGAGCTTGACGTTGTGGCCCTTGACCGCGATTTCGCCATGCCCCTTGTGGGCGTGGATCTGGCGTTTGATCGAGTGGACGTCGGCGATCGCGGCATAGTCCATGTATTTGCGCCAGATGTAAGGTTGGAGCTCCTTGAGGAAAGCGGTGCCGGCGTCCAGATCGCCGGCCACAGGACGCGCCTTGATCATGGCAGCGCGCTCCCAGTTCTGGCCGCGCGCCTCGTAGTAGCGCAGCGCCGCCTCGACCGGGATCGCCAGCGGGGTCGAACCGGGATCGGGACGCAGCCTGAGGTCGGTGCGGAAGACATAACCATGTTCGGAGCGGTCCTGCAGGATGCGCACCAGACGGCGCGTCAGCCGCGAAAACAGCTCCGTCGCATCGAGCGGATCGACGACGGCCGACGCTTCCGGGTCGAAGAAGACCACGAGGTCGATATCGGAGGAAAAATTGAGCTCATGCGCGCCAAGCTTGCCCATGCCGAGCAGGATCCAGCCCGACCGGTTCGAGGGATTGGCGGGATCCGGCAACTTCAGCTTGCCCTGGCCATGCGCGTCGCGCAGCAGAAAATCGACGGCGGCGCGCGTGCACGCATCGGCAAGGTCGCTCAACCGCCGCACCGTAAGCGAGGTCTCGGCCTCGGCGGCCAGATCGGCCAGCGCGATCAGGAAATGCGCATCGGCCTTCCATTGCCGCAGTTCCATCATCAATCTGGATTCGGAGATCGTCTCGGAGAACGATGCCCGGTCGATCGCCACGATGATCGCCTTCAGCCGGGCCTCGATCGGCTGGTCGAAAAGCCCATCCAATATCTGCGGCCGGCGACGCGCCATGTCACGCAGGAACGGCGACAGGTCGAAGACAGCGGCCAGGAAGTCCTGCGCCTCACCGGTTCCAGCCAGGAATTTCGCCAGCCGTGTCAATCCTTCTTCGCGTGCCAAGGTGGCGATCTCGGCCAGCTCCTGCCGGGCCCGGCTGTCGTCCAGAGGAGCAAGCCTTGCCGCGGGCTTCAACAGCCAGTCCTTCGCCGTCCGCTTTGCAGCCGCCGTCATCAATGATCCTCCCGCGCGGGAAAACTCATGACCACGGATAATCCGGGATTACCAGGCAACAGATCAAGCCGGCCATAGTGGAATGTCATGACCGCCTTTGCGAGGCTGAGGCCAAGCCCGGAACCTGGCTGGGAACGGCTCTTCTCGAGCCGCACGAACCGTTCCGTCGCCCGGGCGCGATCGGCATCGTCCGGAATGCCCTGGCCGTTGTCGGCGACGACAAGCCTGATTTCGCCATGCGTGCGTTCGAGCGTCACGCGGACAGTCGGCTTGGAGGTGGAATCGGTCGAGTACTTGATCGCATTGTCGACGATGTTAGACAGCGCCTGGCCGATCAGCTCGCGGTTGCCGTCGACAAGGAATGCGCCATTGACCGCGGCTTCGAGCGAAACGCCAGCCTCTTCCGCCACCGGCTCGTAGAGTTCGACGACATCGCGCACGGCTGCGGCCAGATCGACGCGACTGGTGCTTTCGGAGGAATAACCCGCCTCCAGCCGGGAGATCATCAGGATGGCGTTGAAGGTCTTTATGAGCTGGTCGGACTCGGCGATGGTGCCTTCCAGCGCCTGGCGGTAGTCCGATGTCTTGTGCTTGCCCGAAAGCGTCGCCTCGGCGCGGTTGCGCAGCCGGGTCAGCGGCGTCTTCAGATCATGCGCGATGTTGTCGGAAACCTGTTTCAGCCCCTCGTTGAGCATGGCGATCCTGGCCAGCATGGCGTTGAGGTTCTCGGAAAGCCGGTCGAATTCGTCACCGGCGCCGGTCACCGGCAGCCGGCCCGAAAGATCACCGCCCATGATGCGGCGGCTGGCTTCCGAAACGCCATCGATGCGCTTCAGGGCGGCGCGGCCGACGAAGAACCAGATCAACAGCCCGCCCAGTCCCATCATGCCGAGCGCCAGCATCAGGGAGCGGCGGATGACGGCGCGGAACCGCTCAGGTTCGCCGAGATCGCGGCCGACCAGCATGATCATCTGGTTCGGCAGGCGCAGCACCAGCGCGATCGCATTGTGGCCCTTCTCACCTTCGGATCGGACCGCCGTATCGCCGGCTTGGGGCGTGGTCTGATCGGAAGGTGTGCTGCGCTGCCGGTCGAGCTCGCCTTCGCCGAAACGACGGTAGGAGAACGGCTCGGTCGTCCAGCCTTCGGTTTCGATGACCCCCGGCTCCAGGCTCTGCACGTTGCCGGTCAGGATCTGGCCGTTGGCGTCGGCGATCAAATAGAGATTGGCGCCGGGCTGGCGCGAGCGCTGCTCCACCACGCGCACCAGGACCGGCAGGCCGCCGCGCTGGTAGGCGCGGGCAAGGCCGAGCACCTCGTCGTTGATGGTCTCCTGCGTCTGCGCGGTCAGCATGCGCGCCGAAAGCGAGGTCATGTAGAGGACAAGCAGCACGGCGCAGAGTGCGAAGAGCAGGAGATAGAGCGCCGAAAGCCGCGCAGCCGTCGTCTTCATGATGGCAGGCACGGAAAGGGCCATGCCGCCGCCTAACCGGCCCTAAGCATGTAGCCGGCGCCGCGAATCGTATGCAGGATGGGCTTGTCGAAGCCTTTTTCGATCTTGCCGCGCAGTCGCGAGACATGGACGTCGATAACGTTGGTCTGCGGATCGAAATGATAATCCCAGACATTTTCGAGCAGCATGGTGCGCGTCACCACCTGACCGGCATGGCGCATCAGATATTCAAGCAGGCGGAACTCGCGTGGCTGCAGCGTGATCTCGCGTCCGGCGCGCCTGACCGAATGCGAAAGCCGGTCAAGTTCGAGATCGCCGACGCGGTAGACGGTTTCGGCCTCCTTGGCGCTGGCCCGGCGGTTCAGCACCTCGACGCGGGCGAGCAGCTCGGAAAAGGCATAGGGCTTGGTCAGATAATCGTCGCCGCCGGCGCGTAGGCCGGTGACCCGATCGTCGACCTCGCCCAGCGCCGACAGGATCAGCACCGGCGTGGCGTTGCCCCTGGAGCGCAGGCCGGCGATGACCGACAGGCCGTCGCGGCGCGGCATCATCCGGTCGATGACCATCACGTCGTAGTCGCCGGCATCGGCAAGCGCGAAGCCGGTCTCGCCGTCACCTGCGACATGCGCGGTGTGCCCGGCCTCGGTAAAGGCTTTCTGCAGATAATCCGCAGCCTCGCGATCGTCTTCTATGACGAGAATCTTCATAGGACCGTTATACGCGATTTCGCAGGAAGATTGAGTAGCCGGCATCTGCATTTTAGCCTTCGCCAAAGCGCATCGCGATCAAGATGATCCAGGCCGCGCGCGATAAAGTCTTGGTTCTCTGGTGTTACTGGCCCAGACATGCTGCCGGAATGCCGTTGCCATCAAAGCGCTCCGCTTGTTCGCTCAGCCTGAGCGCATGGTCTGCGGGTGAGTGCGGCAGCGGGCGATGGGAAGCCCGCTGCCGCCGGAGGGGAGCACGATGACTGACTAACGTGCTCGGCTCCATACTTCCCGTGCGGCGGCTCGGGGGTGTTTGAAACCGCCGCACTGGAAAAGTCGTTGTCAGCCCTTGGCGACGGGCAGCGCCACAAAGCGGTTGTTGTCGTCGCGGGTGATCTGCATCAGGACAGCCTTGCGCCCGGATTTCACCGCTTCGTCCATGGCCTTGGTGACGTCGTCGGTGCCGTTGACTTCCATCGAATTGACCGCGGTGATGATGTCGCCCGGCTGGATGCCACGGTCGGCGGCATCGCTGTCGGGATCGACATCGGTCACCACCAAACCCTTGCCGTCCTCGGATTTGGTGACGGTCAGACCGAGATCGGCGAGCGTATCGGCCTTGGCCGGAGCCGCAGGCTTATCGTCGGCCGAGGCCCGCTTGTCGCTTGAAGGCAGCTTGCCGAGCTCGACCTTGACGCTCTGGCTCTTGCCGTCGCGCCAGACCGTGACGTCAACCGACTTGCCCGGCGAATAGGCGCCAATCAGGCGGGCGAGCTCCTTCGGCGAAGCAACATCCTTGCCGTCGACCTGGGTGATCACGTCACCGGCGGTGATGCCGCTCTTCTTGCCGGGGCCGTCGTCCTGAGCGCTGGATACCAATGCGCCGTTGTTGGACTTCAGCCCGAGCGATTCGGCGATGTCTGATGTGACCGGCTGGATCTCGACGCCGAGCCAGCCGCGCTGCACGGCACCGCTCTTCATCAGATCCTCGACGACCTGCTTGGCGGTCGAGGCAGGAATGTCGAAGGCGATGCCGACGCTGCCGCCGGAAGGCGAGAAGATAGCGGTGTTGATGCCGACCACCTGACCGCTGAGGTTGAAGGTCGGGCCGCCAGAATTGCCGCGGTTGACCGAGGCGTCGATCTGGATGAAATCATCATAGGGACCGGCGCCGATGTCACGGCCCCGCGCCGAGACAATGCCGGCGGTGACGGTGCCGCCGAGACCGAAGGGGTTGCCGACGGCCACGACCCAATCGCCGACCCGAACCTTGGAGTCGTCGGCGAAGTCGACATAGGTAAATTTGCCGCCACCCTCGACCTTGAGCACCGCGAGGTCGGTGCGCGGGTCGGTACCGACCAGCTTGGCGTCGAGTTCCTTGCCGTCATTGGTCACCACGGTGAAGGCGGTGCCCTCTTCGACGACATGGTTGTTGGTGACGAGATAGCCATCCTCGGAGATGAAGAAGCCCGACCCTTGAGCCACCGGGCGCGGCTCGCCATTACCGCGGTCACGATGCCCGAACCGGCGGTGGCCATCGTCGTTCTGGCCGCCCTGATCGCCAAAGCCGCGGAATTCCTTGAAAAAGCGGCGCAGCTGCGGATTGTTGGGCAAATTGTCGAAACCGTCCTGGTCGTCGGAGCCGTCATCGGCGGTGGGCTGGACCTTGGCCTTGACCTTGACGCTGACAACGGCGGGCGAAACGCGCTCGACGACATCGGCGAAGCTGGGGACCTGCGGCGCCTCGACGCGCACGGCATCGGCCAGAACGGGGCTGGTTCCGCTGGTCAACGCGCCAATGCCGATCGCGCCGGCAACGGCGACGGAAGCGACGGCAGCCAGGAGACGCTTGCGGGTGCGGGAATATGAATTGGGGGCAATATTCATGGGGTCTCGTATCCTCTTTTCGAAGGGACGCGCCTTGTCGGCATCCTGAGGAAGAGAATTAGAGCGGCGTACATTACGACGCCATTTCCGACGCATGAAACTTTGGTAATGTTGGCGAACGATCGCCGCCTGCACTCAATCGCGGCGCAGGATCGCCTCCAGTGCCGCCCGCTCGTCGGCGGAGAGGGATTTTGTCGCCAGTGTCCGGCGCGATCTCGCGCTGAGCACGACGAACAGGCCACCGGCCAAAAGCAGGATCACCGGCGTGCCCCAAAGCAGAGCGTTGCGCAGGTCGAAGCGCGGCTTCAGCAGCACGAACTCGCCGTAGCGCGAAACCACATAGTCCATCACCTGCTTGTCGGTATCGCCAGCGACCAGGCGCTGGCGCACCAGAACGCGCAGGTCACGGGCAAGATCGGCATCGGATTCGTCGATCGACTGGTTCTGGCAGACCATGCAGCGCAGCCCTTCCGACAGCGCTCGCGCTCTCGCTTCCAGCGTCGGATCGGCAAGCATCTCGTCGGGCTTCACCGCCAGCGCCGTGCCGGCAAAGGACAGCGCCAGCACCATCACGAGCGACGCGATGGACAACTTCGCCTTCATGGCAGGCCCGCGGGGCTCATGGCGCCGGCCTGCTTGCGGCGGCGCGAGGGTGCGCCGACGCGCAGGCGCCTGTCCATCAGCGACATGGCCGCACCAACCATCATGACCAGGCCGCCGCCCCAGATCAGCGTCACCAGCGGTTTCCACCACAGGCGCACCACGACCGATCCGTCATTGCCCTCGTCGCCGAGCGAAATGTAAAGCTGCGAAAGGCCCATCGTCCTGATGCCTGATTCCGTCGTCGTCGTCTGGCGTACCGGATAGAAGCGCTTGGCCGAGCTGATTTCGCCAACCGGACTGCCGCCGACACCGATCAGTTGGAAGCGACCGCGATCCTCGCTGTAATTCGGTCCCTGCGCCGGATGGAGCCCGACGAAACGCAGAGTGTGGCCGGACAATTCGACGGTTTGCCCGGCATGCATCGACAGGATCTTCTCGGTGCCGAAGCAAAGCGTGCCGACGATGCCAAGCGTGGTCAGGCCAAGACCGAGGTGGGCAAGCGCTGTGCCGAAGACCGAGCGCGGCAGGCCGAGCAGGCGCCTGACCATGACCCTCGCAGCCACATTGCCGAACCCCGCCTTGACAGCGAGGTCGGTGAGAGCGCCGAGGATCAGCCAGACGGCAAGACCCACGCCAAGGGCTGCGAATACCGAAGCGCCGTTGATGAACAGGGCGGTGACCAGCGTTGCCAGAAGCGTCGCCGCGAAAGCTGCCATCAGGCGCTGCGCGACGGCGAAGACGTCGCCGCGCTTCCAGGCCAGCAGCGGCCCGAACGGAACCATGGCCAGCAACGGCACCATGAGCGGTCCGAAGGTGAGGTCGAAGAACGGCGCGCCGACCGAAATCTTGTCGGCCGAAAGGGCCTCGACGGCCAACGGATAGAGCGTACCGACGAGTACGGTGGCGGTGGCCGTGGTCAGGAACAAATTGTTCAGCACCAGCGCGCCTTCGCGCGAAACCGGATGAAAGAGGCCGCCGGCCGTCAGCCTCGAGGCGCGCAGTGCAAACAGCGTCAATGATCCACCGATGAACAGCGTCAGTATGCACAGGATGAAGATGCCGCGCGTCGGATCGGTGGCGAAGGCATGCACCGAGGTCAGGACGCCCGAACGCACCAGGAAGGTGCCGAGCAACGACAGTGAAAAGGTCAGGATGGCGAGCAGCAGCGTCCAGATCTTCAGCGCCGAACGCTTTTCCATGACGATGGCCGAATGGAGCAGCGCGGTGCCCGCGAGCCAGGGCATGAAGGAGGCGTTCTCGACCGGATCCCAGAACCAGAAGCCGCCCCAGCCGAGCTCGTAATAAGCCCAATACGAGCCCATGGCGATGCCGCCGGTCAGGAACATCCAGGCGACCAGGGTCCACGGCCTCACCCATCGCGCCCAAGACGCATCGATGCGTCCGTCGATGAGCGCGGCTACCGAGAAGGAGAAACAGATCGAGAAGCCGACATAGCCGAGATAGAGCAGTGGCGGGTGCACTGCGAGGCCGAGATCCTGCAGGATGGGATTGAGATCGCGCCCTTCGATGGGCGCCGGCGAAAGCCTGGCGAAGGGATTGGACGTTGCCAGTATAAACAGGAAGAATGTCGCGCCGATCGCACCCTGCACGGCAAGCACGTTGGCGCGTAGCGTCGCCGGCAGGTTGGAGCCGAAGGCGGCGACCAGCGCACCGAAGAAGGTCAGGATCAACACCCAGAGCAGCATCGAGCCTTCGTGATTGCCCCAGGTTCCAGTGATCTTATAGATCATCGGCTGCAGCGAATGGGAATTTTCCCAGACGCTGGCGACCGAGAAATCGGAGCTCGCATAGGCGCTGACCAGTGCGGCGAAGGACAGCGCCGTCAGGGCAAAGCCGGTGATCGCGACGGGAGCGCCGACCGCCATCAGGCGCTGATTGTTGGTGCGGGCGCCAAACAGCGGCACCACCGTCTGCACCAGCGCCAGCGCGAAGGCCAGGACCAGCGCGAAATGTCCGGTCTCAACCATGATCGCCAACCCGGCTATATCGAGCCTGCCTATTCACTCTTGCTCTCCTGCCAAACGCCCTTGGCCTTCAGCCCATCGGCCACTTCCTTGGGCATATAGCGCTCGTCGTGCTTGGCCAGAACGCTGTCGGCCACAAAGACGCCATCCGGGCCGAACGTGCCTTCGGTGATGACCCCCTGCTCCTCGCGAAATAGGTCAGGCAGGATGCCTGTATAGGTGACCTTGACCGATTTATGGGTGTCGGTCACAGAAAACGCCACTGTCGCCCCCTGCCCGCGCTGGATCGTGCCTTTTTCCACCAGGCCGCCCAGCCTGATGCGCTGGCCCGGCTGCACCGTCGCCGTGGCCAGATCGGCGGGCATGTAGAAATAGGACGCCTTCTGGCCGAGCGCATAGAATGTCAGGCCGGTGGCGGCGCCGAGGAAGGCCAGGCCGCCCGCGATCACCGACAATCGTTTCTGTTTGCGTGTCATTGTCCGGTCCAGCCCTATTGCGTCGCCGTCAGGCCGAGCGAAGCGGCAAAAGCGGTGAATTTCCTGGCTTCGTCACTGTCGGCTCCAAAGACGGCAATAGCTCGGCTCAACGCCTCGCGCGCCTGGTCGGCCTTGCCCAGCACGATGTATGAACGAACGAGCCGCATCCATCCTTCCGGGTCGCGCGGATTCTGCCGCAGCTTCTCGTCGAGCCCGGCGACCATGGTGTTGATCATGGCTTCCCTGTCCTGCGGCGACATCGATGAAGCGGCATCGATATCGCCCGCGGTCGGTCCGTTTGCCGGCTCGCTCGAAGCGACGCCTGCATTGCCGGCGCCGGAACTACCGGACTTGGCCAGCGCCTGCTCGATCGCGCCGCGCCATGGCGAATCCTTCGGCAGCGTGCCCAGCATCGCCTGCCAGGCCGCGGCCGCCTCCTTGCTGCGGCCCTCCTGCGCCAAGGCCATAGCCAGGTAGAAGCCGGCCTTGGCATTGGCCGGGTCAAGTTTCAGGGCCGCCTCGAAGGCCTCCTGGGCATCCGCCGAAACGATGCCGCCGGCGGCGCTGGCGATCGCCTCGCCGAGACCGGCCCGGCGAACAGCGCTGTCGCCGTCGAGGCGAATGGCGTTGCGATAGGCGGCGACCGCGTCGGAAAAGCGCTGCATGCGCAGATAGACCGGCGCCAGCACGTCCCATCCCCTGCCGTCGGACGGATTGGCGGCAAGATGGGCTTCGGCGCGAGCCACAAGTTCGTCGACCGAGCTGTCGGCCGGATTCTTGGCCAGCCGCTCGCTGAGCGGCTGCGAGGGCAGATCGGGCGAGCCTATGTTGATGTAAAGGCCCCAACTGACCAGCGGCACCGCCAGCACGGCCGCGGTGGCGACAAGCCGCGTCGCGACGGATGTACGTCCGACGGATGCGCTGCCGGCCTGGTCCGCATTGTCGAGGCGAAGGATGCGCCGGGCGATCTCGGCGCGCGCCTCATCGGCTTCGGCAGGCTTGATCAGGCCACGGGCGGCGTCGCGGTCGAGTTCGGACAGTTGGTCGCGATAAACTTCCAGATCGTGCTCGCCGCTCGAAGACGCGCTTCTGGCGCCACCGGCCAGCGGCAGCAGCACCGCCAGGCTGGCGCCCAGCGTTAGGATTGCGGCTATGACCCAGAACAGCATGGTTCTTCCAATAACGGCAGAGCCTTGCCCTGCCAACACAAGCATACTGCGACGCTTTGACGGCGGGCGCGCCGCATATCCTTCATCGACATCAACCGGCCGGGTCCGAAATGGACCGGCTAGCCTGTCAGGTGAGCGGCGTCCAACTGCCATCGGCGTTGCGGCAAGCCGTTCCACGCGCCGTGACGCCTGCCCCGCCGGCAAAGACGGTCTGCGTGTACTGGCGGCAGTCCTGTGAGCCGACGCGGTAGGGCTGAGCCGGAACCACTTCGCCATAGCGGGACGCCTGGGTGCCCTTCCACGTCACCTTCTGGCCGCTCGTGGTGTATTCGAGCGCCTTGTATTCAGCCTCCAGCGCGCTGCGCTTCTCGGCTTCGCTAAGGCCGCTGCCGACCGACCCGCCGATGAGGCCGCCGCCCATCGCCGAAATGATCGTCGTGGCGACTTTGCCGCTGCTGGGTGGCGTGGAGGCCGGCGTCGCAGCGATGGTGGGAGCCTTGCCGCCCAAGGTGGTGCAGCCGGAAACGGCCATCAATGCGGAAACAAGCGCGACGCGAATCTTCATGCCAACAACCGGTTTTCTTGAGCTGGAGCCTGTCATGGATGAGCCGGGGGCCGCGTCATCGGAGAAGTCGGCGAGCCTATAATGTTGATATTTGTCGGAAATTTGGCCGTTGGGCCGGCTACGGAGCCAATCGGTGCGCCGCCATAACATGCCCAGTCCGTCAATGTCGATCGGCCGGGGAAAGGCATCACTGAAGGCTCCGCAATCGCACTACCGCCTTCAATCCGCCCATGCCGGACCGTTCGAGCAGCAGTATGCCTCCATACTCGTTGACGAGGTCGGCGACAATGGCCAAGCCGAGACCCGTGCCCGGCTTGGTCTCGTCCAGGCGTCGTCCGCGTTTCAACGCTTCGCGCGCTTTTTCCTCGGGTATGCCCGGTCCGTCGTCTTCGATGGCGATCTCGAACATGTTGTCGTCCTTGTCGCCCACGGGAACGACGGAAACCGAAACCGCGCTCTTCGCCCATTTCATCGCGTTTTCGAGCAGATTGCCGAGCAACTCCTCGAGGTCCTCGCGCTCGCCGGCAAAGACGATCTCGATCGGCGGCAGCGACAACGACAGGTTGGTCCGCGGATTGAGCTTCTGCAAGACCCTGACCATGCGCTGCACCAACGGCGCTATCGGCGTGCGGTAGACGACGCTGTCGCGCTGCGCCGCGACGCGGGCGCGCTGGAGATAGTGATCGACCTGCTTCTGCATGGAAGCGGCCTGTTCGGCGATCAGTTGCCCCTTGGCGCCACCAAGCGCCCGCCCCTCGTTGAGCAGCACCGCCAGCGGCGTCTTCAGGGAATGGGCGAGATTGCCGACCTGAGTCCGCGAGCGCTCGACGATACGCCGGTTGTTCTCGATCAAGGCATTGGTTTCGTTGGCAAGCGGTTCAATCTCGGCTGGAAACTGGCCGTCAAGTCTTTGCGCGGTGCCTTCGCGCACCATGGCGAGCGCGTCCCTGACCCTTCGCAGCGGTTGCAGGCCGAGCAGGATGGCGATGGCGTTGATGGCGATCATGCCGACGCCGAACAGGGAAAGGTAGGTCAGGAGGCGGCGCTGGAAGGTGGCGATCTCCTGTTCCAGTTCGGTCTTGTTGCCCATGACGCGAAAGCGGGCGGCGCGGTTCTTGGCATCGAGAACGAATTCGCTCTCGAACACGACCAACTCCTCGCCATCGATGCCTTGCGCCGCGTAGCTGCGCTGGAAATTGGCGTTGAAGGGAACGTCCGCCACATCGGGCGACGGGATCGTCCTGGTCATCGACGATGAGTGGAGATTGCCGTGCACGCCTTCCGAAGCGGGTTCGACGGACCAGTACCAGCCCGAATTCGGTTCCGAGAAGCGGAGGTCGCCGAGATCCGGAGCGCCGGTGAGCGCGCCGGTATCGGAAATGCCGATGGAGCCGATCAGGTTGAACAGATGCGCAGAAAGCAGGCTGTCGAAACCGCGCTCGCTGGCCTGGCGGTACAGCGTGGTAATGAGGGTGAAAATGACGATGAGGGTCAGGATCGCCCAGACCGTGGAAAAGGCGATGACGCGGAACGTCAGCGAGCGCGGCCACAAGCGCAGCGAGAGCCGCTTGCTCACGGTTGGGTTGGTAGGGAGCGGTTCCGCCTTACGCCTCCGGCTCACGCATGCGATAACCCATGCCGCGCACGGTTTCGATCATGTCGATGCCCATTTTCTTGCGGAGCCGTCCGACAAACACCTCGATCGTGTTGGAATCGCGGTCGAAATCCTGGTCGTAGAGATGCTCTACCAGTTCGGTCCGCGAGACGACCTCGCCCATGTGATGCATCAGGTAGGCAAGCAGGCGGAACTCATGCGATGTCAGCTTCAACGGCACGCCGGCGACATCGGCCTTCGAGGCCTTGGTGTCGAGGCGTAGCGGCCCGCAGGTCAGTTCGGATGAGGCGTGGCCGGCGGCGCGGCGGATCAGCGCCCTGACCCGCGCCAGGACCTCCTCGATGTGGAACGGCTTGGTGACATAGTCGTCCGCGCCGGCGTCGATGCCGGAGACCTTGTCGCTCCAGCGGTCGCGGGCGGTCAGGATCAGCACCGGCATCTTGCGGCCGCCGCGCCGCCAGCGCTCGACCACGCTGATGCCGTCCATCTGCGGCAGGCCGATGTCGAGCACGACCGCGTCGTAGGGCTCGGTGTCACCGAGAAAATGGCCCTCCTCGCCGTCATATGCCCGGTCGACGACATAGCCGGCGTCGACCAGCGCATCCGATATCTGCCGGTTGAGATCCTTGTCATCCTCGACGACCAGTACGCGCATGCGAAGACCACTGCCTGTTGACCGATTGCTTCAGCTATAGGCCGATTCCGCCGGCCTGGGAAACGACGGGGGGTCAGTTCTGCGGGACGACGATCTCGGAGCGGCGCGGACGCTGCCCGTTCTTGCCCGGAACGAGCACGACGATGACGCAGACCGGCTGCCCGCCTCGCGTCGACTGCGAGGCCTTGGCAAGCGTCCCGCCATTCTGCTCGGCCACCTGCTGGCCGATCGCGTAGCAGTCGGCCGCCGCCACGACAATCGATTCATCCTGCGCGGCTGCCGGCGCAACGCTTGCCGGCACCGCAAGCAGCCCCGCGCAGAGCGCCAGGGTCGCGGTTCGGAAATGGGAGCGAAGCGTTCTCATGGCCAGCGTTGTAACGCATCGGCGCTGAACGTGAAATGAACGGTGATCGCCGCTGAAACCATGCTCGCCACCCCTGCAATGCGAGACAAACAAATTGAGATTTCACCGCCCAACCCGATGAAACCCATGAAGTTCCAGTCTAGACTCCGTTTCGTTCATATTGAAAGCGCGCGTCAGGCGTTTTCCTGGGTCAGCGCCCGAAAACGCAGCAGGCCGTGATGGACAAGCAGTTCCTCGTCATACCGCGCCTCGCTGAATTCGAGCGACAGGCGTGTCTGGCCGCGAGCGCCGACCTCCAGCACCGCGTCGGCAAGGCGCGCCTCGATGGCATCCATGATGGCCCGCGTTTCGGCTTCGCCATGGGCCTTCGACCAGACATGCAGCGTAATAAGTTGATCGTCGCGGTTCTCGGCCCCGGTGTCCCAGTCAAAGGCGCAGGTCTGGCCGCATGTCACATAGGGAAAGGCGACGTTGTCGGTTGGTTGTTCGCGCAGTCCGGCGCCGCCCAGCAGAGCCGACAGGGACGGATCGCTTTTTAGCCTCAGAAACAGTGCCTGTTGCAAATCGCCGGGCGCCGTCATCGTTTCTCCCTCACCCGGTGCGCTATCGACCCTGCTCGCCAGAAGCTCTTCCGCACTCCAGACGCTTTGCCATATATAGCCATTTACCGAACGAACACGATTGCCGATTCGTTGTCACGATGATGAATGTCGATGATCTCGAAAATACGACTTCCCGACAATCTCGTCAGCGAATAGCGGGTACCCTTTGCGAACCGCAAGCATCAGCAACGCCCGGCAGCGCCGCATTTCCTAATTTCAGGAGCTGACCATGCTCGATCCAGAAAAGGCCAGGGCCGCGTCGCGCCTCCTGGTAGGCCATTGGGACAAGGGCACCCGCCTCGACGCCATACCCGAGGAATTGCGGCCGAAGACGCGGGCCGAAGGCTACGCCATCCAGTCGCACGTCATGGATCGCTCAGTGGCTCCGCTCTTCGGCTGGAAGATCGCGGCAACCAGCCTGGCCGGCCAGCGGCATATCAACGTCGACGGCCCGATGGCCGGGCGCCTCCTCGCCGAGAAGGCGGTCGAGGTCGGTGGCTCCGTTTCCCTGGCGACAAGCAAGATGCGTGTCGCCGAGATCGAATTCGCCTTCCGGTTCGGCCGTCAGTTGCCGCCTCGCCCGGGGCCTTATGAAATCGGTGATGTAATGGACGCCGTGGCGAGTTTGCATCCGGCGATCGAAATACCGGACTCCCGCTATGACGATTTCTGCGCTGTCGGCGCGCCGCAGCTCATCGCCGACAATGCTTGTGCCAATCTGTTCGTCATCGGCGAGGCGGCGGAAGACGATTGGCGTGACGTAGATTTCGCGAAGCACCCGGTGGCCGCTTCTGTCTCTGGAAAGTCGCAGCATATCGGATCAGGAGCAGCCGTGTTGGGCGATCCGCGTGTTGCGCTGACCTGGATCGTCAACGAACTGTCGGGGCTGGGCATAACGCTCCAGCCGGGGCAAGTGGTGATAACCGGCACCTGCGTGGCGCCGATAAATGTCGAGGCCGGCGACGAAGTCATCGGCGATTTGGGCAGGTTCGGCCGGGTCTCGGTGCGCTTCTGCTAGGAGTTTTACCCCTGTGACAATCCCCTGAGGCAGACAGGCGCCCGGTCATTGTCCTCCACGCAGCCGCACCACAACGCTGCGCACTGCAAGCACCAGCACGGTGATGACGATCAGGATCACTGAAAGTGCCGCGATCGCCGGGTCGATATTGTCGCGCAGACCCATCCACATCAACCTGGGCAGCGTGATGGCGTTGACCGAGGTGATGAACAGCGTGACGCCGATTTCCTCCCAGGAGAGCACGAAGGACAGCAGTGCCGCGGTGACGATGCCGAATTTGATGTTGGGCATGATGATGCGCGTGGCGCGCTCCCAGACGCTGGCGCCAAGGCCACGCGCTGCGAGGTCGATACGGCGGTCAAGCTGGCTGAGGGAGACCAGGATCAGCACCGTGGCGAAGGGCACCGTCATCACCGAATGCGCCATGGCCACACCCAGCCAGGTGTCGTAGCCGAAAAAGGAACTGACGCCGGAGATCGAGGTGAGCAGGAAATAGAGCGTCACCGCCGAGACCACCGGCGGCACCACCATCGGCAACAGCACGAAGCCGACCAGAGCCGCGGTGAAGCGCGGCTTGAACATCCACACGCCAAGGCTGAAGCACAGTGCCAGCACCGTCGAGATGACACTGCTGACGATGCCGATCCTGATCGAGAGCAGGATGGACTGGAGCCAGCGCGGATCCTCGACCAGCGAGCGGTAGTGGCGCAGCGACAACTCGCCCGTCGGCATCGCCAGCATGCGGCTGGGCGTCAGCGAGACCGGGATCACGGCCAGCAGCGGCAGGAGCAGGAACAGCGCCACCAGGACGGCGAGGGCCAGCGAGACGGGACCGGGGCGATAGGTCGGCATAGGCTACACCAATTGCTTCGGTCTGACGTAGCGGAAGAGCAGCGCCATCAGGATGCCGACGAACAACACCAGCACCACGCTGATGGCAGCACCCAGCCCCCAGTCCGGGCTCTGGAAGATGCGGAGATAGATCAGTTCGGCGATCATGACGCTGCGGCCACCGCCAAGGATCGCCGGCGTGACGAAGAAGCCGAGCGAGAAGACGAAGACGATCAGCGCGGAGCCGATGATGCCGGAGCGCGTCATCGGCACGAACACCGTCCAGAAGGTGCGCATGCGGCTGGAACCCAGCCCGCGCGCGGCGAGCAGCACACGCTCGTCGAGGCTGCGCATGGAAGACGCCAGCGGAAAGACGGCGAAAGGAATGAGGAAGTGCGTCATGCCGACGATGACGCCGAATTCGTTGCGCACCAGCGTCAGCGGTTCGCCAATGAAGCCGATCGACTGCAGCCAGGTGTTGATCAGGCCGCGGTTGGAGAGAAGCGCCACCCAGCCGAAGGCGCGCGTCAGCACCGATATCCAGAACGGCACCAGGATGCAGAATTCGGCCAGCACCCGCTGCGCCGGGCTGCCGCGCACCCAGACCACTGTGATGGCGTAGGCAGCGGCAACCGATACAACGGTGACGATCGCCGCGATGCGCAGCGTGCGGACGAACACCGACTGTACCAGCGGGTCGGTTATCAGCGCGCCGTACTGGCCAAGCCCCGGCGTCGGCAGCGTGAAGCTCCACTTCACCACGCCGAGGAACGGCCAGGCATAGGCGAGGCCAAGGAACAGGAGCAGCGGCGCCATCAGCAGCGCCGCGCCCATCCTATCCGAGAGAACGCCTCTCATGTCAGCCCAGCGCCGGTCAGGCGGAGATGATCTTGGTATATTCGTCCAGCGCCGCCCCGTAATTCTTGGCGTACCAGTCCATGTCGAGCGGGATCTGCTTCTTCATGTTCTCGGGATCGACCGGGTTGATGCGCTTCTTGTCGGCGGGAACCAGAGCGTCGGCAGCCGGGTTGGCCGGGCCCTGACCGAGCTTGTCGAACATGACAAGCTGCTTTGCAGGGTCCTGCGCGCTGGCGATGAACTTCATCGCCGCGTCCTTGCCGCCGGGGTTGTTCTTCAACACGGCCAGTGCGCCGGGCGAAATCAGGCCCTGGTCCCAGATGAACTTGATCTGACCGCCCGAATCCTGCTCTATCAGCGAGGCTCGCGTCGACCAGACGATCGCCATCGAGGCTTCGCCGTTGAGCAACACGCTCTGGCTTTCCGCGCCGCCGCCCCAATAGGCGACGACGTTCTCCTTAAACGCGGCGATCTTGTCATGCGCGCGCTTGAGGTCGAGCGGATAGAGCGACGCCGGCGCGATGCCGTCGGCGAGAAGAGCCGCCTCCCAGCTCGACACGCCCCATTTGTAGAGGGAGCGCTTGCCGGGGAATTTCTTCACGTCGAAGAAATCGGCCATGCCGGTCGGGGCATTGCTGCCGTATTTCTGCGAATCGTAGGCGATCACATAGGAGAAGAAATAGGTCGAGGCGGCGTAATCCCAGCCGAAACCCGGCCGCATCTTCTTCTTGTCGACTATTGTGTAGTCGATCGGCTCGAGCATGCCTTGCGCGCCAAGCGTGATGGCCGAGAACGGGTCGACGTCGACAAGATCCCAGGTCGGCGCACCGCTTTTAAATTGTGCCGCGATGGCCCCTTCGGTCGGGCCGGAGCCATCCATCTTGACGGTGATGCCGGTGTCCTTGGTGAAAGCCTGGCCATAGGCGGCGTCGTAAGCCGTGATGGCGTCGCCGCCCCAGTTGACCAGCACCAGTTCCTTCGCGGCGGCGAAGGACTTGGTCGAGCGCAGCAGCAGCGGCGTGCCGGCAAGCACGAGGCCTGCAAGTTGCGTGAATTGCCGGCGCGAGATCTCACCGCGCCTTGTCCTTTCGGAGAGCGTTTCGATGGCCTGTTTCTTGGTATCGTTCATGTTAGTTCCCCTTTGTTTTCGTTGATCGAATCCGGAATCCGGTGCGGCGAATTCAGGCCGCGCCGGTGCTCATTGCCCTCCGTCCGGAAGGAGGAAACCCTTTTCCGCCGGCCAGGTCAGCCAGACGGAATTGCCTTTGCTGAGTGCCGCGGCCGCGACCTCGTTCGGCACAGAGACGGTCACCTTCGCACCTTGGCGTGTCGTAAGGTCGAGTTTGGTCGCCGCGCCCAGATAGGTCGATCCGATCGCGGTGGCAGCTATGCCGTTCTCGCCTGCCGCCGCCTCGCGCGCTATCGACATATGTTCTGGCCGGATCGCCAGGATGGCATTGCCATCCACTGCTTCGGCGTTGCCGCGCAGCTTGATTGCCCGGTCTTCGCAGAGCGCGGTCGCGCCATGGTCGGCGACGCGCACGCCCTTCAGCGGCAGCATATTGATCTCGCCCAGGAACTCGGCGACGAAGCGGTTGGCGGGCCGGTCATAGACCTCGTCAGGCGCTCCGACCTGCAACAATTTGCCATGGTTGAAGATGGCGACACGCGAGGACAGCGCCAGCGCCTCGCTCTGGTCGTGGGTGACGAAGACGAAGGTGGTGCCGGTCTCCTGGTGCAGGCGCTTCATCTCGGCCTGCATCTGGCCGCGCAGGCTCTTGTCCAGCGCCGAGAACGGCTCGTCGAGCAAAAGCACGCCCGGCTCGAACACCAGCGCGCGGGCCAGCGCCACGCGTTGTTGCTGGCCGCCGGAAAGCTGCGCCGGCAGCTTCTTCTCGTGGCCGAGCAGACCGACGCGCTCTATCATCTCGCCGACGCTACGCTTGATTTCGGCGGCAGATTTCTTGCGCACCTTGAGGGGAAAGGCGATGTTTTGCTCGACGCTCATATGCGGGAAGAGCGCATAGCCCTGGAACACCATGCCGGCGGCGCGCTGCTCGGCCGGCCGGTCGGTAATATCGACGCCGTCGCTGAACAGGCGGCCCTCGCTGGGCTGCAGGAAGCCGGCCAGGATCATCAGGAAGGTGGTCTTGCCGGAGCCGGAGGGGCCAAGCAGCGTCAAAAACTCGCCGCGGCCGATATTGAGCGTCAGATTGTCCAGCGCACGGAACGAGCCGAAGCTCTTGCCGATCCCGTTCGCCTTGATCTCTGCGGCCCGGCCGGGTTGCTGCATCCTGCCTCTTCCTTGGTGGCTGGGAAATCGTAGGCAGCGCGAAGGCTCACCGCAACCGAATAGTTTTCGCCGGATCGGCAAATTTGATTCATCTATGGTGAATACCGGCGACGCTGGAGCCGCCGATTTCACCCCTCGTAGGGAGATCGGCTGATCTCAATATGTCCGCAGCCTGTTTTCCGATAGCTTCGATCTCAACCATCCCCCAAACGCCTCCAGCACAGGGTGACCCGCCTTCGCGTGCTCGGAAACCAGGAAATAGGAACGCGGCGACGGGATCGAGGTCTCGAACGGCTTGACCAGCCGGCCTTCACTCAGCGCCCGACGGCTGGTCAGCTCGTCCCCCATGGCGATGCCCTGGCCGGCAATCGCCGCCGAGAAAACGAGGTTCATGTCGGAAAAGAAGATGCCGCCCTCGGTGTCGGGGTTCTCGACCTTGGCCAGCGCCAGCCAGCGCGCCCAGTCCTCCGTATCGCCAAGATGCAGCAGGTTGGCGCGCAGGACGTCGGCCGGCTTGGAAAAGCCGCCCACTTTGTTGAGTAGCGTCGGGCTGCAGAGCGGCGTGAACGAGATTTCGCACAGCAGTTCCACCACGCGGTTCGGCCAGTTGCCGACGCCAAAGGCAATGAAGGCGTCGGCGTCCGGATTGCTGACGTCGTCGAGCCGCCGGGGCGTCAGTATGCTCAGCGCCACGTCCGGATACATCTGCCGGAACTCGCCGATATGGGTGCACAAGAACAGCGAGGCAAAGCCTGGTGTGCATGAGACTGCGAAGGAGCCGCCGACCCCGGTGCCGGCGTTTTGCGCCACCGCGTCGCCGAGCACGGTCAGCGCCTTGCGCACGTCCGCGGCATAGCGCTGGCCGCGCGGCGTCAGCGCCACGCCCTTGCCGATGCGCTCCAGCAGATCGAAGCCGAGGTCGCGTTCGAGCAAGCGCAATTGATGGCTGACCGCGCTGCGGGTGAGGTGCAATTCGTCAGCGGCGCGCCAGACGCTGCCATGACGGGCGAAACTGTCGAGGGCGCGCAGCGCCTGCGTCGATGGAATTCTCAAGAGGTGAACCGAATTTGCACGAACCGGGAAAACATATCACTTTTTGGCGAGCCGCTTCACTGCTTTCTTTGGCGCATGGAGAAACCGGTGACGACATCGGCGCAAGAAACCGCTCTTGCCTGCCTCGACGGCATCCAGCCGCTGCTGTCGGCCTGGACGCGCACCATCTTCGACTTCGGCGAGACCGCCTGGCGCGAGTACCAGTCGGCAGACTGGTACGTCGATTCGCTGAAGCGCGAGGGGTTTTCGGTCGAGGAAGGCTCCGCCGGCATGCCGACGGCCTTCTGCGCCCACTGGACCAATGGGGACGGTCCGACCATCGGCATGTATGCCGAATATGACGCCGTGCCCGGCAACTGCCAGGACGCTGCCACGGTGAAGCGGCCCCGCCCAGGGCTCGGCTCCGAAGCCGGCGGCCATACCGATCCGCACTCGGGCCTGGGCATGGCCAGCCTGGGCGGTCTGCTCGCCACAAAGGCCGCCATGCAGCGCCACGGCATTGCAGGCACGCTGCGCTTCACCGGCGAGCCGGCGGAGAAGGTGCGCGGCTCGAAACCGATCCATGCAGCCAAAGGCTATTATGACGGCCTTGCCGGCATGATCTCCTTCCATCCCTTCTACATGCTGCCGCTCTGCAACACTGCGCGCTGGGACACCCATTGCGGCGCTGCCTACGCGATGATCTATCGCTTCATCTGCGATGAGCCCGAGAATTGGGCACGCGCCGCCGGCGACGGCGCCCCGATCCCGCAGGCACATTCGGCGGTTCGCGCGCCCGGCGCCAACGACGCGCTGATGACGATGTACATGGCCTCCAAGGCGCTGCGCGATTCCATGCTGCCGCACCAGGGCGGCTGGTCGATCAGCGAGGCGATCCTGACGGCGGGCCAGGCCACCGCCGACAATCTGCCGGCAGGCCTTGCCGAGATCCAGTACATGATCCGTGTTCCGACCATCGCCATGGCCGAGCAGGTCACCGCCGTGCTCGACCGAAACGCCTCGGCCGCCGCCGCGATCAGCGGCTGCCGCTACGAACGGCACTGGGTTTCGAAGTCGCGGCCGGGGCTGGCCAATCATGCCATGGCCGGGATCGCCTATGAGGCGTTGGCGAGCGTCGGCCCGCCCCGCTGGGACGAGGCGGCGAAGAAGATCGCCCGCGAGATCCAGGTCAATGCCGGTGGGGTGGCGAGCGAAAACCCCTTCATCGACGAGCTGGAGCGGCTGATTGCACCACAGGAGGCAGAGGCGATCCTGCGCCGCGACCTGCCGCCGTCGCAGGTGAACTCGACCTCGGACGACTACACCGACATGAGCTGGCACACGCCGACGGCGCGTTTCTATGTCGCCCGCCCTGCCCTGCGTTCGGCAAACGGTCATGTTTTTCCAGCTTGGGCGATGAACGCGCTGGGTGGCATCCCGGCGACCATCGACCCGATGGTCATCTGCGCGGCGAAGACCGTCGCGCTATCCGCCCTTCGCCTGCTGGAAGACAAGGCCGCGCGCGACATGGCGATGGACGAGTTCGTCACCCGAACCGGCGGCGGCATTGGCGGTTCGACCTGGATCGCCCCGCTCTGCGACTACGATCCGCCCATCAACTTCCGCTGGCCGGAATATGTCACCACGCCGCGCGGCCGCGACTGGTGGATACCAAGCAAGCAATGACCGCAAACGCCCATACGAGGAGAACCGCATGACCGTTCATGACCGCATCATCGCCGAGCCGTTTTCGCTGCAGCGCCGCAACCCGGCCGGCGGCACCAAGCCGCTGACATCATGGGGTTTCGCCAACGAGACCGACGTCTTGACCGACGTGCTGCTCGGCTCGCCCAATTTCCTGCGCCATCTCTCGACCAGCTCCCTGTCGCGCAAGCACCTGCGCGAGGCGCCCTGCAACATCCAGATCGCGCAGGCACAACACAAGGATCTGGTCGCGGCCTACGAGCATTTCGGCGTCAACATCCACTGGCACGAGCCGACGCCGGAGCTGCCGATGCAGGTCTACTCCCGCGATTCCAGCGTAATGACGCCGTACGGCGCCATCATCACCGCCATGGCCAATTGGTGGCGGCGCGGCGAGAATTACGCCGCCATCCGCACCTATGAAAAACTCGGCATCCCGATCTACGACATGGTCACCGCAGGCACCTTCGAGGGCGGCGATTTCAACGTCATCGAGGACGGCGTGGTGCTGATCGGCTGCGGCGGGGCCCGCACGCAGGAAGAAGGCGCCCGCCAGGTACAGGCGTGGTTCGAGAAGGAGGGCTGGGAAACACGTATCGCCTTCATCGACGAGTACTATGTCCATATCGACCTGATGGTGGTGCCGATCGCCGAAAAACTCACCGCCGTCTGCCTCGCCTGCACCGAGCCGGGGATCGTCGACTGGCTGAAGGGCAAAGGGCACGAGATCATCGACGTGCCGTTCCAGGACACGATGGCGCTCGGTTGCAACTTCATGTCGCTGGGCAAGGACAGGGTGATCGCGCCGACATCCAGCCAGTCGCTGATCGGTCAACTCAAGGCGCGCGGCTTCGAGGTGGCGGCCGTCGACATGAGCGAGATCTCCAAGACCGGCGGCGGCATCCACTGCATGGCGCAGGCGCTGAAGCGCGAGGCGGCCTGAGCCCGGAACGGCAACCCCCATCTTCGCCGGCCTGATCAGCGTCAGGCGGGTGAATGGCAGTTTGTAACCGCCCCCATCAACAAACCCCGCAGGTGTGTCCTCGCCACCCTTGTGGGCGTCCGCAAATGGATGAATAGTCAGGGCGGCGTCGCCCTGAAACTGCCCGCTTGGTTTTCAGGCCGTGCCATAGCCGTCCGGGTTTTTGAATGGTCAGTCCTGAACCACGCAAGAGAAGAGGTGCGATCGCCGCTCGGCTGCTGGCGCTCGACGCATGGATCGATTCCTCTCTCTACGAGATCGGGTTCAAGGCGCGCCAGTTCTGGGAGGGCGCGACGATTTTCTCGCGGCGCTTTCGCGTCAACGGCTGGCGCCGTGGCATCGTCGAGCTGTTGAGCGAAGGTTTCACGCTTGGCGCCGGCGGCATCGTCGTCATGCTGGCGCTGGCTATTCCCGCCTTCCAGGACACGGCCGGCGACTGGCGCGCCCAGGGCGACTTCGCCGTTACCTTCCTCGACCGTTATGGCAACGAGATCGGCCAACGCGGCATCATCCAGCGCGATTCCGTGCCGGTCGACGAAATGCCCGATCATGTCATCAAGGCGGTGCTTGCCACCGAGGACCGGCGTTTCTTCGACCATTACGGCATCGACGTTCTTGGCCTGTCGCGCGCAATCTTCGAAAATGTGCGGGCAAACTCCGTCGTCCAGGGCGGCTCCAGCATCACGCAGCAGCTCGCCAAGAACCTGTTCCTGACCAATGAGCGCACCTTCGAGCGCAAGATCAAGGAAGCCTTCCTGTCGCTGTGGCTCGAAGCCAATCTGTCGAAGAAGGAAATCTTGCAGCTCTATCTCGACCGCGCCTATATGGGCGGCGGCACATTCGGCATCGAGGCGGCGGCGGACTTCTATTTCGGCAAGAGCGTCAAGGACCTCAATCTCGCCGAGGCGGCGATGCTTGCAGGCCTGTTCAAGGCGCCGACCAAATACGCGCCGCACATCAACCTGCCGGCGGCGCGCGCGCGCGCCAATGTGGTGCTGTCCAATCTCGTCGATTCCGGCTTCATGACCGAGGGCCAGGTGCTGCAGGCAAGACTGCATCCGGCCGATGTCGTCGACCGCGGCGAACAGAAGAGCCCCGATTATTTCCTCGACTGGGCCTTCGACGAGGTGAAGAAGATCGCCAAGCCCGGGCAGCACTCGCTGGTGGCGCACACCACCTTCGACGCCAACATCCAGAAGGCTGCGGAAGAGTCGGTGGAGTTCCACCTGCGCCAGTTCGGCAAGGAGTACAACGTCACCGAAGGTGCCGTGGTGGTCATCGAGACCAACGGTGCGGTGCGCGCGATCGTCGGCGGCCGCGACTATGGCGCCAGCCAATTCAACCGCGCCACCAAGGCACTGCGCCAGACCGGCTCCTCCTTTAAGCCCTACGTCTATGCAACGGCGATGGAGCACGGCTTTACGCCCAATTCGATCGTATCAGGCGGGCCGATCAGCTGGGGCAACTGGTCGCCGCACAATTACGGTGGCGAGTCGGCGGGCAAGGTCCCGCTGATCGTGGCCATGGCCAAGTCGATCAACACGGTGCCCGTGCGGCTTGCCAAGGACTATCTCGGCATCGGGCCGATCAAGGCGATGGCGGAATCATTCGGCGTGGAATCGCCGCTCGAAGCGCACAAGACCATGGTGCTCGGCACCTCGGGCATGACCGTGATGGACCAGGCGACGGGCTACAGCGTGTTCGCGCAGAACGGCTTCGTCGGCTCCAGGCATGGCATCACGCAGCTCGTCACCCGCACCGGCGAGGTGGTCTACGATTTCGCCAAGGATGCGCCGCCGCCGCATCGCGTGCTGTCCGAGCAGGCGCTGAAATCGATGAACACCATGCTTGTCGCGGTACCGGCGATGGGTACCGCCAGGCGCGCGCAGATCCCCAACATCGTCGTCGCCGGCAAGACCGGCACGACGCAATCCTACCGCGATGCCTGGTTCGTCGGCTTCACCGGCAACTACACGGCGGCCGTCTGGCTGGGCAATGACGATTTCACCCCGACCAAGAACATGACAGGCGGCTCGCTGCCGGCGATGGTGTGGCAGCGGCTCATGGTCTATGCGCATCAGAACATCGACCTCAAGCCTATCCCCGGCATCGACAAGCCCTTCGTCGACGAGGAGATCGCGGCCAAGGCCGCGGAAGCGCAGAAGAAGAGCGAGGAACAGGCAGCGGCCGATGCCGCCGCCGAACGGCCGCCGGTGCTGTCCAGCCGGACGACACAGACGCTCAGGGACATGACCCACCTGTTCGAAACGGCGCGCAGGCTCGGTGCATCTGCTCCGCCCGAAACGCTGTCGGCGCTGTGATCGCGGCGCCTCTTCCCTTCTGTCTTCGGGAAGATGGAAAAGCCGCACCTTGCGAATCCGCGTCCTGCGGCTTGCCACACGACCCCGCGCCGCGATATCCCCGAGCGGCAATTCTTCATGCGCCCGGCCTTTCATGCTCAAGAACGCCTTCCTGACGCTGCTTTCGCTTGCCATAGCCATCGGCGGCGGCGGCGCCAGCGTCTGGTATGCGCTGAAAATGCAGGACGGCGTCGGGGCGATCAGAATCGGCCAGTGGACCGCCTTTCCCGACATCGGCACACCCGCAGCCGACCCCTATTCCAAGGCCCGCGTGGCGCGCGAGGGCGTGCTCGCGCTTGGCCGCGCCGAAGGGCTGTCCTTTGTCGCCGAGGACGACGCAGCTGGCGGAGAGCTCAGGCGCGAATGTACCTACACGATCGAAGGCGGATTTCCGACCGCCCGATTCTGGACCCTCTATGCCGCCGACCAATCGCTCGGCGTGCTCGAGACCGGCAAATCGCGGCTTGCCGCACTTCAATCCTATGGCGTGCTGCGCCAATCCGACAATTCGGTGCTCATTTCCGTCGGCCATCAACCGATGCCCGGCAATTGGCTGCTGACCGACGGTTCCGGCAGGATGTATTTCGTCTTGACATTCTACGACACGCCGATCGCCAGCAGCACCGGCCTGTCGGATGTTTCGCTGCCCAAGATCACCAAGGTCGGCTGCGATGCGTAGTGTCTACGCCGCGACGCGCAGACTTGTGCATGCCGTCCTTCTCGGCCTCGTCGGTGCCGGTATCGTGCATATCGTCGTGCTGCTTCTGGTGCCTGAATTCTCGGAACGCGATGCCTGGTCGCGGCTGTCGATGGCATCGGATCTGTACCGGATGACCCGGCTCGATGCCGAGGCGGGCGGCGCGCCGGTGGTGAAATCGGTCGACCCGCTGTTTTATGCGACGGCTTGCCGGTTCGACCTCGAGGAGGGAATGGTGAGGATCAGAGCGCCGGGCAATGTGCCCTTCTGGTCGGTGTCGGTCTATGACCGCAACGGCCACAACATCTATTCATTCAACGACCACACGGCGACCGGGAGCAAGCTGGATGCCGTGGTGCTGACGCCGGCGCAGATGATCGACATACGCAGGGACCTTCCCGAGGAGCTTCAGGGAGCGATCTTCGTCGAAGCGCCGATCGACGAGGGCATATTCGTCATCCGCAGCTTCGTGCCGGACGACAGCTGGAAGTCGATCGTGTCGCGCTTTCTGGAGCAGAGTTCGTGCGAGCTGCAAGACTTTTAGACCGCGGCCCGGACAATCGCATCAGAACAATCAAGGGCGGTGCCGCAGGGATGATTCGCGCCTCGGCCTCAAGAACGTTCAGTGGTGCGGCACTGGCGCGCGTGGCGATCCCGGCTTGTCAGGGCCGGCGGGCCGCGCTTCCCCCGCGGCGGACCGCTCATAGCGGATGCCGGGAAAGATGATTACCGCCGCCGGTATTTCGGTGGTTTGCTTTGCTCGATTGGTTGGTGCCGTTCTCGGCACGAAAGACAGTACCATGCCCATGGTTCGCGTATTCCTCTCGGTTGCCCCGGAGCACAACGCAACGCCTCCAAATATCATTAAGGCCGGCAGAGGGTTAACGGAGCGCTAACGGATCCCAGCTAACTTGATCTTTGTTTTTGGCAATCGCGAAACCGACATGGTTCCGAGCATGGTCAGGCGTGTATAGAGTATCGGGCGTATCCCTCGTGTCATCTTCGGACTTCAGGCAAATCGCGGTAGGGACGGAATCGGGAAAGGCCGAAAGGCTGTTCCGCGCAGCGGTGTCTGCGTTCTGCTCGCTTACGCGGCCGTCCCGCCGGGAGATCGGCCAACTGGAAGATCTGACGCTGCCGCTGTTCGACAACGTGTCCGTCGAATCGCGCCGCTACGTGGCGGCGGCCCTCTCTGAATGCGAATATGCTCCGGCCGGGCTGGTGCGGCGCCTGTGCGAGGAGCCGGTAGACATCGCCGCCCCCTTGCTCATCCGCTCGCGCGCAGTCAGTGACATCGACCTCATTGCGCTGATCGGCCGGCACGGGCTGCCGCATGCGCGCGCGATCGCGCGCCGCAAGAACCTTAATCCGACTATCGCCGATCTGATCAGGGCACTGGAAAGGCCGACGCTGGTGCGGGTGCGCGATCCGGAAGCGGAAGTCTCTCCGGCACAAACCGCTCCCTCGAAGGCGCCGGCCGCCGACAGCGCGGCGAAGCAGCAGACGCCGGGCGTTGGTGCCGAAAATGCGCGGCGCAGACTGCGCTCCATGATGCGGACCGGCGAGGAGGCGCAGGCGGCGCAGGTCGATCCGTTCACCGGAGCCGACACCTATGCCAAATTGCGCGAGACGGCGCTGACCGGAAACGCCGCCTTCTTCCAGACCGCGCTCGCCGACGCGCTCGATATCGATTTCTCGACGGCCAGGTTGCTGACGGCGAACCAGAATTACATGCCGCTGCTGGCGGCGCTGCGCTCGCTCGACCTCAGCGAGGACCGGGCATTCCTGATCACGGTTGCCGTCTACTTCCGCGAGTTTCCGCATCCGCAGGCGATCCGAACCTTCCTCGATCGCTACCGGCTCCTGCACCGCGACGCGGCGCTGGACAAGGTGCGGGAATGGAAGGCCGTGACCCTGTCCGATGTGGTTCGCGACGCCGCCCCCACCAACAGCGCCAGCCGCGAGGCGTCGAACAGTGACGATGCAGCGGCCTTCCCTGGCCTCAGGACATCTTCACGGAAATAAGCTCCTCGACAGGAACAGCGCCGGCCTCGATCTCAACCACCCAGATGTCGGGATCGAATTTCTTCTCGCGTTCCAGCCTGGCGTCCAGCACCGAAGCATCGGCGGCGGTGGCGAGAAGGCTAAAGAAACGGTCGTCGGGCTTGGCCGAATCGTAGCTCGTCTGTGGCGCCGGCCCATAGAGAGCGATTTCACCAAGCCGGCTCCGCGTCAGGACGAACACGGCGCCGGCTTCGGTCGCGCCGCGCTTGACCACGGCGGCAAATCCGCCCGCGCCGAAAACCCGACGCAACAGGGCCGATACCCACAGATCCGTGGTCACGCGCATGAGAAAAGTCCGGACAGCATGCGGGCTATCTATCGGTATTTACACCGCTGGGCGAGCCGTTGTTTGCGCCGTCAGTTGGTCAGGCCGATCTCGCGCATCTTGACATAGACCAGTTCGTCGGGCTCGCCGGTCTGCGGCAGGCCGAACAGCGACTGGAATTCCTTGATGGCCGCCTTGGTACGGGCGCCGACGACGCCGTCGAGCTGCATGTCGTCATTGCCGAAGGCCTTGAGCCCGGCCTGTATCTTGACAATGCGAGGATCCGGCGCTTGGGAAGCCGTATCGGTCTGCAGCGACACTGGAACCGCCTGCGACACTTCGGGACGCGGTTGCGGTTTCGGCACGGCGGCGGTTTTCGGGGTCGCGCCCAGCTGATCGAGCAGCAGCGCGTCGATCTCGCCGGACGTGTTGAGCCCAACCTTCTGCTGATAGGCCTGGATCGCCTTGCGCGTGTTGGGTCCGGAAATGCCGTCGACCGTGCCGGCGTAGAAATCGAGATCCTTCAATATGCCCTGCACCTGCTCCACCACCGGATCGCCCTTGACCGGCGCCGGCGCGGTACTTGGCCGCACGATGTTGAAGGTGGTCTCCGGCTCATCAGCGGCCGCGTGCGGAACGCCCTGCATGCTGCGGGTCGCGAAGAAGGCGCCGGCATGCGGAAAAGGCTGGTACCACAGCGCATTCGCCGAAACGTAGAACAGCGTCACCAGGAATGCCGTCGACCCTCCCGCCAGGACGGGATTGCGCGAAATCATGCCGCCGATGGCGACGGCTCCGTCCTGGAAGGCGTTGCTGCGGCGCTTGGCCGCCTTAGGCTGTTTTGCGGAGCGCGCCATTTCCGTCCCCTTTCGCCCTGGCCAGCGGCATCGTCAGCACCCCGGCCTTGTCCGCCGGCCGCCCTTTCGGCCCGTTCACCGGCAGGCTGATGGTGACCGTGGTGCCCTCGCCCGGCATGCTTTCGATCGACATGGTGCCTTCGTGCAGCGCCACCAGTCCCTTGACCAGCGACAGGCCAAGGCCGGTCCCCTCGAAACGACGGGTATAGTCGTTCTGGATCTGCATGAACGGCTTGCCGAGATTGGCGAAATCTTCCTCGGCGATACCGATGCCGGTGTCCCGCACCCAGAAATGCAGGCGCGAACCGATCCGCTTGGCACCGACGACGACATCGCCGCCATCGGGCGTGAACTTGATCGCATTCGAGACGAGATTGATGAGGATCTGCTGCACGGCGCGCCGGTCGGCGTTGATTTCGCCGGCGTCCGGCGCGATCTGCGCCTTGAGATCGATGTTCTTGGCCTGCGCCTGGAGCCGCATCATCTGCTGACACATGTCGACGGCTTCCATGAAGCGGAATGGCTCCGGTTCGGTCGCATAGACGCCCGATTCGATCCGCGACACGTCGAGAATGGAGGTTACGACGGCAAGCAGATGCTGGCCGGAATCGCGCACCAGACCGACATATTCCTTCTGCCGTGGATCCTTGAAGGCGCCGAACATCTCGTGCAGCAGCATGTCGGAGAATCCGATGATGGCATTGAGCGGCGTGCGCAGTTCGTGGCTCACCACCGCCAGGAAGCGCCCTTTCGCCACTTCGGCGGCGGCGGCCGCGTCATTGGCGGCGCCGAGGTCTTCGCGCAACCGGGCGACCTCGTCGTTCTCGCGCAGCACAAGCGTGAAAACGTCGCCCTGCTCCTGAGCGCGCATCAGTTCGAGCGAAAACGGCCGATAGTTGTCTGCCGCGCCATTGCCATTCTGTCCATTGCCGTCCTGCGGCAGCCTGACGCGCAACTCCAGCCTGCGCGACAGCGCCCCGTCTCGCATGTCGGCCAAGGCACTGAGATAGGAGACGCGATCCGAGAGATGCACGCGATCGAAAAGCCCGGTTCCGCAAAGCAGTTGCGGGGGCAGCTTCAACAGCGTACGCGCCTTTGCCGAGGCATCGATAACCTCGCCATGGCGGGCGACGCGCAGGACCACCGCGTCGATCATGTCTTCCAGACGATCGCCGGTGTCCCCTACGTCGGCCGCAGCCGCCGTGTTGCGAACCGCCGATATACGCGGCACCAGCGTCAGCGCCCAGGCCAATGGCAGCAGCCAGTGCCACGCGGCGATCGGCACCGCGGCGTGCGGGAGGACGGTTGCCGTCACAGGCTGCAACAGAATGGCGACGACGGCGCAGACGGCTCCCCACAGCGCCGCGCGGCGCGAGGCGCCGATCCACCAGGCTTCGAACGGCAGCGCCACGAAAAGCATCGCGACCGGAGAGCTCAGCCCGCCGGCAGCGGCAACAAGACCGGCGAGCGCAAGTCCCGCGATCGCCAGCGCGGCCCGGCCGGCCAGATCCATCCTGCCGGTCGCGGCCACCAGCAAGGCGATGAACCAGCAAAGACCAAAGGCCGCGAAGATGGCGGCCACGGTGACGGCTGCGCCCATGCCTGACGTGACGAGCGTGACGGCGGCACCGGCGGCAAAGAACGGAGCGGCCAGCATGGCGCCGATAAAGCGACGCTGACGCTCGCGGTCGTCCAGCCCAAGAATGGAGGGATGGACCATACGTTCACAACCGGCGGCCATTGCCCCAGGCAATTCAACGTATCTGGCCTTGATCGGCATCAACTCAACGCACCCGCACTCGTCGTGAACAGCTCTGCTTTTGCAGATCGTTTTGATTGACTCTGAAACTCGCACCCAGCCTTTAAAGAATGGATAAGGCAGGGCCGACCCAAGGCCCGGCCCACGGCGAATATCGGGATGGGAGCGCCCGAAAAGGCGGGCAAATGCCACCATAGTAAACGGAGGGTTATCCGCAGGGGCCGCCCGCAGCGTGGCCAGCCGCAGCGCACCGACCGCCTGATTTTGTGGAAAACGCAATAGAAACAAAGGAATATATGGCTGATGGATGATAAGAAAAATGGTTCCAATCTGAGACAAATCGACAGCAAAACGCTTCGTTTCGAATTTGCCTCAAATTTGAAGAAAATTCTCGGCTAACCCGCAAGCCGTCCTTTGCGCCTGTGTGCCAATATCCCGCCCACAAAAGAGGTCATGCTCATGGCTGCATGATCCGGTCACGACAAGAGGCGAGCATGTTCTTCCTGATGAGAATGGCTTTCTGGTTTTCGCTGGTGCTGCTGGCACTGCCGCTGGGCGTCGGTCCCGGCGAGCCGGGCCAGGAAAGCGTAGGACCGATCCAGGCCCTGTTCGCAGCCCGCGACGCGGTCGGCGACATCGCCGGTATTTGCGAACGCAAGCCCGATGTCTGTGAGACCGGCAAGTCGGCAATGCACACCATCACCGCAAGGGCCAAGGAGACAGCCAAGATCGCGGCCGCCATGCTGGACGACAAGTCCGCAGGCCCCGACATCTCCACAATGACCGGCAGCGTTCCCGAAGAAGTCGTCTTGCCCGAGACAGTCAACCTGCCGGTAAAGAATTAAGCCGTTTCGACGGCGCACCGCGGGCAGTCTGCCTCTCGACGCCCGCGGTGTCCTTGTTTTTCCGTGACGCGGCGACGGTGGATGACTATATCCCTGTCATGACGACCACGATCCAGACGATCCGCGACGACTTCTCATTCCTTGACGAATGGGAGGACCGCTATCGTTATGTCATCGAACTCGGCGAGGCGCTGCCGCCATTCCCGGATGAGGAACGCACCGCCGCCAACAAGGTGCCGGGCTGCGTCAGCCAGGTCTGGCTGACCACCGAACGGGGACCGGGCGGCGATCCGGTCATCACCTTCAGGGGCGATTCGGACGCCCATATCGTACGCGGGCTGGTGGCGATCATGCTGGCGCTGTTCTCCGGCAAGACCGCCAGCGAGATCCAGAAAATCGATGCGGAAGCGACGCTGAAGGCGCTCGGCCTGGACGAGCACCTGTCGCCGCAGCGCGCCAACGGCCTTCGCTCGATGGTCAAGCGCATCAGGCGCGACGCAGAGGCCGCACTCGAGCAGACGGCCTGATATCGCCTCCGCGATCAGCCGATCGCATCATACCGCGCACTGGTACCAGCGCTGTCCGGCCCGGCCGGCAAAGTAAAACGGCGCCCGAAGGCGCCGATGTCGATCTGAACCTTCCGTCCGGCTCTATCTATCGTTTGAGCCGCATTCTGCGATACCAAGTGTACTCACCTGGCAGCAAATGCTTAGCGGGCCTTGCGCTTGCGGCCGAGCCCCATCTTCTTGGCGAGCTGGGAGCGGGCGGCCGCGTAGTTCGGGGCAACCATCGGGTAGCTCGGGTCGAGGTTCCACTTTTCGCGATACTGATCCGGCGTCAGATCATAATGAGTCATCAGGTGACGCTTGAGCGACTTGAACTTTTTGCCGTCTTCAAGGCAAACGATGTAGTCGTCATGAACCGAGCGCTTCGGGTTCACTGCCGGCTTCTGCTTGTCGGCGGGCGGCTGTTCGGCGGTTCCGCCCACACGCCCGAGAGCAGCATGGACATCGGAGATGAGGTTCGGCAGTTCGCCGACCGGCACGGGATTGTTGCTGACATAGGCGGCCACCACGTCGGCGGTCAGCTCGATCAGCGCGTCGCTGTTTCTGGAAGGTGTTTCGACAATATCCATGGTCTTCAGGCCCCAACGAGAGTTAGTTTAGTGCGCCCTTTTTTACAGGCAAGGCATTGCACGAATTTTGTGCAGACAGAGCTTCTGCGATTCGTGTCGCGGGGGCATCAATGAACCTACCTAGCAAGTAAGTCAATTCGATCCTTGCACTATATTGAACGATGTTGATCAAATATTTTCGGATCAGCTTCAATCTTTCGTGCACGATGTAATTTTTCGATATTTCGCAGGCGAAACCAGCGACCGGTGACGCAGCGTTAGCTAACCGTTACATTCGCGCTAACTCACAAAGCATCTCCGAGTGCTTCGCTTTGCTTGGCGATCGCGCCGGCAATCTTGGTTGCTCACCCCCTTTCACAAAACCATAGGTTGCCCCACCTCGGCCATTGCCGGCCCTCACGCGTCGTGCAGCCGACCAGCTCGGATCACTCAATACGGGGCGATGTATTTGCCATAGGCCCACCCGGTGACAAAACCGCCGTTCTTCGCCGGATCATGCCAGACTTCGCACCAGCGATAGCGAACCGCCTGCTGCTGCTTCCATGCCGGCTGATTGGCGATGTCGAGCAGGTTCGTCCCGCCAGTGCATCGTCCGGTCATCTGCAAAACGGTGCCGTTCGGATATGCGGCCTGTTTCTGGGACGTGCCCGAGGGATATTTGCGCACGTTGAGCGTGTCGCCGAACGGCACGTTGGCCACTTGCCAAGCGGCGAATACGGTCGCATGAGATTGGCCGGCGATGGCCATAGTTGCGGAAACGACGGCGAGAGCCGCGACGGTGCGAGCATAGATATACATTATTTCTCCTCCCGGCCCGCTTTCTGGAGCCCGGCGCAGCAATAAGACCCGGCTCTTGAACCCGCGCTGATCGGCGTGTTCATTGGCCATTCAGGACATTTCCAAAGCGAGACGCAATGACCAAAACTTCTGCATTCCCGGATGTCACCCCGCCAACGCCCGAGAAGCGGCCGGTTTTCGACACGCATCACGGTATCACGCGAACGGACGACTATGCCTGGCTGCGGGCCGACAATTGGCAGGAGATGTTCAGGGACCCCGCATTGCTCGATGCGGGCATCCGCGCCCATCTCGAGGCCGAGAACGCCTACCAGTCGAAGCTGATGGCCGACACGGCCGATTTGCGGAAGCGGCTGTTCAAGGAGATGAAGGGTCGCATCAAGGAGGACGATTCTTCCGTGCCGATGAAGGACGGACCCTACGCGTATGGCTCCTCCTTCAAACTCGGCGGCGAGCAGCCGCGCTATTTCCGCATGCCGCGGGACGGCGGCGCGCAGCATATCCTGCTCGACGGCGATGCCGAGGCCGAAGGCAAGGCCTATTTCCGGCTTGGCGGCGTCGATCATTCGGCCGACCATGGCAAGCTTTTATGGGCGTTCGACGACAAGGGCTCCGAATTCTATACGCTTCGGGTGCGCGACCTCTCCGACGGCAAGGAACTCGCGGACACGGTTCCAGACACCGGCGGTTCGGGGGTGTGGAACGCCGCCAATGACGGGTTTTTCTACACCCGGCTCGACCCCAACCACCGTCCCTCCAAGGTGCTGTTCCATGCGCTTGGGCAGGATCCGGCAAGCGACCGGCTGATCTATGAGGAAAATGATCCCGGCTTTTTCATGAATGTCGGCGGCACGCGCTCCAATGAATGGATCATGGTTGCCATCAACGACCACGAGACATCGGAATACCGGCTGCTGAGCGCGGGCGAGCCGTTTGGCGAGCCGAAGCTGGTGGCGGCGCGCGAGACCGGTCTTCAATACGAGATGGAGGAAGGCGGCGACTTTTTCTTCATCCTGACCAACGCCGATGGGGCCAAGGACTTCAAGATCATGACGGCGCCGGCGAGCGATCCGATCCGCGCCAACTGGCAGGAACTGGTTCCGCACGAGGCCGGCCGGCTGATCCTGTCGGTGATCGGCTTCAAGAACCATATGGTCAGGCTGGAGCGCAAGGAGGGCCTGCCGCGCATCGTCGTGCGCGACCGTGCAACCGGCGAGGAACACCTGATCTCCTTCGACGAGGAGGCGTTTTCGCTCGGCCTGTCGGGATCCCTGGAATACGACACCGAGATCATGCGCTTCACCTATTCATCGATGACGACGCCGGCGCAGGTCTTCGACTACAACATGCGCACCCGCGAGCGCGTGTTGCTCAAGACCCAGGAGGTGCCGTCCGGCCACGACCCGGAGCGCTATGTCACGCGTCGGCTGATGGCGCCCGCGGCTGATGGCGAATTGGTGCCGGTCTCGCTCTTGTACCGCCGCGATACCCCGCTGGACGGCTCCGCGCCTTGCCTGCTTTACGGCTACGGTTCCTATGGCATCACAGTGCCGGCGGCCTTCAACACCAACTGGTTCTCGCTGGTCGACCGCGGCTTTGTCTTTGCGATCGCCCACGTCCGCGGCGGCAAGGACAAGGGCTATGGCTGGTACGATGACGGCAAGCGGGCGCACAAGATGAACACTTTCACCGATTTCATCGCCTGTGCACGCCATCTGGTCGCCGAACGCTACACTGTGCATGACCGCATCGTCGCGCAAGGTGGATCCGCCGGCGGCATGCTGATGGGCGCGGTCGCCAACATGGCGCCGGACCGTTTCGGCGGCATCGTTGCCGAGGTGCCTTTCGTCGACGTGCTCACCACCATGCTCGACGCCAGCCTGCCGCTGACCCCGCCGGAGTGGCCTGAATGGGGCAATCCGATCGCGTCGGCGGACGACTACCGGACGATCGCCGCTTACTCGCCCTATGACAATGTCGCCGCGCTCGGCTATCCACCGATCCTGGCGCTAGCCGGTCTCACCGACCCGCGCGTCACCTATTGGGAACCGGCCAAATGGGTGGCGCGGCTGCGCGAGCGCAAGACGGGCGACAATCCGGTCCTGTTCAAGATCAACATGGAATCGGGCCATGCCGGCGCGTCCGGCCGGTTTTCCCGGCTTGAGGAGATCGCCTACACATATTCATTCGCCTTGAAAGTGACAGGCAAGGCAACAGGGCCGCAGGGCTGAAGCGGTCATTGCCCTTCGGCCCCTGGCGTGACTTGATCGGCGACGAACGCCGAGGAGGATGCGAGCAATGATCGACCTGGCCACATTGACCACCTATGTCGCCGTGGTGCTCGGTTTTGTGTTTATTCCCGGCCCCGCCACGCTGCTGACGGTCGCGCGGGCAACGAGTTCGGGAACCAAAGCCGGCATCGCAACCGGCGCAGGGATCGCGGCCGGCGACGTGTTTCACACCTTCACGGCCATGGTCGGCATCTCGGCGATCATCGCCGCATCGGCGGTGTTGTTCAGCGCCGTGAAGTATCTCGGTGCGGCATATCTCGTTTATCTCGGCATTCGCGCGATCATGGAAAAGACGCCGGCCGATCTCGCCGCCGGCAGGTTCCCAATCTCAGCGGGCAAGGCGTTTCGGCAAGCCATACTGACTGAGATGCTCAACCCCAAGACGGCGCTTTTCTTCCTCGCGTTCCTGCCACAGTTCGTCCGGCCCGAAAACGGATCGGTAATGCTCCAGCTGGCGGTATTGGGGATCATCTTTGTTCTGCTGGGCCTCTTCAGCACAGTGGTTTTCGCGGTGAGCGCAGGCGGGCTTGGCACTTTCCTGCGTCGAAATCCCACGGTGTTGAAATGGCAGGGCAAGATTGTCGGCGGCATCTATTGCGGCCTGGGCGTGCGGCTGGCGCTTCAGCAGCGCTGACGCGAAACGGTGACCGGCGCGGCCTTCTCGGCGAGCCGGGCAATCATTGGTTTTTGAACTCCGTGTTGCTGGTTTTCGCTCGCAATTGCGATGCCCGCGCGCTACCCAAGGCGCGTTTTGTCCCGGGCCATGACAGCCCACAATCGCACAAGGGCCTGCCATGCTGCTCGTCGACGTCTATCTCGACAAATCCCCCATCCAGGGCATTGGTGTCTTTGCCAAGAATCCCATTTCCCGCGGCACGATGATCTGGAAGCTGGATCCGAGATTCGACCGGCTCATCGAGGTCGAGACCTATGAGAGCCAGACAGGACCGGTGAAGAGCTATCTCGACCGCTATGCCTATCCGGACAGGCGAGATCCGAACTACATCGTCTTCGAGGCCGACGATGCACGCTACATGAACCACGCCGACGAGCCGAATTGCGACGTATCCTCGCCCGAGGAAAGCTTTGCGTTGCGCGACATCGCGGCCGGCGAGGAACTGACCTGCAACTACAATCATTTCTTCGAGGCGGGCTTCGACTTCCTGGGCGATCGCCACCCGTAGTCAGCTCGCCGGTTTTTTGCGCGCCGGATAGCCGTTCGGATGCGGCGGAACCGCCTTGAGATAGGCCGCGATCGCCGCGCGGTCCTCGGGCGCCAGTTCGGCCATGTTCCTCTGCACGTCGACCATGGCCCCGCCAACGGAATCGAAATCGGGCGTGAAGCCGGTTTCGAGATAGTTGGCGATATCGGCCTGCGACCAGTCGCCGATGCCGCCCTCCCCGGAGGTGATATTGGGGACGATGCCGCTGCCTTCGGCGGCTGTGGCTCCAGCCAGCCACTCGCTCTTCTTTGTCCCCCCCGCAAGGTCACGCGGTGTGTGACATTCGCCGCAATGACCCGGTCCCTCGACCAGGTAGCGACCGGCAATCACAGGACCAGGGACGCCTTCGGGCAGGGACACAACAGGCTGCTCGCTGAGATAGAGCCGTTTCCACAAGCCGATGCCGCGACGGATGTTGAACGGAAAACTCAACGAATTGGCCGGCGCTCGGCCGGCAACCGCCGGCAGCGTCTTCAGGAAGGCATAGAGATCGGCAATGTCGGCGGGCTTCATGCGCGCGTAGGACGTATAGGGAAATGCCGGATAGAAATGCTCGCCCGACGGCGAGACACCCTTCAGCATGGCATTGGCGAGATCCTCGGCCGACCACGCGCCGATGCCGTCCTTGGGGTCTTGCGAAATGTTGGGCGGCACAAACGTGCCAAACGGAGTCTTGAGTTCAAGGCCGCCGACAAGTTCGAGCCGCTCATCGCCTTTCGAACCGGGTTTTGCATGGCAGGAGGTGCAGCCGCCGGCATAAAAAATGCGCTTGCCCCTGGCCGCGTCACCAGGCGCGAGCTTGGCCATAGTTTCCGCGTCGAGCTTCACCGGCGCCGAAAGCGTCCACGCGGCAACCGCGCCGACGCCGCCGAGCACGAGTGCGGCGCCGACAAACTTCCTCAGCCATGCCATGGCCGGCGATCAGCCTTTCTTGACCCTGTAGCCCTTGTGGCAGGTGCCGCAGTCGGTGCCGATGACGCCGATTTGCGTCTTCAGGGACTCCACGTCGGCTGGGGCCGCGGCGACCGCGGCCTTGACGTCGGCAAGATACTTGTCTTCCGTCGCCTTGAAGCCGGCCATGTCTTGCCAGATCTTCGGCGCCGCCGTGGTGTCGCCCGTGTCGCTGCCCGCCGGGAACAGGACGTCGGCGTCGAATTTTTCCGCGTTCGCCTGGAGCGCCTGCAGCGCAGTCAGTACGGCGGCGGCATCAAAGGGCTCCTCACCCTTGACCACTTTCGACAGGCCGCCGACGATCTTCCCGCGCTCCTTCATCAGGGCCTGGCGGTC
Source organism: Mesorhizobium sp. B2-5-3 (assembly GCF_006441005.1). NCBI lineage: Bacteria > Pseudomonadati > Pseudomonadota > Alphaproteobacteria > Hyphomicrobiales > Phyllobacteriaceae > Mesorhizobium > Mesorhizobium sp. B2-5-3. The sequence continues at coordinate 68,087 of NZ_VFUS01000010.1, forward strand.
GAGGATCGGGTCGGCAAAGGCCGCCGAACCGGCGAACGCGAGCATAGAGATGGCGACGACAAGCTTTCTCATTCAATTGGCTCCATGATGAAGGCATTTCGGGACAGGACGTTAACGGACGTGAAGGGAGGAATATTCCCTTCCCCCAACGATTTTGCCAGACCTTTACTGCTGTGGGATCTCGGCACACAAAAAGAAAAGCCCCGGGAGTGCCGGGGCTTTCTGAATCTCGATCAGGCTTTCGCTTTTTCGTAGAGTTCGAGAACATGATCCCAGTTGATCAGGCTGTCGACGAAGGCCTCGAGATATTTCGGCCGGGCGTTGCGATAGTCGATGTAATAGGAGTGCTCCCAGACATCGACGCCGAGAATCGGCGCCGCGCCATGGACGAGGGGATTCTCGCCGTTCGGCGTCTTCGAGATCGCCAGCTTGCCATCCTTGACCGAAACCCAGGCCCAGCCGGAACCGAACTGGGTCGTGCCGGCGGCGATGAAGTCGGCCTTGAATTTGTCGTAGCCGCCCAGATCGCTGTCGAAAGCCGTCTGCAACGCGCCCGGCAGCTTGTTGCCGCCGCCGCCCTTTTTCATCCACTTCCAGAAATGGATGTGATTGTAGTGCTGGGCGGCATTGTTGAAGAGGCCGGCATTCTTGCCGAACGACTGCTTGACCACCTCTTCTACCGACAGATCGCCAAGGCCGGCTTCGGCGGCAAGCTTGTTGCCGTTGTCGACATAGGCCTTGTGGTGCTTGTCGTGGTGATATTCCAGCGTCTCTTTCGACATGTAGGGCTGCAAGGCCTCATAGTCGTAAGGCAGAGCGGGCAATTCAAAAGCCATGGAAGGTACTCCCTCAAGGAAAATCCGGTGTCGATACCGGACTAAGATAGGTCTGGATTGGGTTCGGACAACTCCGAAAAGTGAAGCGCCGGGTGCTCTTTCTAAGCGGGTTCCGGAGAACTGTCACACAGTTTCCGGAAACCGGGCGCATTGCGACGAAAAGTCTGGACGGATCAGCCCGCCGACGTCGAATGCGCCCAATCCCAATAGAGCTCCCGCGCCTTCTTGGCCACCGGCCCGGGCTGCAGGCTGCGGTCCTCGATGCGCGTGATCGGAATGACCTTGGAATGGTTGCCGGTCGAAAAAATCTCATCCGCCTCGAGGAATTCACGCACCGACAGCGCCTTCTCGGTGGTCTTGAACCCGTACTCGCCAAGCAACGTCATCGTGCGCGAGCGGGTGATGCCGGACAGGAAGGTGCCGTTCGGCGCCGGCGTCAGGACGTGGCCGTCCTTGACCAGGAAGATGTTCGAGGTTCCGGTCTCGGCGACGTTGCCCAGCATGTCGAGCACCAGGGCGTTGTCGAAGCCGCGCATCTTGGCTTCGAGGATGGCACGGCCATTGTTGGGATAGAGGCAGCCGGCCTTGGCGTTGGTCGGCATGGTTTCGATAGTCGGGCGCCGGAACGGCGAAACCGTCACGGAAAAGCCGGTCGGCGAGATCATCGGCGATTCGTAGAGGCACAGGCAGAAACGGGTCGAGGCAGGATCGGCCGGCACGCCCATATAGCCGCCGTGCTCGGCCCAATACATCGGCCTGATATAGACAGCCGTCTTGCCATCGAATTTCTTCAATCCGTCCCAGGTCAGTCCGACGATCTTCTCGGCCGTCATCGAAGGCTTGAGACCGAGCGCGATCGCCGAGGCATTCACGCGCGCGGCATGAAGCTCAAGATCGGGAGCGACGCCCTCGAACCAGCGGGCGCCGTCGAACACGCTGGTGCCGAGCCACATTGCGTGGCTGCGCGGGCCCAAAACGGCGACATTGCCCTCGTACCAGTCGCCGTCGACGAAAGTCCATGTCGCGGAAAGTGCGGCAGCCGCCAGTGTCATTGCTTTGTCCCGTTCCGATCAATCTCGTGTTGCAGCATTGGATGACGCTTTGGCCGGCGTCGTCAACCAGCATCGGGGAGTTTTGTTGAGGCCACGGACGGCGCGCTGCAATCAAGACTTGCACCTTGCCCCGCCTCGCCTCAAAACTGTTGCCATGCAATACGCCGCTTATGTTTTCGACGCCTACGGCACACTGTTCGATGTTCATGCCGCCGTGCGCCGCCACGCCGACGCCATCGGACCGGACGGCCAGTTGCTGTCCGAGATCTGGCGCGCCAAGCAACTCGAATATTCCTGGGTGCGTACGTTGATGGGCGCCTATGCCGATTTTTGGCAACTCACCGAGCAGGCACTTGATTTCGCGTTGCACAAGGTGCCCTCTGCCGATCCCGGCCTCAAGGCGGCATTGCTGGATGCCTATTGGCGGCTGGACTGCTATGCGGAAGTGCCCGCCGTGCTGAAGGCGCTGAAGGCGTCCGGCGCCAAGCTGGCAATCCTGTCCAACGGTTCACCGGAAATGCTGGAGGCAGCCGTTAAATCCGCGGCGCTCGATCAGGTGCTGGACGATATCTATTCCGTCGATGCGGTACGGCGCTTCAAGACCGATCCGTCGGTCTACGACATGGTCACGACAGGCTGGCGCCTCTATCCGGGTGCGGTCTCCTTCCAGTCGTCCAACCGCTGGGACATTGCCGGCGCGACCAAGTTCGGCTTCCGCACCGTGTGGATCAACCGCTCCAACCAGCCGGAGGAGTATCGGGATTTTCCACCGGCCCTGATCCTGCCGTCGCTCGATGCCCTTGTCACAGGTGGCTAACGCATGCGGCCCAAAAGTAATCCTGGTTTTCGCTCCTGTGACCGTAGCGCCACAGTGGCGACGCGGTCACAGCTTCGCCTTTGTTTGTCCACCTTGAGGCCAGATTCGGAACCGCCTATCGCGCCCAAGTGTTGATCAGGCACCCTCGCAACGGTCGGCATATTCATGCTTTGTTGCGATTTCAGACTTAAAGAAGGCAACCATGTTCCCAGCCGAAATCGAATCCTATCGCCTGAGCCGTCGCGGCTTTCTCAATGCCGCAGCCCTGGGCGCCGCCTCGATCGCGGTTTCCGCATGCGCCACCACCGGGTCCGGGCCAGTCGAGCCACCGCCACCGGCCTATGTCGAGCCGCCGCTCGCCGACTACGTGACGATGTACGCCGCCGTCAGCGATGGCGGTTTCGAAGTGCCGGCCATTCCCGTCGACAGGATCGATCCGCAATTCCTGCGCCAGATCGTGCCCGACCCGACCGGCCAGAAGCCGGGAACCATCGTCGTCGATACGACCGGCCACTTCCTCTATCTGGTTCGTCCGGGCGGCCAGGCGATCCGCTACGGCGTCGGCCTCGGCCGCGCCGGCTTCGAATGGTCGGGCGATGCCGTCGTCCAGTGGAAACAGAAGTGGCCGAAATGGACGCCGCCGGACGAGATGATCGCCCGGCAGCCGGAACTGAGGCAATACAGCGCTGACAATGGCGGTATGCCGGGCGGGCTGAAAAACCCGCTCGGTGCACGTGCGCTCTATCTCTTCCAGGGCAACGTCGACACGCTCTACCGGCTGCACGGCTCGCCGGAATGGCGTTCGATCGGCAAGTCGGTGTCGTCGGGCTGCGTGCGCCTGATGAACCAGGACATTATAGACCTATATGATCGCGTGCCTTCGAAGACCCCGGTCATCGTGACCAGCGACGCCAGCCAGCCCATGGTGGCGACCGCGAATCACAAAGCCATCCCGATCGATGCCGGCGTGCCGGACGGATCGGTGCTGCTTGGCCCGGTGAAAGCGGTGACCGACGCGATTTTCTGATGGGAGCGAGGGTGAATGCGGCGACTCGCCGCCTTCACCTCCACATCAGCCTATCCCTGCATGGCCGTTGCGCGATCGCGCTTCCCTATCTGCCCCTCGACAGACTCCCGAGTATCCCGCGCACGATGGCGCGGCCGACCGACGAGCCGACAGAGCGCACCACCGACTTGATCGCGGCTTCCGCCACCGTCTGGCGGTTGGACGGGCGCGGTTGAGGCGGGCGTCTGCCGCCGGGTTGCGGCGGCGGAGCATCATTGCCGAAGCCCGGAATGGTCCAGCGTGAACGGCCGGCGTCGGCCTGCTGTGCCTCGGCATCCGCCGCGTCCTTGGCCTTTTTCTGCAGCATCTCGAAAGCCGATTCGCGATCGACACCCTCATCGTACTCACCGATCACCGGGCTTTCCTGGATCAGCTTCCGCCGCTCGGCTGGGGTTATGGGCCCAAGTCGTGACGATGGCGGACGGATCAGCGTGCGCTGGACCATGGACGGGATGCCCTTGGCTTCCAGCACTGAAACCAGCGCTTCGCCGGTGCCCAGTTGCGTGATCACGGTCGCGCAATCGAAATCCGGATTTGGCCGGAACGTCTCGGCCGCGGTCCTTACCGCCTGCTGCTCGCGCGGCGTGTAGGCGCGCAACGCATGCTGGACCCGGTTGCCGAGCTGGGCCAGAACCTTCTCAGGAATATCCAGAGGGTTCTGCGTGACGAAATAGACGCCGACGCCCTTCGAGCGAATCAGACGCACCACCTGCTCGACGCGGTCGATCAGCACCTTCGGCGCGTCGTCGAAAAGCAGATGTGCCTCGTCGAAGAAGAAGACCAGCTTCGGCTTGTCGGGATCGCCCACTTCGGGCAGTTCCTCGAACAGTTCCGACATCAGCCAAAGCAGGAACGTCGCGTAGAGCCGCGGATTCATCATCAGCTTGTCGGCGGCCAGCACGCTGATAGCGCCGCGGCCATCGCGGGTGGTGCGCATGATGTCGGCGATGCGCAATGCCGGCTCGCCGAAGAAATTCGCCGCCCCCTGCTGTTCCAGCACCAGCAGCGTGCGCTGGATGGCGCCGACCGAGGGTTTCGTCACATTGCCGTAGCGGGCGCTGATCTCTTCGGCGCGCCCGGCGATATTGGCGAGCAGCGCCTGCAGGTCCTTGAGGTCGAGCAGCAGCAGGCCTTCCTCATCGGCGATGCGGAAGGCGATGTTCATGATGCCTTCCTGGGCTTCGGACAAATTCATCAACCGCGACAAGAGCAGCGGGCCCATCTCGGAGATGGTGGCGCGGATGGGGTGGCCCTGTTCGCCGAACAGATCCCAGAAGATGACGGGGAATTCCTGGAAGTCATAGGGGTCGAGCTTGACCTGCTCGGCGCGCTTGACCAGGAAATCCTGCGCCGTGCCGATCATGGCTATACCGGAGAGATCGCCCTTGATGTCGGCGCAGAACACCGGCACGCCGGCATTGGAGAATCCCTCGGCCAATATTTGCAAGGTGACCGTCTTGCCGGTGCCGGTGGCACCGGTCACCAAGCCGTGACGGTTGCCATAGTGCAAAAGCAGGTTTTCGGGACGCTGATAGCTGTCGTCGGGCTTGCGGCTGGCGCCTATGAAAATGGTGTCGTCAGCCATATGTCCGGTCTCCGCAAACTGCTGTGTATAAAACCAGCCCCTTGCCCGAAGGTATAGTGGGGCCCTTGCACAGCGACAATGGCGATCAGCGAAAATGGCCTTTTTTGGAGCTTGCGGATTTTGCCCATGTTTGGCAATCGTTCATGCTTCGTGCTCGAAGGCTGGTGTACGCTCGAGGGATCGAATTCGAGTCTTGGAAGCGCATTGCATTGCGGTATCGCACCGGGACCCGTAGACTGAAGTGCTCCAGGCTGATGCGGCCGCATAGTGACGAGGACAGTGGATGAGCGCCGGAGCCTTGACCAGGGATAACGAAGTTCCGAATGCCGACCGGCAGCGATGGCTGGCCCTGGCTGAAAAGGCGCTCGCCGGCGCATCTTTCGAGGAAAAACTGGTCTCGCACACCGATGACGGCATCCGCGTGGAACCGCTTTATGAGCGCGCGGCGGCGGCCGAGCCGATCGTGCGCGCCAACCCCGGATCGCCGTGGATCGTCAGCCAGCGCATCGACGATCCCGACATTGGTCGCGCCAAAGCCCAGGCGCTGGAGGACGTCGCGCAGGGCGCGACGGGATTGTCGCTCGTCTTCGAAGGTGCCCCGAACGCCTTCGGCTACGGCCTGCCGAGAACGGCGCAGGCGCTGGAGACGGTTCTGGACGGCATCCCGTTAAACCGCGTCCAGATCCGGATCGACGCCCACCCATGGAGCCGCCCCATGGCCGACTGGCTGGTGGCGTTCCTTGGCAAGCGCCGCTCCGATCCGGCAAAGCTCAACCTCTCCTTCGGGATCGATCCGGCGGCGATCCTGGCCGGAACCGGCCGGTTGCGCATGTCGATCGAGGCGCTGCAGGAATCCATGCCGCAATCGCTGGCACATTTCTTTTCGATGGGCGTGCCCGGCGTGCTGCTCGAGGCGGATGGGCGGGTGTTCCACAATGCCGGCGCCACGGAGGCGCAGGAGCTTGGCATCATGCTCGCTTCGGCCGTCTCCTATCTCAGGATGTTCGAGAAAGCGCGGCAACCGCTCGTCTACGCAGCGCCCCATATCGGGTTTGCGCTGAGCGCCGACCAGGATCAGTTCCTGTCGATGGCCAAGGTCCGGGCCTTGCGCAGGCTGTGGGCTCGCGTCCAGGAAGCCTGCTCGATCCCGACTTCGACGGCCAATATTCACGCCGAGACGTCGTTTCGGATGATGACGGCATTGGACCCGGAGACCAACATCCTGCGCACGACGATCGCCTGCTTCGCCGCGGCGGCGGGCGGAGCCGATTCGATCGCCATCCTGCCGCACACCGTCGCGCATGGCCTGCCGGCGCCTTTCGCACGCCGCGTGGCCCGTAATGCGCAGTTGATCATGGCCAATGAAAGCCACATCGATCAGGTCGCCGATCCCGCCTGCGGCTCCGGTGGCGTCGAAGCGCTCACCGCTGGCCTCTGCGAAGCGGCCTGGTCCGAGTTGCAGGCGATCGAGGCCGAGGGCGGCGTGCTGTCCAGCCTTCAGGACGGACGCATACAGGAACGTGTTCGCACCGCCGCCGCCCAGCGTGCTGCCGCCTTCCGATCCCGCGAGCGCGCCATCGTCGGCGCCACGCTCTATCCGCAGAAAACCGAGCGCGCGGTCGAGACGCTGGCCGCGGAGCGGCGATCTGCGTTCACGGAAGGCATCGTCATGTGCGAGCCGCTGTTTCCGGTCCGCATCGATCAAGCGATCGGAGCCGCTTCTTGATTCCGGATTTCAGCCAGGTCGGCTGGGCGCCGCCTCGGCGGGCGCCGGTCGAGATCAAGGGCCAGCGGATGACGCCGGAAGGCCTTGCCGTCAAACATCTGTACAATCAGGGCGATCTCAAGGGGCTGCCGCATCTCGACACCTATCCGGGCATGCCGCCCTTCGTGCGCGGACCCTATCCGACCATGTATGTCCAGCAGCCGTGGACGATCCGGCAATATGCCGGTTTCTCGACGGCGGAAGAGTCAAACGCCTTCTACAGGCGCAATCTTGCCGCCGGCCAGAAAGGTCTGTCGGTCGCCTTCGATCTCGCCACGCACCGCGGCTATGACAGCGATCATCCGCGGGTGGCCGGCGATGTCGGAATGGCGGGCGTGGCCATCGATTCCATTCTCGACATGCGCCAGCTCTTCGACGGCATTCCGCTCGGCGAGATGACGGTGTCGATGACCATGAACGGCGCGGTGCTGCCGATCATGGCGCTCTACATCGTGGCTGCCGAGGAACAAGGGGTTGCGCAGAAGGATCTCGCAGGGACCATTCAGAACGACATTCTGAAGGAGTTCATGGTCCGCAACACCTATATCTATCCGCCGAAGCCCTCGATGCGGATCGTGTCGGACATCTTCTCCTACACATCCAGGCACATGCCGAAATTCAACTCGATCTCGATCTCCGGCTACCATATGCAGGAGGCCGGCGCGACGGCGGACCTGGAGCTCGCCTATACGATTGCCGACGGAATCGAATATGCCCGCGCCGGCGTCGCGGCCGAGCTCGACATCGACCGCTTCGCCCCGCGCCTGTCCTTCTTCTGGGCTGTTGGCATGAACTTCTTCATGGAAGTCGCCAAGCTCAGGGCGGCGCGGCTTCTGTGGTCGAGCCTGATGATGAAGAATTTTGCGCCGAAGGACGAGCGTTCGCTGTCCTTGCGCACCCACTGCCAGACCTCCGGCTGGTCGCTGACGGCGCAGGATCCCTACAACAACATCATCCGTACGATGATCGAGGCGATGGCCGCCACACAGGGCCATACACAATCGCTGCACACCAATTCCTTCGACGAGGCCATGGCGCTGCCGACGGATCATTCGGCCCGTATCGCCCGCAACACGCAGCTGATCCTGCAAAAGGAATCCGGCACCACGCGCATCATCGATCCGTGGGGCGGTTCGGCTTATCTCGAGAGGCTGACGCATGATCTGGCAGCGCGTGCGCTTGCCCATATCGAGGAGGTCGAGGCGCTCGGCGGCATGGCCGCGGCCACCGAGAAGGGCATTCCCAAGCTGCGCATCGAAGAGGCGGCCGCCCGCACCCAGGCGCGCATCGATTCAGGCGAGCAGGTGCTGGTCGGCGTCAACGCGCACCGGCCCGGTGCGGATATCGAAGTCGACGTCTTGAAGATCGACAATGCCGAGGTAAGAGCCCGGCAGCTATCGAAGCTGCAGCGGCTGAAGGGCACGCGCGACGTCGCGGTGCTCGAGAATGCGCTCGCAGCGCTCTCCCGCGCGGCCGCGAGCGGCGAGAACCTGCTCGAATTCGCCATCCACGCCGCGCGCGCCAATGCGACGGTCGGGGAGATTTCGCTGGCGCTGGAAAAGGTCTTTGGCCGCCACATCGCGTCGGTGCAGACGATTTCCGGCGTCTACCGCCAGGCGCTCGGCGACAATCCGGCCGTCGACCGGCTGCAGGAGAAGATCGGCGCGTTCGAAAAGAAGACCGGCGGCAAGCCGCGCATCCTGGTCGCCAAAATGGGACAGGACGGACATGACCGCGGCCAGAAGGTGATCGCCACAGCCTTTGCCGACCTCGGCTTCGACGTCACCGTCGGCGCCATGTTCCAGACGCCGGAGGAGATCGCGAAGCTGGCGGTGGAGCACGACGTTCATGTCGTCGGTGCCTCATCGTTGGCAGCAGGACACCTCACGCTCATCCCCGAACTCAGGGATGCGCTGAAGAGGCTCGGCCACAGCGACATGCTGATCGTTGCCGGCGGCGTGATCCCTCCGCAGGACTATGATGCCGTGCTGCAAGCGGGTGCGGCGGAAATCTTCCCGCCCGGTACCGTGATCCCGCAAGCAGCGGAGCGGCTGATCGACCGGCTGCTGGCGTCCTGAGTTATCGGCAACGAGTGTGTCCGAGCCTTCCTCCCATTCGTAAGTTATAATTTCTGTTGCAACAACACAGCGATCGAGTTATAATCGGCGTTGCAACAGGGCTGATCCAGCATGAACACCACCATTCGCAAGATCGGCAATTCCGAAGGTGTGATCCTGCCCAAGGAGCTACTCGACCGCCTGAATCTCAAAGCCGGTGATCAGCTTCAGGTTCTCGAAACGGACAAGGACATCGTCCTCAAACCGGTCGACGATAGTTTCGAGCGGCAGATGGAAGCTGCTCGCAAGGTCATGGACAAGTACAAGGTCGCGCTCCAGAAGCTCGCCGAATGAACTGGGAGTTCCTGTCGCGCCGCGCGGTGGAGGCGATGCATGCCGAACAATTGCGCCGGCATGGCGGCGCACAAGGTTTGCGGGATGAAAATGCACTTGAATCGGCACTGGCCTGGGCCGAGAACAAGGCTAATTACGGCACTCCGTCGATTGCAGATCTTGCAGCAGCCTATGTCTTCGGCATTGCCAGAAATCATGCCTTTGTCGACGGCAACAAACGCACGGCTATTGTCGCCGCCGGCGCCTTCCTGATCGTCAACGGTCACGTCCTGACGGCGGACAACGGCACGCTTTATGAATTCGTGATGGCTGTCGCCGCCGGCGAGATCGATGAAGCGGGTGCCGCCGCATTTTTTCGCGACCACATCGTGAAGACCGAGGACTGATGTTGGGGTTCAGCCGCCCGCGCTCAGCTTGACGATTTCCCATTCCTTGCCATTGACGGTGGCGACATCGCCGACCTTCTTGCCAAACAAAGCAATCGCCATTGGCGATACATGGGAAATGCTGCCTTTCGATGGGTCAGCCTCGTCCTCGCCGACGATCTTCCAGTGCACCTTTTTGCCGTCGTCGGCTTCGAGCGTGGCGCCCATGCCGAAGCGGATGACGTCGCTCCCGGGCTCGGGCACCGAAAGCTCGGCACTTTCGCGCCGCGCGGTCCAATAGCGCAGGTCGCGAGATACCAGTGCGATGCGCTCGCGGTCTCCCCGCCGCTCGGCTTTGGCCAATATGTCGCGCAGATCGGCCAGATTCTCGTCGATCATTGCCAGGCCACGCTCCGTCACCAGGTTGCGGTGTTGACTGATCGGCCGTTCGCCGACGCCTGCGATGGCGTTTTCGCTGTCTTCCTCGCGGGTAAAGGCTCTGCTCATTCCTTGAACTTATGCCCGCCCTCACGACTTCACAAGTCATTGCCCTCGCCGGGGACGCAGGTGCCTGACTGGCACGAATCCTGCCACTAGATGGGCAAAAGCCAGGACCTGTGCCGATGTTGAACAGACGCAAGCTGCTTGTCCGGACAGCCGGTTTTGCCGTGTTCGGGCTTTCGCTGGGCAAGGCAGCCGCCGCGAGCTTGCCCGGCGTCGAGAAAGCCTCGATGCGCGGATCGATCAACGCCACCGAGCTTGGCGTGCAACCCGGCACCTTTGACGATCAGAGCAAGGCTTTCGCCAAGCTGCTGCGCGAGGCCAGCGATCGCGACATGCCGGTTTTCCTGCAGCCCGGCACCTATGTCGTGTCCAACCTGACGCTGCCCGGCCGGGTGCGCCTTACCGGCGTGCCTGGCGCAACGCGCATCGTCTATGGTGGCGACGGCCACCTGTTCATGGCCGAACAAGCCGATCACATCGAGCTCAGCGGCCTGGTCCTCGACGGCTCAAACCGCTCGATGGGCGACTACGCGCAAGGACTGCTCGATCTGCGCCGCGTGGCGCATCTCATCGTCGATAATTGCCAGATAACCGGCAGCGGCAAGAACGGGCTGGCGCTCGAGCACGCGGCGGGCCGGGTCGAGCGCACGGAAATATCCGGAGCGGCGGACGCCGGCATCTATTCGGTCGAGGCCGCAGGGCTGGCGATCACAGGCAACACCGTCTCCGACTGCGCCAATGGCGGCATCCTCGTGCACCGCTGGCAAGCGGCGGAGGACGGCACCATCGTCACCGGCAACCGGGTCGAACGCATCGCGGCGCGCGGCGGCGGCACTGGCCAGAACGGCAATGGCATCAATGCCTTCCGCGCCGCCAACGTGATCGTCTCCGGCAATATTGTTTCGGACTGCGCATTCTCCGCCATCCGCGCCAACAGCGCCAGCAATCTGCAAGTATCGGGCAACACTTGCATGCGTTCCGGCGAAACGGCGGTCTATTCCGAATTCTCGTTCGAGGGCGCCGTTATCAGCAACAACATCGTCGATGGTGCCGCCAACGGCATCTCGATCGTCAATTTCAACGAAGGCGGACGCATGGGTGTTTGCTCGGGCAACATCGTGCGCAACCTGTCGACATCAGGCCCCTACCCCGCCGACCCGCCGGGATTCGGCGTCGGCATCGGCGTCGAGGCCGACACCACCGTGTCCAACAACGTCATCGAGAATGCGCCGCTCTACGGCATGTCGATCGGCTGGGGACCGTATCTGCGCAACGTCGTGGCCACCGGCAACATCATCCGCAAAGCGGGCACCGGCATCGTCGTCAGCGTGGTCGACGGTGCCGGAACCGCCATCATCTCCGACAATGTCATCGACGGCGCACGCAATGGCGCCATTGTCGGGCAGCGCTGGGCCGACCCGGCCACGGGCGATCTCGCCGCGTCAGCCGACACCGGCTTTCCGCATCTGACCGTCGAGCGCAATCATGTCAGTTGAGAGCGTCCGGCTCAGGCCAGTGCCGCCGTCGGCCTGAGCGCACCGACCTTGGCGCCTATCCGGCTTTCGATGGGTGCATTCGCCATTTCGAGCAGCTTCGCCGCCAAAACCTCGTCCGCGCGCAGCAGTCGGGCGATGATTGCGGCCACCATGGATTCGGCGGCCCGGCCGGCACCATCATCGCATTTGAGTGCGATGCCGAGGCCAAGCTCGGGAAGCGCCGCGCAATGGACCCCTTCGGCGCCGCCCTTCGCAAATATTCGGCCAGGCGCCGCCTGCATCAGCGCGAGATCGGCGCGGCCTGTGCCGGCGACGAAGAACGGCTCGGCCATGCAAGCCGACAACAATCGCTTTGCCGCCCTGGCGCGCTCGGGCGCGAAGCCCCTGCCGGTCACCATGCGGGCAAAGCCAAGCGCAAAACTCCTGAGCGGCACCGCGTAGGTCGGGATCGAACAGCCGTCGGTCGCGCGCTCGTCGGCGCCGTGGCGAGCTCCCGTCACCGCCTGCATGGCATCGCGCACCATCTCCTGCAAGGCGTGATCCGCCCTGACATAGCCGTGAGGCTCGATGCCTGAATGGACGCAGGTGCAAAGAAAGCCGGAATGCTTGCCGGAGCAATTGTTGTGCAGGGCGTTCGGGGAACCGCCGGCGCGGGCGAGTGCGATCGTCGCGTCATGGCTCGACGGCCAATGCGCGCCGCATTCAAGCGCCGACCCGTCCAGCCCGGCCCTCGCGAGCATCGACCGCGCCAGTTCGACGTGGGCCGGTTCGCCCGAATGAGAGGCGCAGGCCAGCGCCAGTTCGCGGTTACCGAAGCCGTAGGCATCGGCAGCACCGCTTTCGACCAGCGGCAGCGCCTGGATCGCCTTGACCGCGGAGCGCGGAAACACCGGCCTCGATGTGTCGCCGATCTCGAGAACCGGCGTGCCATCGGCGTCGAAAACCGCGACCGCGCCTCGGTGCGCGCTCTCGACGATGGCGCCACGCAGAACTTCGATCAGAACCGGATTTGTCATGTTGCCCCCGCGGATGCGGGTCGCTTTTACCGAATCCGATCGAGAATGGAAACGTAGTTGGCGACCGCCGCGCCGCCCATGTTGAAGATGCCGCCAAGCTTGGCGTTGGGCACCTGGATGCCGCCGGCCTCACCGACGAGCTGCATGGCGCTCAGCACATGCATCGACACGCCGGTGGCGCCGATCGGATGACCCTTCGCCTTCAGGCCGCCGGACGGGTTGACCGGCAGCCGCCCGTCCTTTGCGGTCGTGCCGTCCAGCGCCAGCCTCGCGCCCTCCCCAGGCTTCGCCAGGCCCATGGCTTCATATTCGATCAATTCGGCGATGGTGAAGCAGTCATGCGTCTCGACGAAGGAGAGATCATCAAGCGTCACGCCGGCATTCCTGAGCGCCCGGCTCCAGGCCTGCTCGCAGCCTTCGAAGGTCAGGATGTCGCGCTTCGACATCGGCAGGAAATCCTGCACGTGCTCATTGGCGCGGAAGGTGACGGCGCGGCGCATCTTCAGTGCCGTCGCTGTGTCGGTGAGGACGATAGCAGCGGCACCGTCGGAGACAAGCGAGCAGTCGGTGCGCTTCAGTGGGCCAGCGACGAAGGGGTTCTTCTCGCTCTCCTGGCGGCAGAATTCGTAGCCGAAATCCTTGCGCATCTGCGCATAGGGATTGTCGACGCCGTTCTTGTGATTCTTGGAGGCGATCATGGCAAGCGCATCCGACTGGTCGCCGTAGCGCTGGAAATAGGCTTGTGCGATCTTGCCGAAGACGCCGGCAAAGCCGGCCGGTGTGTCGCCATCCTCGGGCAAATAGGAGGCTTTCAGCAGGTTCCTGCCGATCTCGGGGCCGGGCGTCGTCGTCATCTGCTCGGCGCCGACCACCAGCACGATGCGGGCGGCGTTGGCATCTATGGCGCGGACGCCTTGCCGGACAGCGGCCGAACCGGTGGCGCAGGCGTTCTCGACGCGCGTCGCCGGCTTGAAGCGCAGCCGGTCGTCGGCCTGGAGGACAAGGCTGGCGGTGAAATCCTGTGCGGAAAAGCCGGCGTTGAAATGTCCGAGCACAATCTCGTCGACGTCGTCCGGGCCAATGCCGGCATGGTCGAGCGCCTCGGTTGCCACTTTGACGATCAGGCTCTCCAATGTTTCGCCTTCAAGCTTGCCGAAGCGCGAATGCGCCCAGCCAACGATGCATGCGGTCATGGCAACCTCCATTTGCCGCGGATCCTAACACGTCATATCGCGGCCTGAGCACTCAATATTGTTCAATAATGAACCGTTTTCCAGTCCGCGGGATGAGCCAGAGCCGACAATCGGTTGTTGTTTGGGCTGAATTTTTGTTGATTGACCCGTCAATAAAAAATAATCTTCACCGAAACAATGGGAACAGCATGCCGAAAGTCGGAATGGAGCCACTGCGCCGCAAAGCGCTCATCGACGCGACGATCTCGGCGATCGGCGAGCGCGGCTCGCTTGACGTGACGATGTCGGAGATCGCCGGGCGCGCCGGCGTGTCGTCGGCGCTGGCCCATCACTATTTCGGCGTCAAGGATGAGCTGCTGTTCGCGACGATGCGGCATATCCTGGCCGAACTGACCACGGACATGCGGCGCGCGCTTCAATCCACCGGTTCCCCACGCGAACGCGTCTCGGCGGTCGTGGCCGTCAACTTCTCCGAGATCCAGTTCCGTGCCGAAACGATCGCCGCCTGGCTCGCCTTCTATGTCGAGGCGCAGAAATCGGCTGCGCTGCGCCGGCTGCTCAGAATTTATGCGCGGCGGCTGCATTCGAACCTGATGAGCGGGCTGGCCGGCATCCTGTCCCGAGCCGAGGCCGACCGCGTCGCCGAAGCGACGGCGGCGATGATCGACGGGCTCTATATCAGGCGCGCGCTCAAGGACGGCGTGCCCGATGCCGCGACCGCGATCGCATTGGTCGAGGACTATCTCGAAACGAAACTCAGCGGACGGCAGACGCAGTGACACGCAAGCACCCTAACTTCCTGATCGTCATGGTCGATCAGCTCAACGGAACTTTCTTTCCGGACGGGCCGGCTGACTTCCTGCACGCGCCGCATCTGAAGGCGTTGGCCGCCCGCTCGGCGCGCTTCCGCAACAATTACACCGGCTCGCCGCTCTGTGCGCCGGGCCGTGCCTCGTTCATGAGCGGCCAGTTGCCGTCGCGCACCGGAGTCTATGACAACGCCGCCGAGTTCGCCTCGTCGATCCCGACCTTCGCTCATCATCTGCGCGCCGCCGGCTACCATACTTGCCTGTCGGGCAAGATGCACTTCGTCGGGCCGGACCAGTTGCACGGCTTCGAGGAACGGCTGACCACGGACATCTACCCCGCCGATTTCGGTTGGACGCCGGATTATCGTAAGCCCGGCGAGCGCATCGACTGGTGGTATCACAATCTGGGTTCGGTGACCGGGGCCGGTATCGCCGAAACCACCAACCAGATGGAATATGACGACGAGGTCGTGTTCCTCGCCACGCAGAAGCTCTACCAGCTTTCGCGGGAGCAGGATGATGAGGAGCGCCGGCCCTGGTGCCTGGCCGTTTCGCTGTCACATCCGCACGACCCCTATGTCGCGCGCAAGCAGTACTGGGATCTCTACGAAAATTGCCAGGCGCTCGACCCGGAAACCAATTTCATTGCGTATGACGAACAGGATACGCATTCGCAGCGGCTGTATGTCGCCAGCGATTATCCGTCGTTCCAGATCACCCCTGAGCAGGTGCGCCGTTCGCGGCGTGGCTATTTCGCCAATATTTCCTATGTCGACGACAAGCTCGGCGAGCTCCTGGACGTCCTCAAGCGAACGCGCATGCTTGACGACACCACCATCCTGTTCTGCTCCGACCATGGCGACATGCTCGGCGAGCGCGGCCTATGGTTCAAGATGAGCTTCTTCGAGGGCTCGGCGCGGGTGCCGCTGATGATTGCCGGCAGGGGCGTTGCGGCCGGGCTGATCGAAGCGCCGGTTTCCAATCTCGACGTGACGCCGACGCTTTGCGACCTCGCCGGAATCGACATCGATGCCGTCGCGCCATGGACCGATGGCCAATCGCTGCTGCCTCTGATCGACGGTGAGCGGCGCAGCGCGCCTGTGCTGATGGAATATGCGGCTGAGGGTTCATACGCGCCTCTGGTGGCTATCCGCGAGGGCCGATACAAGTTCGTCCATTGCGAGCTCGATGCGCCGCAACTGTTCGATCTCCAATCCGATCCGCTGGAGCGGGAAAACCTCGCGGCAGATCCGGCCAACGAACCGCTGGTCGCGGCGTTCATGGACAAGGTGCGGGCGCGCTGGAACATGGCCGCCTTCGACGCTGCGGTGCGCGAAAGCCAGGCGCGCCGCTGGGTCGTCTATCGGGCGCTGCGCAACGGCGCCTACTACCCTTGGGATTTCCAGCCGCTGCAGAAAGCGTCCGAGCGCTACATGCGCAACCACATGAACCTCGACAATCTCGAAGAGAGCAAGCGGTATCCGCGAGGCGAATGATGACTACGCTTGTCCCCTCACTCGACCACCTGAAGCAAGCCTATGCGGTCACCGCCAAGGCGACGCAGATCACGCCGCTGCTGGAATCGGCGGCGCTCGCCAGGGAAACCGGCGCCGCTCGCGTCTTCGTCAAGGCGGAATCGCTGCAATGGGCGGGATCGTTCAAGGTTCGGGGCGCCTATTGGCGGCTGAAGCGGCTGTCGCCCGACGAAGCCAAGAAGGGCGTCGTCGCTTATTCTTCCGGCAATTTTGCGCAAGGACTGGCGGCTGCGGGCCAGGCGCTCGGCATCCCCGTTACCATCGTCATGCCGATCGACGCGCCGGCCGCCAAGCGCGACGCCACAGCAGGCTACGGCGCGCGCGTGGTGCTTACCGATCACGGCGAGCGCGCGCGTGAGGAAGTCGCCGCCGCCAAGGCGCGCGAGATCGCCGAGACCGAAGGGCTGACATTGCTGCATCCCTTCGACGATCCGGAAATCGTCGCCGGCCAGGCAGGTGCCGGGCTGGAGGCGCTGGAGCAGCTTTCTGCCAAGGGCGCGAAGGCGGACGTGCTGTTCTGCTCGGTCGGCGGCGGCGGCCTGATCGGCGGCGTTTCGCTCGCTTTCCACTACCTGTCGCCGGCCACAGAAATCATCGGCGTCGAGCCCGAAGGTTTCAACGGCATGGGCGCCTCGCTGGCGCATGGCAGCATCGAGACCATGCCGCTCGCCCCGAATTCGATCTGTGACGGGCTGATGTCGCGGCGGCCCGGCGACGCGCCGTTCGCGGCGGTCAGAACCGCCGGCGTTCGCGGCATCACTGTCGACGACGCCTTGGTGCGGCGGGCAATGAAAATCGCCTTCGAGCGGATGAAGCTGGTGCTTGAGCCGTCCGGAGCTGCCTCGCTGGCGGCACTGCTCGGCGGCAAGGTGGATGTGGCCGGCAAGACCGTCCTTGTGGTGGCTACCGGCGGCAATGTCTCGCTCGCCGATTTCATCACGCATATGAACGATGGGCGCATATGAACAATGCTTGAAGCGGATTTCGTCATCATCGGCTCCGGCTCCGCCGGCTCGGCCATGGCCTATCGCCTGTCGGAGGATGGCAAGCACTCGGTCATCGTTATCGAATTCGGCGGCTCCGATATCGGGCCGCTGATCCAGATGCCATCGGCGCTGTCGATCCCGCTCAATATGAGCCTCTACGACTGGGGTTTTGCCAGCGAGCCCGAGCCGCATCTCGGCGGCCGCGTGCTGGCGACGCCGCGCGGCAAGGTGATCGGAGGCTCGTCCTCGATCAACGGCATGGTCTATGTGCGCGGCCACGCCCGCGACTTCGACCACTGGGCCGAACAGGGAGCCGCCGGCTGGGGTTTCGCCGACGTGCTTCCCTATTTCAAGCGCATGGAAGATGCGGAGGGCGGCGAGGACGGCTGGCGGGGCCGTGGTGGGCCGCTGCACGTGCGGCGCGGCACGCGGAAAAATCCGCTCTATGGCGCCTTCGTCGAAGCGGGCCGCCAGGCCGGCTTCGAACTGACCGACGACTATAACGGCTCCAGGCAAGAGGGGTTCGGCCCGATGGAGCAGACCATTTTCGGCGGCCGCCGCTGGTCGGCGGCATCAGCCTATCTGAGGCCGGCGCTCAGGCGCAAAAACGTAAGCCTGGTCAAGGGCTTTGCGCGACGGGTGATCATCGAGAATCAACGCGCCATCGGCGTCGAGATCGAAGCTCGCAAACAGATTCAGGTCGTTAAGGCGCGACGTGAGGTGATCGTCGCGGCATCGTCGATCAACTCGCCGAAAATCCTGATGCTGTCGGGAATCGGGCCTGCAGAGCATCTCAGGGAAAACGGCATCGCGGTGGTAGCCGATAGACCCGGCGTCGGCCGCAACCTGCAGGACCATCTGGAACTCTATATCCAGCAGGAATCGACAAAGCCGATCACGCTGAATTCGGTGCTCAATCCGTTCTCCAAGGCGATGATCGGGGCGCAGTGGCTGTTCTTCAAGACCGGCCTTGGCGCCACCAATCATTTCGAGGCGGCTGCCTTCGTGCGCTCGCGCGCCGGCGTCGACTATCCTGATATCCAGTACCACTTCATCCCGGCGGCGGTGCGCTATGACGGCAAGGCGGCGGCGAAGTCGCATGGTTTTCAGGCGCATGTCGGGCCAATGCGCTCGAAGTCGCGCGGCTCGGTGACGCTGCGCTCGCCGGATCCGAATTCGAAACCGGTGATCCACTTCAACTACATGTCGCATCCCGACGACTGGAGCGAGTTCCGCCACTGCATCAGGCTGACGCGCGAGATTTTCGGCCAGAAGGCCTTCGACGGCTTCCGCGGCCAGGAAATTTCGCCCGGCAGCCACGTGCAATCGGACGACGACCTCGACATCTTCATCAGGGATCACGCCGAAAGCGCCTATCATCCCTGCGGCACCTGCCGGATGGGCCGCGCCGACGAGGTCACGAGCGTCGTCGATCCGGAATGCCGCGTGATCGGCGTCGAGGGCCTGCGGGTAGCCGATTCCTCTATCTTCCCGCGCGTCACCAACGGCAACCTCAACGCGCCGTCGATCATGACTGGCGAGAAGGCTTCCGACCACATTCTCGGCCGCACGCCGCTGGCGCCTTCCAACCAGGAACCATGGATCAATCCCCGCTGGCAGGCGTCCGACAGATAGAGCATGATCGTGCAACCGCACGATCGGCATGCCGCTAAGACGATTTGGAGAAGCCCATGCGCGCCCAGCCAACGGCATCGCACTATGTCAACGGACGCTACATAGACGACGAGCAAGGCGCGCCACTGCCGGTCATCTATCCGGCAACCGGCGAGACCATCGCCCTGCTGCGCTCGGCGACGCCGAACGTGCTGGAACTCGCCATCGAGGCTGCGCGTGCCGCGCAACCGGCTTGGGCGCGGCTGAAGCCGGTGGAGCGCGGCCGCATCCTGCGCCGCGCCGCCGACATCTTGCGCGCCCGCAACGCCGATCTTGCCCGCCTCGAGACGCTCGACACCGGTAAGGCGATTCAGGAAACGCTGGTGGCGGATGCGCCATCGGCCGCGGATTGCCTGGAATATTTCGGCGGCGCGGTTGCAGCTTACAATGGCGAGGCTGTCGATCTGGGCGGGCCCTTCGCCTACACGCGGCGTGAGGCGCTCGGAGTTTGCGTCGGCATAGGCGCCTGGAACTACCCGATCCAGATCGCCGGCTGGAAATCCGCGCCCGCGCTCGCCATGGGCAACGCCATGGTGTTCAAACCATCGGAAACCACGCCATTGTCTGCATTGGCACTGGCCGAGATCTACAGCGAGGCAGGCCTGCCCGACGGGCTGTTCAACGTCGTGCAAGGCTATAGGGATGTCGGCGCCAGCCTCGTCGGCCATGATGTCGTAGCCAAGGTGTCGGTGACCGGTTCGGTGCCGACCGGCCGCAAGGTGCTGTCGCTCGCCGGCTCGAAGATGAAGCACGCGACGATGGAACTCGGCGGCAAGTCGCCGCTGATCGTCTTCGACGACGCCGATCTCGAGAATGCCGTCGGCGGCGCCATGCTCGGCAATTTCTATTCGACGGGGCAGATCTGCTCCAACGGCACACGCGTCTTCGTCCAGAAGGGCATCCATGACCGCTTCGTCGACCGGCTCGTCGAGCGAACCAAGAAGATCCGCATCGGCGACCCACTCGATGCCGAAACCCAGATGGGGCCGCTGGTCAGCAAGGCACAGCAGGAGAAGGTCGTCTCCTACATCGCGGCCGGCAAGCAAGAAGGCGCCACGCTCGCCTGCGGCGGCAACGTGCCCTCGCTGCAAGGTTTCGAAGCCGGCTTCTTCGTCGAGCCGACGGTGTTCACCGGCGTGACCGACGGCATGCGCATCGCGCGCGAGGAAATCTTTGGGCCTGTCATGAGCGTGCTGAAATTCGACGGCGAGGACGAGGTGGTCGAGCGCGCCAACGACACCGAGTTCGGCCTCGCGGCCGGCGTCTTCACGCGCGACCTGCCGCGCGCCCACCGCGTCATCGCCGAGCTGCAGGCCGGCACGTGCTGGATCAACGCGTACAATCTGACGCCGGTCGAAATCCCCTTCGGCGGCTTCAAGCAGTCAGGCATCGGGCGAGAAAATTCACTGGCCGCGCTGGCGCATTATTCCCAGCTGAAGGCGGTTTATGTCGAGACCGGGGATGTGGCCAGCCCGTATTGAGCAAAATGTCGTCGGGACAGCGCCTCTTTCTCAGCCGCCCTTCTCCGCCGTCCCATCCAGATACTGTGTCAGCGCGCAGACGAGATGGTAGAAAATGCTGGCCGGCACATCAGATGCCCGCGAGCGGCCGCGCTCGTCGACGCGGTCGATCCACAGACCCAGCGGCGCCGGGTCGATGTGCCAGCGGAACAGCCGGCCTACGCGTTCCTCGATCTCCGGCTTGAGATCGGGTCCGCCAGAACCGTCCAACGCAATCGCCGCCTTGACCGCTTCGGCCTGTGGCCAACTACGCGAGACCAGGTCCAGCGGCAGACCCTGCCGGGAGACGGCGCCATAGGCAAGGCCTGTGGCGCGGTTGAGGCCATTGGCGATGGCCGAGGCATAGAGTTTCCTGGCGAAGCCACTCAGTTCGGCCTGGCCGCTAAGAGCGGCGAAATCGACAAGCAGCGCGGCCCATTCGAAATGATGGCCGGGCTCGGTCCAGGTACCCTTCTCGCCCGCCACGGGCCTCCAGCCGGCGTCGAAATATTCACCCAGCGTCCAGCTTTCGGGATCGAAGAAGTGGTTGCGGAACAGGTCGATGATGCGTGCCGCGCGGCGCAGATAAGCGCGCTCGCCTGTCGCTTCGTGCCAGGCGAGGAAGGCTTCCAGAAAATGCATATGCGGATTGGAGCGCCGCTCGCCCTGCCCGTCCGAGGTTTCGAGAAAGCCGGTCATGCGGCTATCCTCGAGATGGGCATCGAGGAAGGCGAAGGTCTCCTCGCCGAGCCGCAGCGCATCCGGATGGCCCGACATGTGGGCATGTGCCAGCGCCAGAAGCACGCAGGAATGATCGTAGGCGTCCTCGACCGGGTCGGCGACCGAACCGTCGATGTCGAGGGTGCGCACCCAGCCGCCCCTTGCCGTTCGGCCGCTTCCGGCCATGAAGTCGATGCCGTGGGCGATGAGCCGGTCGGCCGGGCCGTCCCAGCCGCGTTGCTTGGCGACCGCAAAGGCGTAGACTTGGCGGGCCTGCGTGCGCATGCGCTTGGGTTTCATCAGCGGCGTGGCGTCGAAGCCAAGCGCCTCGTGGAAGCCGCCATAGCGTTCGTCGACGCCTGATGTCGACCACAGCGGAAGCGTCTCCTGAAACAGCCAGTGGTGGACGCGACGGCGCCAGGCGCCGCTTTCGATGACCCGGTCGTGGGCAGGCGTGAAACGGGTTTCCAGCCGGCCGGATTTTTCGAGCTGCTCGACGATCTTCTTGACGTGCTGGCTATGGCTGACCGGGGCGACGAAGGTAGCGTCCGATGTCGAGACGATGGCGACATCTCTCATGCCGATGGCCGACAGCAGCCGGCCATCGCTGCGAATGTAGGAATTCTCGCAATCGATGGCGACGACGTCGCCGGCGATGACATTGCCCTGGCCATCGGCAGGCCCGACCTCGAGCAGCGATTGCCAGGAGCCGAGATCGTTCCAGCGAAAGCTGGCCGGCACCATGGCGATGTCCTTTGCCCGCTCCATGATGGCATAGTCGATCGAGACCGAAGGAATGGCGCCGTAGAGGTCCAGCGGCATGTAGAAGCCGGAAAGGTCCGATATCGCAGCCTTGTAGGCAGCTTCGGTCGCCTGCCAGATCTTCGGCTCGAAAGCTGCGAAGGCATCGCGCATGGCGCCGGCGCGAAACAGGAAGATGCCGGTGTTCCAGTGGAAATTGCCGGCTTCGAGATAGGCCTGGGCGGTGGCAAGGTCCGGCTTTTCGACGAAGCGCGAGACATCGAACACGCCTGCTCTTTGGGCGGCGACTTCGATGTAGCCATAGCCGGTCTCCGGCTGTGTCGGCTTGAGGCCGAACACCACCAGCCGCCCGGCGCTGGCAGCGGCGGTGCCCGCCTCGACGCTCTGCCAGAATTGCCGCGCGGTCGAAATCTCGTGATCGGACGGCACCACCAGCACCAGTTCGTCACCGAATTCGGCGAGCGTGCGCAGGCTTGCCAGCGCCACCGCCGCGGCGGTGTTGCGGCCGGTAGGTTCGAACAGCGGCCCACCGCCGGCAAGGTTTATGCCGGCGAGATCGGCATGGACGCGCTCGGCATGGCGTTCGGAAGCGATCATGAAGATGGGCGTATCGCCGCTGGGCCGTGACGCCAGCCGGCGCAAGGTCTTTGCCAGCATCGAGCCGTCGCCCGAAAGGTCGTGGAACTGCTTGGGATTGTCCTCGCGCGACAGCGGCCAGAGCCGCGAGCCGACGCCGCCGCTCATGACGAAACTGACGATGCGCTGGCTCATGATGCCCTTGTCAAAAGATCTGGTTGTAGGCGCCGACTTCCGGACTACGGCGCAGCACCGCGTCGAACGTCTGCCGGCGCCGCTGCGACGATACCGGGCTCTCCACCACCACGACAAGCTCCGGCAATCCGAAACTGTTGGGCCGTGCTTCGCCAACGATCCTGAGGGTCAAGACTGGAAATCTCCGGGCGGCTGGAAACACAAATCGCGCAAACGTTTGCCGAGGAGTGCCCTACCACGGAAGCCTTTAAGCGGCGTTTATTCGAGGCGCTGAAACAGGCTCGCGAAGAAAGCTGGCGAAATGCGACAGAAGTGCTGCCATTGACGCTTGCAGGAACCAGATGCGGCGGCTATAAGCCCGCGTCTGGTCACGGAGTGTAGCGCAGCCTGGTAGCGCACCTCGTTCGGGACGAGGGGGTCGCAGGTTCAAATCCTGCCACTCCGACCAGAAAAACAAAGCGATACGCGTGTTTGTTGTTCCCGCTGCAGCGGCTCGATGTTTGATCGTCGCCTGCTCCAATTCATCGCTTTACGCAATTCCGGACGGAAAAAACCGCTGCGCAGTTTTCCTGGAATTGCTTTAGCTGACGCGTTCTATGAGTTCGATTGCCGCTTTTGTGACGTCGGCAGCGTCAAGCCGTTGAACGCAATAAACGCCCCCTGCATTGCCCGCCTTGCAGAGGCCCGGCGCTATGCACTTGCATGGCATCGGAGGCTGTAACGTACGGCTGGGAACCCCAAGGGGCCCCCAGATGTCGGGTTGGGTCAGACCGAACAGGCCAACGACGGGCGTTTTCATGGCCGCGGCCAGGTGCATGGGTCCGCTCTCGTTGCCAAGGAAGATCAGGGCCTCGCCCAGCAGGGGCAAAAGGGTGGTCAGGGGTGCCTGGCCAACGAGATTCACGATCGGCGATGTTGCCGCATCCAACACCTTGCCTGCGATACCTGCCTCGTCCGGACCGCCAACGATGACCGCCCGGAGACCCTTTCGACGGTAAATCTCTCCCAGGACCGAAGCGAAACGATCCGGCTGCCAGCAACGGCCTGGGAAACTGGCGCCGGCATGGACGGCGACAAACGACTTCGTTTCCAGTTCGTGTCGGGCAAGCAGCTGCTTTGCCTGGCGCGAACCGGATTCGGTTGGCTTGAGGGACGGAATAGGATCGGTCACAGGAATGCCAAGGGCAAACAGCGGCGAAAGGTACCGATGCAGATAATGCTCACCGCCATGGCCGTATGTGGCGGCAAAGATGTTGGCGCTTTGGCGCTCCCAGAATTTCAGGGGCTGCTCCGATGGAACATAGCCTACGCGAAAAGGCGCCTTGACGAAGCGCATCACAAGCCGTGATGTCTTGGAGTCGGACAGATCGATGATAAGATCATACTCCGACTTCCTCAGATCGTGCAGGAGCCTGGACATTCCGGACATGCGCTCGAAAGGGGAGCCGCGCATTTTGCCGCGATCGAGCGAAACCACGCTGTCGGCGATGCCTTGCTCCAGAACGAATTTCGCCAGCGCCGCCTGGCATAGCATGGTGATCGTCGCGTTCGGAAACTCTGCCCGCAGATGCCTGACCAGAACCGAGGTTAGAACGACATCCCCGATAAACTTCGTCTGATTTATGAGTATTGATTGTACGTTGCCAGCCTTCGGCAGCGCCTTTGCCGGCTCTTTTGAATTCTTGATCCAACTTTTCATGGAATGACTATTCCATTTCAGCCAAAAAGAATCCAAAATTTTCGACAAACGATCGATGTAGGCAATAGCCGCGCAATGACAAGCTCGTTCTGTCCGCTGATATAGGATATCGCCTCAGCCATCAACCAACCAGGAATATTTGTCAACGCAGATGGGGCTCGCAGGCTCTCTTTCAAGGGTTCCGCCGAGGTCGAACTCGTGTCCGTCGTGAATGTGAATGACCCCGGTTCGTTTCGGCGTACGCACGCATGCGGACATATCGGAGGGTGGCCATGGTCGCTTACGCTGGAGTAAGGTCGTGGACATGAAATTGCATTCGACCCCCAGCAGGCCGTTCATCCCCGTGCTCCTCCTCGCCCTTGTCGGAGGCTGCGCGTCGACCAGCGGATCGATCGATCCGGCGAATTACGACAAGATGACATGCGCCGAACTGAACAGCGCCATAGGCGAAGCCGCCAAAGGCATCTCGCAGACAGCCATCACGCGGGGCAAGGTCGCCAGCACCAGTGTTCCGAGATGGCTGCTGGGCGGCTCAAGCGTCAAGGCCGCCGTCGCCAATCGCGAAACGACCAGGATCGATCGGCTGAAGCAGCAGCAAGCGGCCATGGCCGCCGCCAGGGCGCGCAAATGCCCAGGGCTGGCGAATTGAGCTGAGGCGCCGCTGCCGGGCTCGCCTCACGCACTCAAACGAAACCGCGTGACATCGATTGCGGCGCTCATCAGCGTCTGCGTGTAGCCGGCCTGCGGATTGCTGAAAATGTCTTCCGTCGGCCCTTCCTCGACGATCTTGCCCTGCTTCATGACGATGATGTAGTCGGCCATGGCGCGCACCACGGCGAGATCGTGGCTGATGAACAGATAGGACAGCTCATGATCGGCCTGCAGCTTGCGCAGCAGTTCGACAATCTGTTTCTGCACCGAACGGTCGAGCGCCGAGGTCGGCTCGTCCAGCACCACCAGCTTGGGTTTGAGGATCATGGCGCGGGCAATTGCGATGCGCTGACGCTGGCCGCCTGAGAATTCGTGCGGATAGCGATTGCGCGAGTTGGGATCGAGGCCAACTTCGCGCAGCGCCTCGACGGCGCGCTGGTCGCGCTGCTTGCCCGAGAGGTTCGGTTCATGCACCAGCAGCCCTTCGGTAATGACCTGGCCGATGGTCATGCGTGGCGATAGCGAACCGAACGGATCCTGGAAGACCAGCTGCAATTGGCGCCGCAGCGGCCGCATCGTCTGGCGGTCGGCGGTCGAGATATCGCGGTCGCCGAAGCGGATCACGCCATCGCTCGGCAACAGCCGCAGCAAAGCGCGGCCAAGCGTCGATTTTCCAGAGCCTGATTCGCCGACGATGCCGATCGTCTGATTGCGCCTCAGCCTGATCGAGATGCGGTCGACGGCGCGCAGCATCAGCGGTTCGCCGGCCAGAAAGCCGCCGCCGATGCGGAAGGTGACCTCGACGTTTCTGCCTTCGAGCAGGACGGGCGCATTGGCCGGCGGCGGCGCCTTGGTCCCGGTCGGCTCGGCCGCCAGAAGCATCTTGGTGTAGGCATGCTGAGGACTGGCGAAGATGGCTTGCGCGTCCCCCTCCTCCACCACCTCACCGGAGCGCATGACATAGACCCGGTCGGCAAAGCGCCGGACGATGCCGAGATCGTGTGTGATGAAGACGATCGCCATGCCGAGCTTGCGCTGCAGCTCAGCCAGAAGCATGAGGATCTGCGCCTGGATGGTGACGTCGAGCGCAGTCGTCGGTTCGTCGGCAATCAGGATGTCGGGATCGTTTGCCAACGCCATGGCGATCATGACGCGCTGGCGCTGGCCACCCGACATTTCGTGCGGATAGGATTTCATGCGCCGTTCGGGATCGGGAATATGCACCAGCCTGAGCAGGTTGAGCGCCTCCTCGCGCGCTTGCGCCGCATTCAAGCCCCGGTGCCGGCGGATCGGTTCGATCAGCTGGTTGCCGATCGAATAGAGCGGATCGAGCGAGGTCATCGGCTCCTGGAAGATCATGCTGATCTTGCGGCCGCGGACCTTGTTCAGCTCGGATTTGCTTAGCGTCAGAAGATTGCGGCCGCGATAATCGACGCTGCCGGTGGCTTCTCCATTGGAGGCCAGCAGGCTCATCGCCGCCATCATCGTCTGGCTTTTGCCTGAGCCGGATTCGCCGACCACGGCGACGGTTTCGCCCGCCTTGACGTGGATGTTGATGCCTTTCACCGCCTCGACCGCGCCGTCGAGGGTGCGGAAGCGCACGCGAAGATCTTTTACGCTGAGGATGGTCTCTGCTGCGTCCATCTTAGCGGTCCTTGGGGTCGAGCGCATCGCGCAGGCCGTCGCCGACGAAGTTCAGGGCGAACAAGGTGGAGACCAGGAAGAAGGCAGGGAACAGAAGCAGCCAGTTTGCAGTGCCGATGTTCTTGGCGCCGACCGAGATCAGCACGCCCCAGCTGGTCATCGGCTCCTGAATGCCGAGCCCGAGGAACGACAGAAAACTCTCCAGGATAATGACCTGCGGCACCAGCAGCGTCATGTAGATCACCACCGGCCCGAGCAGGTTGGGAATGACGTGGCGCAAAAGGATGCCGCGCTGGCCGACGCCCATGGCCTCTGCCGCCTGGACATATTCCTGGCGGCGGATGGACAGCGCCTGGCCGCGCACGATGCGGGCCATGTCGAGCCACAGCACGGCGCCGACCGCCAGGAACATCAGCACGAAGTTGCGGCCGAAGAACACCACCAGCATGATGACGAAGAAGATGAAGGGCAGCGAATAAAGCACGTCGACGATGCGCATCATCACCTCGTCTACCCTGCCTCCGGCAAAGCCGGCAGTGGCGCCATAGAGCACGCCGATGGCCACGGCCACGACGCCGGCGAGCAGACCGATGGCCAGCGAGACACGCCCGGCCATCAGCGTCCGCGACAACAGATCACGGCCGGTGTTGTCGGTGCCGAAAAGAAAATATTGCTGCTTGACCGAGGCGCTCATCGTCGCTTCGAGGCCGTCAGGCGACTTGCTTTCGATCCTGGTGTCGTCGAAGGCGTCGGACCGGTCGAGATAGCGGATGTTGCGGTCGTCGATCGCCTTGCTGGAGGTGACGGTGACGAAGACGCGATTGCCGTCCTGGCGCCAGTCCTTGATGTCGACACGCATGCGCTTGATCGCCTCATTAAGCGCGGTCTCGATCATGTCCGCCTTCGGATAGGCCGACAGGCTCGGCGGCGTACGCACATAATCACCATAGATGGTGGTGTATTGGTGCGGCACGAACCAGGGCCCGAACACGCTGATCACGGCGATCAGGATCAGATAGTAGAGGCTGAACATGGCAGCGCGGTTGGCCTTGAGGCGCGCCCAGGCATCGCCCCACAGCGAACGGCCGACGACCGGTGCGGCGATCGCGATATCAGTCATAGCGCACCCTCGGATCGACGACGGCATACATGACGTCGACGATCAGGTTGAAGACGATGGTGAAGATGGCGATGACCACCACCGTCCCCATCACCAGCGTGTAGTCGCGGTTGAGCGCGGCATCGACGAAGTAGCGCCCGACGCCGGGAATGGAGAAGATCGTCTCGACGATGATCGAGCCGGTGAGCAGGGCGGCGGCAGCCGGACCGGTGAAGGAGACGATCGGCAGGACGGCGCCGCGCAGCGCGTGCTTGACCACCACCGACCAGTCGGACAGGCCGAGCGCGCGCGCCGTGCGGATGTGATGCGAGCGCAGCGATTCGATCATCGAGCCGCGCATCAGGCGGGCGACGATGGCGATCTGCGGCAGCGCAAGCGTCAGCACGGGACCGATCTTGTTGATAAGCGCGCCATCGCCCCAGCCGCCGATCGGCAACAGCTTCCAGGTCAATCCGAACACGAGCTGGATAATCGGCGCGATGACGAAGGTCGGGATGGTGCTGCCCGCGGTTGCCAGCGCAATCACCGTGTAGTCGCCAAGTTTGTTCTGGTTGAGCGCCGCAATGGTACCGAGCACGCTGCCGAGCAGCAGCGCCAAGATCAGCGCGGAGGCGCCGAGCTGAATGGAAATAGGCAAGCCCTTCGCGAAAAGCTCGGTGACGGTAAAGTCCGGCATATTGTAGCTCGGGCCGAAATTGCCGCGCAGGAGATTGCCGAGATAGTGGACATATTGCAGCCAGAGCGGGTCGGCGAGCCCGAACTGGGCTTCAAGATTGGCCCTGATCTCGGGGCTCAGGCCCCGCTCTTGGTTGAACGGGCCGCCCGGTGCGACGCGCATCAGGAAGAACGCCAAGGTCACGATGACGAATAGCGTTGGAATGGCGGTCAGAAGCCGCCTGAAAATGTAGCGTAGCATCGGCGGTGCCCTGCTTCGGCCAGGGTGACGGGCATCCAACCGGACGCCCGCAGCGCTCTGGCACCTCTCATCTTCGCACCATGGCCTGGGAAAATCGATTTCGACTTTCGGGCCCCATGCGACGACAGCTCGAACCGCCGTCCTGAACGGGCGGCGGGTCGATCAAGGTTTTCAATCCTTGGAGATGAAGCGGGACGGATGCACGTCCATGACGTTGTCGACGAAGCCGTGCAGCTTCGGGGAAACGATATCGTGGTAGCTATAGTAGAGAAGCGGGATCTGGCCGACGTCGTCGACGAGGATACGCTCGGCGGCGGCGAGTTCCTTCATGCGCTCTTCCGGCTTGCCGCCGGCGGCGGCCGCCTTGTCCATGGCCGCCTCATATTGCGGGCTGTCATAGACCGAATAGTTGTTGCCGCTGGCCTTGCGCGAGATGCCCAGGAAGGTTTCGGGATCCTTGTAGTCGGCAATCCAGGCGGCGCGCGCAACGTCATAGTCACCCCTCTGCTCGAGGAAGGAGTAGTGGGTCTTGGTGTCGGTGTTGAGCAGCGTGACGTCGACGCCGAGCGGCTTCAGCTGTTCCTGGATGGCGACCGCGGTATTCTTGTGGTTCTCCGAGGTGTTGTATCGGATCTCCATCTTCAGCGGATGCTCCGGCGTGTAACCGAGTTTCTCGAGTATCTTCTTGGCTGCGTCCTCGCGGTCGATCTGCGACATGTCGGCATATTTGGCCATCGCCGGCGTGTAGCCCTCGATGCCCGGAGGGACCATCGAATAGCCTGGCAGCATTGAATTCTGCCAGACCTTTTCGGCAATGAAATCGCGGTCGATGGCCATCGAGATGGCATTGCGCAGCTCGACATTGTCCCAGGGCTTCTTGTCGGTCTTGATCGCGTAGTAATAGGTGCCGAGATACGGCCCCACCTTGATCTGATCACCGAACTTGGCCTTGAGGTCGGCGAGCTGCTCGGTCGGTAGATCGTCGTAGCTGTCGAGTTCGCCGGCCTCGAAGCGCTTCATCGCCGAGGAGCGATCCTCTGTCGGGATGTAGTTGACGACGTCGATCTTGACGCTTCCGGCATCCCAGAATTTCGGATTCTTGACCAGTTTCATATGATCGTTGGGAACCCACTCGGCCAGCGTATAGGCGCCGTTGGAAACGAGATTGCCCGGCTTGATCCAGTCGGCGCCGAGCTTGTCCATGGACGCCTTGTTGACCGGATAGGTCGCCTGGTGGGTCAGCATTTCGAGGAAATATGGCGTCGGCGCCTTCAGCGTCACTTCAAGGGTGGTCGCGTCGATGGCCTTGACGCCCATGTCCTCGGGCTTGCCCTTCTTGGTGTTGACTTCCTCGGCGTTCTTGACGGGATAGAGCATCGAGGCATATTCGGCGGCCGTCGCCGGGTCTTCGAGGCGGCGGAAAGCGAAGACGAAGTCTTCGGCCGTCACCGGGCTGCCGTCGGACCACTGGCCGTCCTTCCTGAGCTTGAAGGTGTAAACGGTACCGTCATCCGACACCGTCCAGCTCTCGGCGGCGCCGGGGATGACGTTGGCCTTCTCGTCCTGCATCACCAGACCTTGGAACAGGTCGCGCAAGACGTTGGCTTCATAAACCGTCGAGGTCTTATGCGGATCAACCGACTCGGATTCGGCAGCAGTGCCTCTGTTGTAGACGACCTCGGCAAAGGCCGGCGTGTAGAATGTTCCGGCGGCCAGCGCCATGGTTGTGGCGAATGCCGTCGCCTTCAGCATGTTTTTCAGCATGAAGTTTCTCCCTGTCGGCGCTGCCAACGGCGCGCCTTTGTGTGTTGACGCCCCGGGGACCGATGTCTGGCCCCTTTGAGCGCGCCGCCGGTTCCCTCCGTCGGCTGGTGGCAGGAGACTAGACAGGCGGCAAGCTCTTTTCAACCGAGTACTGATTGACCCTAAGTCAATAGCCAGGAATCAAAGAAGCCGCGGCTAAATTAGCGTAGCTTTTCAATCATACACACTTCCAGGTTGCGCCTAGAGTTTTCGCTTTTTGCATGCGAACTTTGGCATGCTCGGCGGCATGGTTCAGAACCTCATTCGCCGGATCCAGGGGCGCCGATTCCAGACAGACACTTCGGCAACTTCGGCGATTGAGTTCGCTCTGCTATCACCGATATTCATCCTTCTCCTGCTCGGAATGGTTGCATACGGTATCTATTTCGGCGCGGCCAATTCAATACAGCAGATCGCGGCGGACGCCGCCCGGACGGCCATCTCGGGGCTGAACCAGACCGAGCGGCAGACGCTCGTGGCCTCGTTTCTCGCCAATAACGCCGGTGGATATCCCTTCGTCGACGCCAGCAAGCTGACTTATCGGGCCAATGACAGCACGGCGGACGGCAATCAGTTCGTGGTGTCGATCCAGTACGATGCCCGAAACCTGCCGATCTGGAATCTCTTTCCGGGCATAGCCATGCCGGGTACCACGATCAAACGCCAATCAACGATCAGGGTCGGGGGCATCTGAATGCTGCTCAGTTCGCGCTTGAAGATCCGCAGGCTTGCACGCCTGATGCTTGGTGACCAACGAGCGAATTTCACGGTGATGACGGCGTTGAGCGCGCCGGTCGCGCTGGCGCTGGCAGCAGTGGCGATCGACGAGGCCTCCATTTACACCGAGCGCCGAGAAGCACAGGCGATGGTCGACCTGGCAGCGATCACCGCGGCTTCGAACATCAACAACGTCCAGACCGCGGTCTTGACCACACTCACCGACAACGGGATGCCAGGTGTCGTCGTTCAGGGCTCGGGTCAAACCATTCCCGCGGCGGTGGGCAAAACCGTCGTGACGGTCACGCGGGGCCGATATGCAGGGGCATCCTCGGTCAATGTGGATCATCGCTTCCAAGCAGGCGTAACCCCTTACAACGCGGTTCATGTGACCCTGCGCAAGATCCCCAACCGCTATTTCGCAAGCTCGCTGATCCCAACGCCCATCATCGGCACCGAAGCCACCGCCAGCATGACGCCACAGGCCACTTTCTCGGTCGGATCGAGGTTGCTCAGCGTCAATACCAGCAACAGCCCCATCCTCAACGCGCTTCTCGGCGGCCTCCTAGGCGGCAACATCTCGCTCAGCGTCATGGACTACAACGGATTGATCTCCGCCGATGTCAGCGTGCTTTCCTTCGTCGATGCCCTGGCGGTGCAATTGAACCTGACGGGCGTGACCTATTCGGAGGTTCTGGCCTCAAAGGCTACAGTCGGCCAGATCGCCACCGCCATGGCCAATGTTCCCGGGCTCGGCAACACGGCCAAGGTCGCCTTGCAAACCATGGCAAGCAAATCGACTAACACGGTCAAGATTCCGCTCAGCCATCTCATTGACCTCGGCCCCCTCGGCAGACTTGGCCTCGGGCAGAGGCCAGCCGGCCTTGGCGTTGACGCCAGCGCGATGGGAATGCTGATGGCCGCCGCCGAACTGGCAAACGGTTCGAAGCAGATCGACCTCGGTCTCAGCACCGGCATACCGGGGGTGCTGTCGAGCACGCTCGCCATCGCCTTCGGCGAACCGCCGCAATCCTCGCCATGGCTGAAGGTTGGCGAAGTCGGCACCATTGTGCGGACGGCCCAGACCCGTATCAAGCTGGTGGTGAAGATCGGAGCCGGCAACAGCAATGTCGGAGGCGGTATTACCCTGGTGTCGGTCAGTCTGCCTCTGCATGTCGAAGTTGCCTATGCCGAGGCCAAACTCACCGACATAAGTTGTCCGACAGGCCCCAGCAGCATCAAGGTGACCATCGCCACCCGTCCCGGTATCGTCGAAGGGCATCTCGGCGACAGCAGCAGCGCCGGCTTTGCCGATTTCACCAACAAGGAGACGTTTTCCAACACGGAAATCGCGAGCGTGAAACTTCTGATCATCCCGGTGCTGTCGGTGGTGGGCTCAGCGGCGTTCGACATGGCCAACAACACGCTAACGACGTTGACTTTCAACAAGGCCGATATCGATGCCAAGACGATAAGGACCGCTTACACCCAAAATTTTACCCAGTCGTTGACTACGTCGCTGGTCAGCGATTTGTCGCTGACGGCGAATTTACTCGGTCTGCCGCTGCTGAATCTGAACACGCTGATCGCAACCGTAAGCCCGCCAGTGGTGGCACTTCTGAACAGCGTAACAGCTCCGGTCGACACGTTGCTTACCAATCTGCTCGGAGCTCTTGGCGTGCGTCTCGGTGAAGCCGACGTCCGGGTCACCGGCGCAACGTGCGGACGTGCCGTGCTTGTCCAGTAAGATGGCCGGCACGCGCTGATCTAGGCAAGGTGTCCAAGAAAGCATCCGAGTGTCGGCAGCAAAAGCACGGCTTCTCCGGCCAGCGAGGCATCGCCGCCAAGTTTCGCAACCGCTCCTAAGTCTTGCGGCAGCGGCCAATTGGCCGGTTCCCCGGCGAAATTGAAGGCACAAAGCAGCCTCTCATCGCCATGCTCGCGGACAAAGGCCAGCACGTCGCCTTCGGCGTCGAGAAAGCGGATCGAACCGCCGACCAGCGCCGGATGCCGCTTGCGCAAAGCGAGTGCCGAACGGTAGGCGGAAAGTACCGATTGCTCATCGCCGCTCTGTACATCGACCGCGCGAGCGCGATGGCTTTCCGGCACCGGCAGCCAGGGTTTACCGGTGGAGAAGCCCGCATTATCGGCGCCGGACTCCCAGACCATGGGCGTGCGGCAGCCATCCCTTCCCTTCACACCGGGCCAGAAGCGGATGCCTACCGGATCGCGCAGGTCCTCATAGGCAAGTTCCGCCTCCGGCAAACCGAGTTCCTCGCCCTGGTAGAGGCAGATCGAGCCACGCAGGCAAGAGAGCAGCATGATCGAGAATTTGGCCACCACGTCAGGATCGCCGCCCGGCCGCGTCCAGCGGCTGACATGACGCATGACGTCATGGTTGGAAAACGCCCAGCAGACCCAGCCATCTACGACAGCGTTTTCGAAAGCCTCGACACAGCCGCGCACATGCGGCGCCGAAAATTGCGGGCCAAGCAGATCGAAGGTGTAGCACATCCGCAGCTTGTCGCCGCCGGAGGTGTAGGCGGCCAGCGTCTGTAGGGAGCGCCCCTCATCACCGATTTCGCCGACGGCGGCGCGATCCCCGTACTCGTCGAGCAGCGCCCGAAAGCGCCGCAGGAACGCTAGATTTTCCGGCTGCGTCTTGTCGAACAGGTGCTCCTGGTAGAGGTAGGTGTTGATCTCGGTGTTGGTGCCTGCAACGCTCGACGCCAAGGGCGGGTTGCTGCGCAGCCAGCGGTCGTGGACGTAGTAGTTGACGGTGTCCAGCCGGAAGCCGTCGACGCCGCGCTCCAACCAGAACCGCACTGTATCCAGAAGCGCGTCCTGGACCTCCGGGTTGTGAAAGTTGAGATCCGGCTGCGAAGCGAGGAAATTGTGCAGATAGTACTGCCGGCGGGTCGCATCCCATTCCCACGAGGGGCCGCCGAAGACCGACAGCCAGTTGTTGGGCGCGCCGCCATCGGGCCTGGCCTCGGCCCACACATACCAGTCGGCCTTTGGATTGTCGCGGCTGGCGCGGCTTTCGACGAACCATTCGTGCCTGTCGGAGGAGTGCGACAGCACCTGGTCGATGATGATTTTCAGGCCAAGCCGGTGCGCTTCGGCAACCAGTGTATCGAAATCCTCCAACGTGCCGAACATCGGATCCACGTCGCAATAATCCGACACGTCGTAGCCCATATCGGCCATCGGCGACTTGAAGAAAGGCGACAGCCAGACGGCATCCGCGCCGAGCGAGGCAATGTGGGCGAGCCTTGATGTGATGCCGGCGAGATCGCCGCTGCCGTCGCCGGTCGTGTCCTGGAAGGAACGCGGGTAGACCTGGTAAATGACGCAACCGCGCCACCAGTCGGCCGCTCGCTCGGCATTGTCGTCAGTCATCACGACCCTTTCCCTGTCTGGGCCCTTCCGTCCTGCGCTCGATCATGAAATTCACGCTGCGGCCCGGCAGCGCGCGAGAAAGATCAACTGCTTGCGCTTCGATGGCGGGATGCCATCGGAATCCGTCTCGCGCGGGCAATGTGAAGATGCATTGGCGGCGATCGCCATTGACCATGACGGCAAGCCGGCCATCCACGCCGCCGAGCAGCATGACGAGGCGATGCCGGGCGGGATCGTTCCACTCCGCCTCGCCGAGCAGCGCCCCCGTCTCGGTGAGCCAGGCGACGTCGGCAGTGTCCGACCCGGCCAGCGGCTGGCCGGTGAGGAAATCTGTATTAGAGAGCGCCGGCACCGCGCGGCGCAAGGCGGCCAGTGCACGCGCGTAGCCTTCCAGCGCCTGGTCACGCCCCTTCCAGTCGAGCCAGGTGATGTTGTTGTCCTGCGCATAAGCGTTGTTATTGCCTTGCTGGCTGCGGCTGAATTCGTCGCCGGCCGTCAGCATGATCGTGCCGCGCGAGGCGAACAGCGTGGCGAGCAGCGCACACTGGTCGCTGAAGCGCGCCTTCGCGATTGCCGCGTCGTCCGTCGCGCCCTCGACGCCGTTGTTCCAGGACAGGTTCTCGTTGTGGCCATCGCGATTTTGCTCACCATTGGCCTCGTTATGCTTCTCCTCATAAGCAACGATGTCGGCCAGCGTCATGCCGTCATGGGCCGCGATGAAATTCACCGTGCGGCTGGCGGGCTGGCCGCCCCTGCCGAAAATATCGGACGAACCGGCAAGTCGTGTCGCCAGCGTACCAACCATGCCGGCATCGCCGCGCCAGAAGCGCCTGGCATCGTCGCGATAACGATCGTTCCATTCCAGGAAGCGGGAGGGGAAGTTGCCGAGCTGATAGCCATCGAGACCGATGTCCCAGGGCTCGGCGATCAACACACGGCCGGCCAACAGCGCATCCTCGCGCATCGCCTCCAGCAACGGCGCTTGCGCTTCGAATGTGCCGTTGACGCGCCCCAGCACCGGTGCCAGGTCGAAACGAAAACCGTCGACGCCGGCATGGCGGACAAAATGGCGAAGCGTGTCGAGCACCATTTCCCGCACCGCCGGGTGATCGCAGGCAATCGTGTTGCCGGTACCGGTGTCATTGACCAGCCTGCCATCCGGCTGATGCCGGTAATAAGCCTGATTGTCTAGGCCGCGCAGCGACAATGTCGGACCGAGCCTGTCACTTTCGCCCGTGTGGTTGAAGACGAGGTCGAGAATGGTGCCGATGCCGGCCGCACGCAGCGCGGCAACGGTATCGCGCAATTCGGCCAGGCCGCCAGGCGCCAGGCGCGGGTCTAGTGCCATGAAGGTGACAGGGTTATAACCCCAGGCGTTGCTCAATCCGAGCGGCGGCAGATGCCGCTCGTCGATCGATGCCGTCACCGGCATCAGTTCGACGGCGGAGACGCCGAGCCTTTGCAGGTGCTCGATGATAGCCGGATGAGCAAGTGCGGCAATCGTGCCGCGCTGTTTTGCCGGGACGTCCGGATGCAGCTTGGTGAAGGCGCGCACCGGCACTTCGTAAATCAGGCCGCCGGGACGGAACAGCGGCGGCAGCACAGGCACAGCCGTGGACAAGGCTTTCACCACGGCCTTCGGCATGAGCGGCGCGGTATCGGAACCCTCGTTGCGGCGCGCGGCGAGGCGCCAATGACAGGCATAGGGCCGGTCGATTTCGGCGGCGTAAGGATCGGTCAGCAGCTTGTCCGGATCGAACCAAAACCCGCGCTCGGGCGCGTAGTCGCCATCGGCGCGGAAACCGTAGCGGGTGCCATCGGCAAGGCCGGAGACGAAGAGTGCATGCACCCCCTCTCCTTCCGGTTTCAGCTCCAGCCGGTCGAGTTCGCGGTTTCCCTGTTCGTCGAAGATCGAGACCCAAAGGCGACGAGCCGACGACGACCAGGCGGCAAAGCGGATGCCGTCCTGGGCGATGGTGGCGCCAAGCGAGGTCATCGGCGCGTCCTCCACCGTCCCCCTTGTGGGGAGGGTCGCGAACGAAGTGAGCGAGGTCGAGGGAGACGCCGGCAAAGCCCTCTACGAGCACCCCCACCCCGACCCGCTACGCGGATCGACCCTCCCCACAAGGGGGAGGGTGAAGCCACCGCCACGCTCAAGTAATCACGCTCGGCTTGTCGCGGCCGGTGTGGCTCCTAATTCCCGCGATGTCATCCGCTGCCGCGATCAGATCGGCGAGCGCCTTCTGCGTATCGAGATCGTGCCTGGCCTTGTCCGGCTCGTAGCGCTCGATGTAGACGCGCAAGGTGGCGCCCGAGGTGCCCGTGCCGGAAAGCCGGAAGACGACGCGCGAGCCGCCTTCGAACAGCACCCTGATGCCTTGATGCTCGCTCACCGAACCGTCGACCGGATCGTGATAGATGAAGTCGTCGGCATTGGCGATCTTCAGGCCGCGCACGCTGGTGCCCGGCAGCGAGCCAAGCTTGGCGCGCAGTTCGTCGACCAGCGCATTGGCGCGCCGGCTCTCGACTTCCTCGTAGTCATGGCGCGAATAATAGTTTCGGCCGTAGGTCGCCCAGTGCTCGGTAACGATCTGCTTACAGCTCTCGCCGCGCGCGGCGAGGATGTTGAGCCACAAAAGCACGGCCCACAGGCCGTCCTTCTCGCGCACATGGTTGGAGCCGGTGCCCGCACTTTCCTCGCCGCAGATCGTCGCCATGCCGGCGTCGAGCAAATTGCCGAAGAATTTCCAGCCGGTCGGCGTCTCATACATGCCAATGCCGAGTTTTTCGGCGACGCGGTCGGCGGCCCCACTGGTCGGCATCGAGCGCGCAATGCCCTTCAGGCCTTCCTTGTAGCCCGGCGCCAGGCGGGCGTTGGCGGCGAGCATGGCGACAGAATCCGACGGGGTGACGAAAATGCCCTTGCCGATGATCAAATTGCGGTCGCCGTCACCGTCGGAAGCGGCACCGAAATCCGGGGCGTCCGGTCCCATCATCTCGTCATAGAGATGTTTGGCATGGACCAGGTTCGGATCCGGATGGTGGCCGCCGAAATCCGGCAGCGGCTTGAAGTTGCGGCAGGTGCCGTCGGGCGCGCCAAGCCGGCGTTCGAGGATCTCCTTGGCGTAGGGGCCGGTCACCGCGTGCATGGCGTCGAAGCGCATGCGAAAGCCCGACTTGAACAGTTTGCGCAGCGCGTCGAAATCGAACAGGCTTTCCATCAGCTCGGCATAGTCGACGACCGGATCGATGATCTCGACCGTCATGCCGGCGGCCTTGACCGTGCCGATCGCGTCGATGTCGATCGGATCGATGTCGACGGTCTTGAAGCTGGAGATCGCCTTGGTCCTGGCGAAGATCGCATCGGTCAGCTTTTCCGGCGCCGGGCCGCCATTGCCGGCATTGTACTTGATGCCGAAATCCTCGTGCGGGCCGCCCGGATTGTGGCTGGCCGACAGGATGATGCCGCCGAACGTCTTGTACTTGCGGATGACATGCGAAGCGGCCGGCGTCGACAAGATGCCGCCCTGCCCGACCATCACCTTGCCGAACCCGTTGGCGGCGGCCATGGCGATGGCCTTCTGGATGACCTCGCGATTGTAGAAGCGGCCGTCGCCGCCGATCACCAGGGTCTTGCCCTTGAACCCGTCCAGCGCGTCGAAGATCGACTGGATGAAGTTCTCGGCATAGTGCTCCTGCTGGAACACAGGCACCTTCTTGCGCAGCCCCGAAGTGCCGGGCTTCTGGTCGGAATAGGGTTTGGTGGGAACGGTGCGTATCATGCTTCAAGCAACCCTTTTCGAAAGCAGCAGGCGATAGAGTTCAACGTATTTGTCAGCGCTTCGGTCCCAGGACAGGTCGGTCTTCATGCCCTGGCGCTGGATGGCCTCGAAGATCGCGGGGCTGGCATGGGCCTCGGCCAGGCGGCGGATGGCGTGAAGCAGCGCGCCGCCGTCGCTGGGCGCGAACTGGAACCCGGTCGCCACGCCGGCGGCAATCGCCGCCTCGTTGGCGTCGATGATGGTGTCGGCGAGCCCCCCGGTGCGGGCGACCACCGGCACGCAGCCATAGCGCAGGCCATAAAGCTGCGTCAGTCCACAAGGCTCGAAGCGCGACGGGATGACGATGGCGTCGCAGCCGCCCTGCATGACGTGAGACAGGCCTTCGTCATAGCCCACGACGACGCCTATACGGCCGCGGTGGCGTGCGGCGGCGGCGAGCAGCGCGCCTTCGAGGCCGGCATCGCCCGAACCCAGAATAGCCAGCCGCGCGCCCGTCGCAACGATGCCGTCGACCGCCGTCGCCAATATATCCATGCCCTTCTGCCAAGTCAGGCGGCTGACGACGCAGACGATCGGGCTACCGTCGCGATCGAGCCCGAAACGGTCCTCGACAGCGGCCCTGTTGGGCGCGCGCGCCTTGAGCGAGGCGGCTGTATAGTTCGACACCAGATGCTTGTCGGTCTCCGGGTTCCAGATGGCGGTGTCGATGCCGTTGACGATGCCATAGAGATCGCTGGAGCGCATGTTGATCAGGCCGTCGAGACCCATGCCGAATTCCGGCGAGCGGATTTCTTGCGCATAGGTCGGGCTGACGGTGGTGATTGCCCAGGCAGCCTGCAGGCCGGCCTTGAGGAAGCCGACGCCGCCATAATATTCCACACCGTCAAGCGCCATCGCCGCCGTCGGCAGTCCGAGTTCGCCGAAGATGCCGGCGCCGAACTGCCCCTGGAAGGCGAGGTTGTGGACAGTCATCATCGACGGCGTGCCGACCGCCTTGCCATAGCGCATATAGGCCAGCGTCATCGCCGACTGCCAGTCATGGGCATGCACGATATCGGGCATGTAACCGGAGATGGCACCGCCGGCGATGTCGGCGCCGGCCTGGCTGAGCGCTGCGAAACGGCGCCAATTGTCCGGCCAATCGGCACCCGCGGCATTGCCATAAGGACCGCCGGGACGATCGAACAGATGCGGCGCATCGAGCACGAAAAGATCGAGCCCGGCAAGCTGGACAGAATGGACCGAAGCCTTGCCGCCCTGCAGCAGCGGATACTTGTAGACAGACTTTTTTTTCTTGAAGGCGTCCATCACCATGGGAAAACCGGGAATAAGCGTGCGCATGGTCACGCCTTTGGCGGCCAGCGCGACGGGCAGCGCGCCGGTCACATCGGCAAGCCCGCCGGTCTTGATCAGCGGAAAGATCTCGGGCGTGACCGACAGAACCTGCATGCGCTTACCGAACCGCTCCTGGTGCATGTAGCCCAAACCGTGCAGCGGTTCTGGGGCAAGGACATGCACAAACCACCCTAAAGTGACAGCTTGTTGATCAACCCGATCGGATTGACAACTTGTTGATCAACCCGATCGGATTGACAACTTGTTGATCAAACTGATCAGGTTGACAACTTGTTGATCATGTCCTGCGTGATCAGGCAGATGCCCTTTTCCGAAACGCGGAAGCGCTTGGCGTCGAGCACGGGATCCTCACCGACCACCAGCCCTTCCGGTATCCTTACACCGTGGTCGATGACGACGCGCTTCAACGTTGCGTTCCGGCCGACATGGACGTCGGGCAGCATGACGACTTCTTCCAGCGTCGAATAGGAATTGATGCGCGCGCCGGTGAAAATCAGGCTTTTCCTGAGCGTCGCACCCGAGACGATGCAGTCGCCCGATACCAGCGAGGACACGGCCGAACCGCGCCGTCCATCCTCGTCATGCACGAACTTCGCCGGCGGCTTCAACTCGGCATAGGTCCAGATCGGCCAGTCGCGATCGTAGAGGTCGAGTTCGGGCGTCACGTCGGTCAGGTCGATATTGGCTTCCCAATAGGCATCGACGGTGCCGACATCGCGCCAGTAGGCCTCATTTTCCGCGGTCGAGCGCACGCAGGACTTGGCGAAGCGGTGGGCGATCGCCTTACCGTGCTCGACGATATAGGGGATGATGTCCTTGCCGAAGTCGCGGCTTGAACCGGGCTCGGCCGCATCGCGGCGCAGCTGCTCCATCAGGAACTTGGTCTTGAACACGT
Source organism: Mesorhizobium sp. B2-5-3 (assembly GCF_006441005.1). NCBI lineage: Bacteria > Pseudomonadati > Pseudomonadota > Alphaproteobacteria > Hyphomicrobiales > Phyllobacteriaceae > Mesorhizobium > Mesorhizobium sp. B2-5-3. The sequence goes on from NZ_VFUS01000010.1 coordinate 108,934, forward strand.
AGATGCCCATCGAGGCCAGGGCAAACTCCGGTTTGTCTGGAATGCCGGGAGGGTCGGCCGGCTTTTCGACGAAGGCGATGATGTTGTCCTTGGCATCGACATGCATGACGCCGAAGCCCGTGGCCTCCATGCGCGGCACTTCGAGGCAGCCGACGGTGACATCGGCGCCGGCGTCGACATGCTGGCGCAGCATCAGCTCGTAGTCCATCTTGTAGATGTGATCGCCGGCGAGGATGACCATGTATTCGGGGCCATAGGCCTCGATGATGTCGATGTTCTGGTAGACCGCGTCGGCCGTGCCTTCATACCACTGGGTTTCCGACACGCGCTGGCTGGCCGGCAGGATATCGAAGCTTTCGTTTCGTTCGGGCCGCAGGAAGTTCCAGCCGCGCTGCAAATGGCGGATCAGCGAATGCGCCTTGTATTGGGTTGCAACCCCAAGGCGGCGGATGCCGGAGTTGAGGGCGTTGGAGAGCGCGAAATCGATGATGCGCGTCTTGCCGCCGAAATAGACCGCCGGCTTGGCGCGCCGGTCGGTCAGTTCCTTGAGGCGGCTGCCGCGCCCGCCGGCCAGCACATAGGCCATGGCGTCGCGGGCCAGCGGCTGGGTTCGTTTCGAGTTTGCCATTTTCTACCCTCCCAAGTTACCCGGTCTCGACATGGCTTGTTCCGCGACCAGTTCAAGCATGATCGTCGACAGCGGCGGCAAGAGCATCGTTGCGGAGATGCCCCCTTCCTCCGCCCGCGCTTCGACGGCGCCGCCATTGCCCTTGCCGGATCCGCCATATTCGGAAGCGTCCGTGTTGATGATCTCGCGCCATGTGCCGGCTTTCGGCAGCGGGACGCGGTAGTTGTCGCGCGGCACCGGCGTGAAATTGGAGATGATCGCGACCGGATTGCCTCCCGGCGCGCTGCGCAGCCAGGCGAAGACGGAATTCTGGCTGTCGTCGACGATCAGCCAGGAAAAGCCTTCCGGCTCGCAGTCGCGGCCGTGCAGGGCCGGTCGCGAGCGGTAGAGATAGTTGAGGTCGCGCACCACCTGCCAGACACCGCGATGCGAGCGGAAATCGAGAAGATTCCAGTCGAGCGCGCGCGCCTCGCTCCATTCGCGGCGCTGCGCGAACTCCTGGCCCATGAACAGCAGCTTCTTGCCGGGGTAGCCCCACATGAAAGCGTAGTAGGCGCGCAATGTCGCGAATTTCTGCCAGTCGTCGCCGGCCATCTTGCCAAGCAGCGTGCCTTTGCCGTGCACGACCTCGTCATGCGAGAGCGGCAGCACGAAATTCTCCGAGAAGGCATAGACCAGGCCGAAGGTAAGGTCGTTGTGGTGGTGTTTGCGGAAGATCGGCTCCTTGGAGAAATACTCCAGCGTGTCGTGCATGAAGCCCATGTTCCACTTGAAGCCGAAGCCCAGCCCGCCTTCATGGACCGGAGCCGAGACCTTCGGCCACGAGGTCGATTCCTCGGCGATGGTCATGACGCCCGGATGGTGGCCGTAGAGCTCCTTGTTCATCTTCTGCAGGAAGCTGACCGCCTCGAGGTTCTCGCGGCCGCCCTTCTCGTTAGGAATCCATTCGCCTGCCTTGCGCGAATAATCGAGGTAGAGCATCGAGGCGACCGCGTCGACGCGCAGGCCGTCGACATGATATTTTTCGGCCCAGAACAACGCGTTGTTGACCAGGAACGACACCACCTCGCGGCGGCCGAAATTGTAGATCGCGGTGTTCCAGTCGGGATGAAAGCCCTGGCGCGGATCGGCATGCTCGTAGAGCGCAGTGCCGTCGAAATGGACAAGGCCGTGCTCGTCGACCGGAAAATGCGCCGGCACCCAGTCGAGGATGACGCCGACGCCGGCACGGTGGGCGCCGTCGACAAAGCGGGCAAAGCCGGCCGGGTCGCCAAAGCGCGCCGATGGCGCATAGAGGCCTGTCGTCTGGTAGCCCCAGGAGGGATCATAGGGATGTTCGGAGATCGGCATGAACTCGATGTGGGTGAAGCCGGTCTCGACGACATAGGGGATCAGCCGGTCGGCCAGTTCATCCCATGACAGAAACGTTCCATCGTCGCGAAGCTGCCAGGAGCCGGCATGGACCTCGTAGATGGAGATGGCCTCGCGCCGCGGATCGGCATTGCGCCAGAAACTGCGATGCGCCTCGTCGCCCCATTGATGGGCGGGCGACGCAGCGGTCACCGACGCGGTCGCCGGGCGCAGTTCGGACTTGAAGGCAAACGGATCGGCCTTCAGCGGCAATCTTACGCCGTCGGGGCCGATGATCTCGTACTTGTAGGGCCTGCCGGCGCCGATATCGGGGATGAATACCTCCCAGATGCCGGTGTCGCGGCGGTCGCGCATCGAATGGCGGCGGCCGTCCCAGTCGTTGAAATCGCCGACCACCGAGACGCGCCTTGCATTGGGGGCCCAGACGGCGAAATGCACGCCGGTGGCGCCTTCGTGCTCGATGACATGCGCGCCGAGCTTGTCGAACAGCCTCAGATGCGAGCCCTCGGCAATGTAGTAATCGTCCATCGGACCGAGCACCGGGCCGAAAGAATAGGGATCCGTCAACCACCAGTCGCCCCCGGCATTCCTGGCGTGATAGCGCAATGGCTGGCGCTTCTTGATCGACAGCTTGCCTTCGAAAAAGCCGCCATCGTCACGCCTGGACAGTTCACCAGCAATCATGCCGGTCAGCGTATAGGCGGTGACGAACTCCGCATGCGGAACGAAACAGCGGGCAAACAGGTTCTTGCCCACCTCATGGACGCCGAGGACCGCAAACGGATTGCCGTGCGTGCCGGCGACAATCGCCGCGACATCGCTGGCCGGGGCCGATCCGTCCGGCCCGCTTGTCGCAGCGGTCGCGCGCGGTTTCCTCATCGGGCAGTGTCCCTCCCCGGGCACCAAATGTTTGTTTTAAGGTATAAATTCGGCGTTTGAACTCACACCCCGGACTACATCGTTCTTGGCCTCATGCAATCACATCAGGCAGGTACGTTCCAGATGTCTTTCGCGTATTGGCGGATCGTGCGATCGGAAGAGAACCAGCCGACGCGCGCGACGTTGCGGATTGCCCTGGCGTACCAGTCCGGACTGTTGCGCCAGACGGCGTCGACGTCTCGCTGGCAAGCGGCATAGGCGTCGAAATCCGCCGCGACCATGAACCAGTCGCTGTCGTAGAGACCATTGATGAGATCGCGGTAGCGGTTGGGATCATCGGGCGAAAAGACGCCCGATGAAACGGCCGCGAGCGCCTGCGACAGTTCGGGCGATGCCTTGATGACGCCACGCGGATCGTAGCCATTGTTGCGGCGCTCGGCGACCTCCGCCGTGGTCAGGCCGAAGATGAAGATGTTGTCGTCGCCGACGCACTCCTTGATTTCGACATTGGCGCCGTCGAGCGTGCCAATGGTCAGCGCGCCGTTCAGCGCGAACTTCATGTTGCCGGTGCCCGAAGCCTCCATGCCGGCGGTCGATATCTGCTCGGAGAGGTCGGCGGCCGGCATCATGATCTCGGCGAGGCTGACATTGTAGTTCGGCACGAACACCACCTTGAGCAAGCCGCGAACGGCCGGATCGCGGTTGATGACCCTGGCAACGTCGTTGGCCAGTTTGATGATCAGCTTGGCATTGTGGTAGCTGGGCGCAGCCTTGCCGCCGAAGAATTTCACGCGCGGCATCCAGTCGCGCTCCGGGTGCGAGCGGATCTGGTCGTAGAGCGCGACCGCCTCGAGGATGTTCAGGAGTTGGCGCTTGTATTCGTGGATGCGCTTGACCTGGATGTCGAACAGCGCCGAGGGATCAAGCCTGATGCCGAGCCGGTCGGCGACGAGATTGGCCAACTTCACCTTGTTCTGCCGCTTCACTCCGGCGAATTTTTCGCGGAAAGCGGTATCGGCGGCAAAGGCATCGAGCCCCTTGATGGCCTCGATATCATCCAGGAAGCGGTCGCCGATCGCCTCGCGGGCGAGTGCGGTCAGACCTGGGTTGCACTGGATCAGCCAGCGCCGCGGCGTGATGCCGTTGGTCTTGTTGTTGATGCGGTCGGGATAAAGCGTGTGCAGGTCGGCGAACACCGTTTCCTTCATGAGCTCGGTGTGCAGCGCCGAGACCCCATTGATCGAATGCGAGCCGACGAAGGCGAGATTGCCCATGCGCACGCGACGGTCGCCATTCTCCTGGATCAGCGAGATGCGGCTGATCTGCTCGCCGGAGAACTGATTGGTGGCGCGCGCCTCGAGCAGCACCTGCGCATTGATGGCGTAGACGATCTGCATGTGGCGCGGCAAAAGCCGCTCGAACAGCGGCACCGGCCAGCTTTCCAACGCCTCCGGCAGCAGCGTGTGGTTGGTATAGCCGAAGGTGCGTTTGGTGGTGTCCCAGGCCTGGTCGAAATCCATGCCGTGGACGTCCATCAGGAGGCGCATCAGCTCCGGCACGGCGATCGCCGGATGGGTGTCATTGAGGTGGATTGCCGCCTTGTCGGGCAGCGACTTCAGGTCGCCATATTGACTGAGATGCCGCTGCACGATGTCCTGCAAAGAGGCGGTGGAGAAAAAATATTCCTGCCGCAGCCTGAGTTCCTGCCCTGCCATGTGGGAATCGGCGGGATAGAGCACGCGCGACAACGCGTCGGCCTTGTTGCTTTCGGCGAGTGCGCCGATGTGGTCGCCAGCATTGAACTTGTCGAGCAGGATCGGATCGACCGGCATGCCCGACCAAAGCCGCAAGGTGTTGACGCGGTTCCCCCGCCAGCCGACGACGGGTGTGTCGTAGGCGACGGCCAGCACATGCTCGGTCGGCTTCCAGACATGGCGTTCCAGCCGGCCATCCCTGGTGGTGACCGATTCCACCGAGCCGCCGAACCCGACCTCGAACGACCGTTCGCGGCGTTCGAACTCCCAGGGATTGCCGTGATCGAGCCAGGTCTCGGGCAATTCCACCTGCCAGCCGTCATGGATCTCCTGGCGGAACATGCCGTTGGCGTAGCGGATACCGTAGCCATGCGCGGGAATATCGACGGTGGCCATGCTTTCCATGAAGCAGGCGGCGAGCCGGCCGAGGCCGCCATTGCCAAGTGCTGCATCCGGCTCAAGCGTGGCGATGAGGTCGAGTTCCACACCCAGCGACGACAACGCCTCGCGCATGTTCTCCATCAGGCCGAGATTGGAGAAGGCGTCACGCATCAGGCGGCCGATGAGGAACTCCAGCGAGAGGTAATAGACGCGCTTTTCCTGCTGGGCGTAGGCCTCTTTCGTCGCCTGCATCCAGCGATCGACGATGCGGTCGCGCACGACCTTGATCGAGGCGGTCAGCCAATCGTACTGGGTGGCGACGGTGGTGTCCTTGCCGACCCTGTATTTGAGGGCCATCAAGACTTCCCTTGCGAGCGTCTTGGGGTCGGGATTTTCAAGCAGTGGCGGGAGGGGGTCGGATGTCATCGTGCGCGTCATGCTGCCTCTCGTGCGTTTGCCACGATCATACCGGCTTTCATCATTCATCCCAGCCCATGCTACCGCATTGCAGCAAACGTTCAATCGATTTAAGTAAGCCGGAGGCGACTTACCCAGCGGCAATTTGGCAGTTCAGGCCGCCAGCGCCGCCTCCGGCGGCGTCTTTGCCCCGGTCATGAATGCGACGGCATCGGACATTGTATGTTGTTTGGGATCGATGACGCACAGCCGACGACCCAGCCGATGGATGTGGATGCGGTCTGCCACTTCGAAGACATGCGGCATGTTGTGCGAGATCAGCACGATCGGCAGACCCCGCTTCTTCACGTCGAGGATGAGTTCCAGCACGCGGCGGCTTTCCTTGACGCCAAGTGCTGCCGTCGGCTCGTCCATGATGACCATCTTGGAGCCGAAAGCGGCGGCGCGCGCCACTGCCACGCCCTGGCGCTGGCCGCCCGACAGCGTCTCCACCGCCTGGCTGATGTTCTGGATGGTCATCAGGCCGAGTTCAGTCAGCTTGTCGCGGGCGCGCTTTTCCATCGCCGGACGGTCGAGCATGCGAAGCCATTGGCCGACAAAGCCGGGCTTGCGGATCTCGCGGCCGAGAAACATGTTGTCGGCGATCGACAGCGCCGGCGACAGCGCCAGGTTCTGGTAGACGGTCTCGATGCCGGCTTCGCGGGCCTCCATGGGCGATTTGAAGGCGACCGGTTTGCCCTCAAGCCGGATTTCGCCTTCATCGGGCACGACAGCGCCTGAAATCGCCTTGATGAGCGACGACTTGCCGGCGCCGTTGTCGCCGATAACAGCGAGGATTTCGCCGGGGTAGAGGTCGAAATCGGCATTGTCCAAGGCGGTGACGCGGCCGTAGCGCTTGACCAGTCCACGAGCGGTGAGGATAGGGTCCTGGGTCATGCCGAAACCTTTCTGATCCATTGATCAACCGCCACTGCGCCGATGATCAGCACGCCGGTGAGCAGCACTTTCCATTGCGGATCGGCGCCCAGCATGTTGAGGCCCATGGAGACGACACCGACGATCATCGCGCCGAACAGCGTGCCGAGGATCGAGCCGCGGCCGCCGAAAAGAGAAATACCGCCGATCACCGTGGCGGTGATCGCCTGCAGGTTGTAGTCGGTCACGGCGGCCGAAGGCGAGATCGACCCATTGCGGCCGATGGAGACCCAGGCGGCGAAAGCCGCGATCAACCCGGCCAGGGTATAGACCGTCATGAGCACCTTCTTGGTCTGGATACCCGACAGTTTCGCCGCCTCCTGGTCGTCGCCGACGGCGTAGACATGGCGGCCCCATGCCGTGTGATTGAGCACGTACCAAAGGAGCAGCACGAGCGCGACCATCGCAATCACGCCGGCCGTCAGCACAGCGGTGCCGACCTTGAAGCTGAGCGCGAACAGATGCAGCAGCGGCGCCTGAACGTCGACGTCGGTGTCGCGGATCGTCTCATTGGCCGAATAAATAAAGTTCGTCGCCATGACGACGTTCCAGGTGCCGAGTGTCACGATAAATGGCGGCAGTTTCATGTAGGCGACAAGCACCCCGTTGAGCAGCCCGCAGGCAGCACCCGCGGCAAGTCCGATCGCTACGGCAAGGACGCTCGGCAGGCCGTAGCTGACGGCGCAATTGCCCATGATCACGGCCGAAATCACCATGATGACGCCAATCGAAAGGTCGATGCCGGCGGTGAGGATGACCAGGGTCTGGGCGGCACCCAGAATGCCGACGATGGCGATCTGCTGCAGGATCAGCGTCAGCGTGTAGGACGAGAAGAAACGCCCGCCAATGGTGAGGCCGAACACGATGATCGCCAGGACCAGAACGATCAGCGGCACCGCGGCCGGCGTCGAGTGCAGAAAATGCTGGATGCGTCTGACCGCCGATTTATGCTCGTCAAACGCGGCAACGCTCGTGTCGCTGCCCGAGAGAACCTTCTCGAATTCCTGAGCTTGAGACATGTTTCCTCCCCGTAGGGTATCAGCCACGCGGCGACACCCGTCCACGTCTTTCCGGTCTCCTGCCGGGATTGTTCGCGGTCACGCGACCATCGTCCACCCGAAGCGGCCGGGGATCAAGTCCGGCCGCTCCGTTTTTCGTTGCCAGTCAGACCGGCATCAGCCCCAGCACTTGGCGAGGCCTTCCTTGGTGTCGATGGACTTCACGCCATTGGCCGGCTTGTCGGTCACCAGATTGACGCCGGTGTCGAAGAAGTTCTTGCCTTCGGTCGGCTTCGGCTTGGTGCCGTCCTTGGCAAAATTGGCGATGGCCTCGATGCCGAGCGCCGCCATCTGCAGCGGATATTGCTGCGATGTCGCGCCGATGACGCCTTCGGCCACTGACTTCACGCCGGGGCAGCCGCCATCGACGGAGACGATCAGCACCTGGCTTTCCAGGCCGACGGCCTTGAGCGCCTGATAGGCGCCGACCGCGGCCGGCTCGTTGATGGTGTGGATGACATTGATGGTGTTGTCCTTCTGCAGAAGGTTCTCCATCGCCTTGCGGCCGCCCTCCTCATTGCCGTTGGTGACGTCATGGCCGACGATGCGCGCGTCATCCTCGTCGCCGATCTTGTTAGGATCCTTCACGTCGATGCCGTAGCCCATCATGAAGCCCTGGTCGCGCAGCACGTCCACGGTCGGTTGCGAGGGGGTCAGGTCGAGAAAGCCGATCTTGGCGTCCTTGGCCTTGTCGCCGAGCGTCGCGGCGGCCCAGGCGCCGATCAGCTTGCCGGCCTCCAAATTGTCGGTGGCAAAGGTCGCGTCGGCGGCGTCGATCGGATCGAGCGGCGTGTCGAGCGCGATCACCAGCAGGCCGGCGTCACGCGCCTTCTTCACCGTCGGCACGATGCCCTTGGTGTCGGACGCGGTAATGAGGATGCCCTTGGCGCCGTCGGCGATGCAGCTCTCGATCGCCGCGACCTGGCTTTCGCTGTCGCCGTCGATCTTGCCGGCATAAGTCTTGAGGTCGACACCAAGCTCCTTGGCCTTGGCGGTCGCACCCTCCTTCATCTTGACGAAGAAGGGATTGGTGTCGGTCTTGGTGATCAGGCAGGCGCCGACACCGGCCGCGGATGCGGACGAGGCGAATGCCATCAGGCCCAGAGCGGCCGCCGCAAAGACGGTGGACTTCAACAGTTTTGTATTGGTCACGATTTTCCTCCCAGTGGAACATTCCGGATGCCGACCAACCGGCACCCGTACGGCATCCAAGCAACCTCTCCCGGTGGGATGCCTGCCTCAAATGACACCAGACCAATCTCTCTGTCAATAATTAAATCACTCTTATTTATTATTGACAGCCTTGCGCCGTTCGCACATTCTGTTCCAAAAGCCTCGAGGGGAAATGACGGGAGGAACAGGGGTGGAGACGGCCATTGCCAGGCATGGTTCGCCCGAGGCGAATGAGAGCCTTATTCACCGTGGTACCAACCAGAGCGGCATGCGGGACCACAATGAGCGGCTGGTGCTGTCGCTGGTGCGCCAGCATGGCAGCCTGGCGAAGTCCGACATCGCCCGCATGACCGGACTGTCGGCGCAAACCGTCTCCGTCATCATGCGCGAGCTCGAGGAGGAAAGCCTGCTGCTGCGGCAGGCGCCGCTGCGCGGCAAGATCGGCCAGCCCTCCATCCCCATGGCGCTCAATCCCGAAGGCGCGTTCTTCATCGGCCTAAAGATCGGCCGCCGCAGCGCCGAACTCGTGCTGATCGATTTCCTCGGCAATGTACGTTCGATGCTGCAGCATTCCTACCGCTACCCTGCCCCGCGCGAGACGGTGGAATTCGTCACATCAGGCATGAAGAAGATGCGTGGCGAGCTTTCGCCCGCGCAGGACAAACGCATAGCGGGGCTCGGCATCGCCATGCCTTTCGAGCTCTGGAACTGGGCCGATACCGCCGGCGCGCCGCGCGACGTCATGGACGAATGGCGCCATCGCGATATCCGCGCCGACATCCAGGCGCAATGCGATTTTCCGGTCTATCTGCAGAACGACGCCACTTCGGCCTGCGGCGCGGAACTGGTCTTCGGCCAGGCAGGCGCCCCGCGTGATTTCGTCTATTTCTATATCGGCGCCTTTGCCGGCGGCGGCATCGTCCTCAACGGGCGGCTCTTTGGCGGCCCGACCGGCAACGCCGGCGCGCTGGGCTCCATGCCGGTGCCCGGACCGGAGGGAAAGCCGACCCAATTGATCGACGTGGCCTCGATCGCCATGCTCGAAAAGGCGCTCAATGCGCGTGGCGTCGAGGCTTCGCATCTCTGGACGTCGCCCGACGACTGGGGCGAGATCGGCGCCGAGCTCGACGACTGGATCACAAACGCCTCGCGGGCGCTCGCTTATGCCATCGTCGCGGCGTCGTCCGTCATCGACTTCGAGGCGGCGGTGATCGACGGCTGGATGCCGACGCAGGTGCGCCGCAGGCTGGTCGACGCCGTCATCGCAACCATCGACACGATCGATGCCGAGGGATTGAAATTGCCAAACGTCCGCGAAGGCACCGTCGGTATTCACGCGCGCGCTCTCGGCGGCGCCAGCCTGCCACTATCCGAGCGCTTCCTGATCGGTTCGACCACGATTTCCAGGAGCATCTGAATGCTGATCGGAATTCCGGCGCTGCTCGGTCCGGAGCTTCTGGCGATCCTGCGTGCGATGGGGCATGGCGACGAAATCGCCCTGGTCGATGGAAACTACCCGGCCGAAGAGCAGGCAAAGCGGCTGGTGCGGGCCGACGGCCACCATCTCATTCCGGTGCTGGACGCCATATTGAGCGTGCTGCCCGTCGATGACGTCGTGCCGGAGGCGCTGTTTCGCGCCTCGGCCAAGGGCGACCCCTCGCTCGCCGATCCCGTGCATCATGAAATCGAAGTGCTGTGTGCAAAACGCGCGCCCGGGCGCAAGGTGGTTGCGCTGGCCGGTGCCGACTTCTATGCACGCGTCAGGGCCGCGCACGCCATCGTCGCGACCAGCGAACCCAGGCTCTACGCCAACATCATCATCCGCAAGGGCGTGATCCATCCGCCGGAGACGACAAGACAATGATCCTTTGCTGCGGCGAGGCCCTGATCGATATGCTGCCGCGCACGACGACGGAGGGAGAACGGGCCTTCGCACCCTATGTCGGCGGCGCGGTGTTCAACACCGCCATTGCGCTCGGCCGGCTGGGCGCTCCTGCCAGCTTCTTCTCGGGCCTGTCGTCGGACCTGTTCGGCGGCCAGCTCCGCGAAGCGCTCGGGGCGAGCAAGGTCAGTTCCACCTATGCGCACACTTCGCCCCGGCCGACGACGCTCGCCTTCGTGCGGCTGAACGATGGCCAGGCAAGCTACACTTTCTACGACGAGAACACCGCCGGGCGCATGCTGACCGGCGAGGATCTGCCGCAACTTGGTCCGGAGATCGAGGCCATGCTGTTCGGCGCCATCAGCCTTATTTCGGACCCGGCGGGGGCCGCCTACGAGGAATTGATGAAGCGCGAGCATGGTCGTCGCGTCATGATGCTCGACCCCAACATCCGGCCGAACTTCATCCCGGACAAGGCAAAGCATCTGAAGCGTATCCGCGAGATGATGGCGATGGCCGATATCGTGAAACTCTCGGATGAAGATCTTCACTGGTTCGACGAAGCCGGCTCGCACGAGGATGTCGTGCGCAACTGGCTCGACCGCGGACCCAAGCTGATCGTCGTGACCCATGGCGCCGAAGGCGCCGTCGGTTACACCAGGGATCACATGGTCAGCGTGACGCCGCAAAAAGTCGAGGTGGTCGATACGGTCGGCGCCGGTGATACGTTCAATGCCGGCATCCTCGCCTCCCTGCACGAACAAGGCCTGCTGACGAAGGCGGCAATCTCCGGGCTGTCGCAGGACGCTATCCGCAAGGCGCTGGTGCTTGGTGCCAAGGCAGCGGCGGTAACCGTGGCGCGGGCCGGCGCCAATCCGCCCTGGCGCCATGAGATCGCCTGAGTGGCGCGCCAGAGGAACGAATCCGAATTAACAGGTTCCTTGGAACCTTCGCCGGCGCGCTGTTGATGAGGTAGTAAAGAAAACCCGCCTGTGCGGCGGGTCCTTGGCGCAACTCAGCACCATGGGCAAATATGTAGCATAGTTGCCTTCACCCAGTCAAGAAAAAATTCCTATCTTCGGATAGCTGCCGCACTGCGGACTGGCCGTTCTCAGGCCTTGGCTGACCCAAGTTCGGGCCGTGGTAAGGCCCAACATGGATTGAGCCGGCCGATCACTTTATGTTTAGCAGGGTCGACTCTGGGGTTATAAGGCCGTAATTGCGCCGCACGAATCCCGGATTTCCGGCGTCCGGCTGACCGACACCGGAAAATGCGGTAACAGACTGCCACGACCGGGCAATTTGTCGCTCCGCGCGCCCGGCTTTCTCGGCAGGCGCAATTCTGATACCAGCGGGTCGAGGCTAGACCGCCCGGTTAAAATCGTTTGAGGACGACATGCAGTTCATCGATCTTGGCGCACAGCGCGAACGAATCCGCGACCGGCTGAAGGCCGCGATCGACCATGTCGTCGAGGACGGCCGCTATATCCTCGGTCCCCAGGTAGCCGAATTCGAGAAAAAGCTCGCCGCCTATGTCGGCGTCAAGCACGTCGTGGCCTGCGCCAACGGCACCGACGCACTGCTTTTGCCGCTGTTCGCCGCCGGGATCGGCCCGGGCGATGCCGTGTTCGTTCCGAGTTTCACCTTTGCCGCCACGGCGGAAGTGGTGGCGCTGGCCAAGGCCGAGCCGGTTTTCGTCGACGTCGATCCCAACACCTACAACATCGACATCGCCAGCCTCGAGGCGGCGATCACGATGATCAAGAAAGAAGGCCGGCTGAAGCCCAGGGCGATCATTCCGGTCGACCTCTTCGGCCTTGCCGCCGACTACGATGCCATCATGGCGATCGCCCACCGAGAAGGCCTGATGGTGATCGAGGATGCCGCCCAATCGATGGGCGGTTCGGCGGACGGCAAGATGTGCGGGTCGTTCGGCACGGTCGGCTCGACCAGTTTCTATCCGGCGAAGCCGCTCGGCTGCTACGGCGACGGCGGAGCGATGTTCACCAACGACGACGCCTTGGCCGACAAGCTGCGCTCCTTCGCCTTCCACGGCAAGGGCGAGACGCAATATGACAACATCCGGGTCGGCATCAATTCACGGCTCGACACGCTGCAGGCCGCGATCCTGATCGAAAAGCTCGCCATTCTCGAGGACGAGATGGTTGCCCGGCAAATGGTGGCGAACCGTTATGCCGAAGGGCTTGGCGATGTCGTCACGGCAGCCCGCAACCTGGACGGCAGCCGCTCGGCCTGGGCGCAATACGCCATCGAGACGCCCAAGCGCGACGGGCTGAAGGTTCATCTCGGCGAAAAAGGCATTCCGTCGGTCATCTACTATGTGAAGCCGCTGCACGAGCAGATCGCCTATCGCGACTATCCGAGAACGCCGACCGGCCTTGCCGTATCCGAGCAATTGCCCAAGCGCATCCTGTGCCTACCGATGCACCCCTATCTCAGCGAAGCCGATCAGGACCGGATCATCGAGACAATCCGCAACTATATCGGATCGAACTCGGCGCAGGCCGCGGCCGAGTAACCAGCCGGCTTCAGGCGGGGCTTGCCCCTGCCCTGCCGCTGGCGATGAAATGCGGATTGGCGAAATCCGCATCGCCGCCCTGGTTTCGCTTGCCATACATCAAGGGCTGTCCGTCCAGCGTGCGCGTGATGCCGCCGGCGGCGCGCAGCACGGCATCGCCGGCCGCGGTATCCCACTCCATGGTACGACCGAAGCGCGGATAAATGTCCGCCTCGCCATTGGCGACCAGACAGAATTTCAGCGACGAGCCGACAGAGACGATCTCAGCGACGCCTAGGTCACGAATATAGGCTTCGGTTTCGGGCGTGTTGTGGGAGCGGCTCGCAACCACCGCCAGCGGCGTCGCAGCCGCCCTCACCGAAATCGGCCGGCGAGAGACGATGCGGAAGTCGCCATCTATTTCGAGGAATTCCGCCTTGCCCGGCAGCCCGGAAAAGAACCGGCCCGTGCAGGGCGCGAAAACGACGCCGACTTCCGGCACGCCGTGGCGGACAAGCGCGATGTTGACGGTGAAATCGGTGCGGCGATTGACAAATTCCTTGGTGCCGTCCAGCGGATCGATCAGGAAGAAAGCCCCGTCCAGGTCCGGCGGCACGATGCCGGCGGATGCTTCCTCCTCGGCCACGCAGAGAATGTCGGGAAAGGCGGCACGCAATCCGGCCAGAATGATCTTCTCGCTCTCGCGGTCCGCCTCGGTCACCGGCGAGGAATCTGATTTCTGGTCGACCGCGCAGCCGGCGTGGAACACACGCATGACCTCGCGGCCAGCCGCCAAAGCGAGCCCCTCGAAAATCTCGAGCATCGACCTGTCGTCAGATGCCGCCGCCATTGTCGTATTGGTCTTCGGCAATGTCACGCTCGTTCAGCCAGTGTTCCAGGGCATCTACCATCTCCTCGGCCGATTTGCCGAGCGTCTTCAGATGGATTTCCGGTTTTTCCGGCGCTTCGTAAGGCGAGTCGACACCGGTGAAGTTCTTGATCTCGCCATTGAGCGCCCGGGCGTAGAGGCCTTTCGGGTCACGCCTGGCGCATTCCTCGAACGGCGTGTCGACGAACACTTCGATGAACTCGCCTTCGGCCATCAATTCGCGGGCCATGCGCCGCTCGGCGCTGAAAGGCGAAATGAAGGAAACGATGACGATCAGCCCTGCATCGGCCATGAGGCGGGCCACTTCGGCGACGCGGCGGATGTTTTCGACGCGGTCGGCGTCGGTAAAGCCGAGATCGCGGTTGAGGCCGTGGCGGACATTGTCGCCGTCGAGAATGTAGGTATGGCGCCCGGAGGCGAACAGCTTCTTCTCGAACAGGTTGGCGATGGTCGATTTGCCCGAGCCCGACAGCCCCGTGAACCAGAACACGGCGGGCCGCTGGTTCTTGATGTCGGCACGTACCCGCTTGCCGACATCGAGCGATTGCCAATGGATGTTCTCGGCACGGCGCAGCGAATGCAGGATCATGCCGGCGCCGACCGTGGCGTTGCTGATGCGGTCGATCAGGATGAACGCGCCGGTTGTACGGTTCTCGGCGAAGGTGTCGAAAGCGATCGGCGTGCGCGTCGAGATGTTGCAGATGCCTACTTCGTTCATCTCGAGCGACTTGGCAGCTTCACGGGCGAAGTCATTGACATTGACCCGATATTTCAAATCGGTGACGGTAGCGCTGGTCTGGTCGGTCTCGGTGCGCAGGATATAGGAGCGGCCCGGCAGCAGCGCATGTTCGTCGAACCAGACGATGTTGGCGGCGAACTGGTCGGCGACCTGCGGGCGTGCCGCAGGCGCCACCAGCATGTTGCCCCGGGAAATCTCGACCTCGTCATCGAGGACAAGCGTGATGGCCTGGCCGGCAACCGCCTGGGCGAGGTCGCCACCCTGCGCGACGATGCGCCTGACGCGGGAGGATTTGCCCGATTTGGCGACGACGACCTCGTCGCCTTGCGAGATCGCGCCCGAGGCGATCGTTCCGGCGAAGCCGCGAAAATCGAGATTGGGGCGGTTGACGTACTGCACCGGAAAACGGAACGGTAACTCGGCCGCGGCCTCGTCGACCGAAACGGTTTCGAGATGTTCGATCAGCGTCGGGCCGGAATACCATTCCATCCTGTCGGAGCGGCCGGTGACGTTGTCGCCGTAGCGCGCCGACATCGGGATCGGCACGATGGTCTCAAAGCCGAGATCGCGCGAAAACTGCTGATAGTCCTGCGTGATCCGGTCGAAGACCGCCCGATCGAAATCGACGAGATCGATCTTGTTGACGGCCAGCACGATATGGCGGATGCCGAGCAGCGAGGCGATGATCGAGTGGCGCCTGGTCTGGCGCAGCACGCCTTGCCGCGCATCGATCAGCACGATTGCCAGGTCGGCGGTGGACGCGCCGGTCGCCATGTTACGCGTGTACTGCTCGTGGCCGGGCGTGTCGGCGACAATGAATTTGCGCTTTGGCGTGGCGAAGAAGCGATAGGCGACGTCGATGGTGATGCCTTGCTCGCGCTCGGCTTCGAGACCGTCGACCAGCAGTGCGAAATCGATGTCGTCGCCGGTCGTGCCGTGCTTGCGCGAATCGCGTTCGAGCGCGGCAAGCTGGTCCTCGAAAATCTGCTTGGTGTCGGAGAGCAGACGGCCGATCAGCGTCGACTTGCCATCGTCGACGGAGCCGCAGGTGAGGAAGCGCAGCAGCGACTTCTTCTCCTGCGCCGCCAGATAATCGCGGACGCCGTCGGTAGGTGCGAGGCTCTTTGCCATGATGTGGCGCATGGTCAGAAATACCCCTCGCGCTTCTTCTTTTCCATCGAGCCGGCTTCGTCCCGGTCGATCAGGCGGCCCTGCCGTTCGGAGGTGCGCGCGGTCAGCATCTCGCCGACGATAGCTTCCAGCGTGTCTGCTTCCGATTCGATGGCGCCGGTCAGCGGGTAGCAGCCGAGCGTGCGGAAGCGCACCAGCCGATTCTCGATCGCCTCACCGGGGCGCAATTTCATGCGATCGTCGTCCTTGAGGATGAGCATGCCATCGCGTTCCACGACCGGCCGCTGCTTGGCGAAATAGAGCGGCACGATCGGGATGTTCTCCTGCAGGATGTACTGCCAGATGTCGAGTTCGGTCCAGTTGGACAGCGGAAAGACGCGGATCGATTCACCCGTGGCGATGCGGGTGTTGAAGATCTTCCACATTTCGGGACGCTGGTTCTTCGGATCCCAGACATGCTGGGCGTTGCGGAAGGAAAAGATGCGCTCCTTGGCGCGCGATTTTTCCTCGTCGCGGCGGGCGCCGCCAAAGGCGGCATCGAAACCGTATTTGTCGAGCGCCTGGCGCAGCGCCACGGTCTTCATCACATGGGTGTGCGTGTTCGAGCCATGATCGAAGGGATTGATGTTGTCGCGCACGCCATCCTGGTTGACGTGAACCAGGAGATCGAAACCGAGTTTTTGCGCCATCTGATCGCGAAAGGCGATCATCTCGCGAAATTTCCAGGTTGTGTCGACATGAAGGAACGGAAAGGGCGGCTTGGCGGGATAGAATGCCTTCATCGCCAGGTGCATCAGCACGGACGAATCCTTGCCTACGGAATAGAGCATGACCGGCTTGGCGAAGGCGGCCGCGACTTCACGGAATATGTGGATTGACTCGGCCTCAAGCCGCTGCAGGTGCGTAAGCGCTGTTGTCATGGCCTGTCTAGCGTTCTCTCGTGCCTTCCGACAGAAGACCTGGCATCAAATCATCGGGCTTCCCGCCCGGTTCAAGCTTGCTTCTGGACAATGTTATTCTTGCGGGCGTTCTAGCAGATCGCCGCTGCCCAGAACAATGCAAGACGCGCCTGGCAAGGAGTGGTTCGGGAATGAATTTTCCATCCATGCGTCAAAATGCGGAAATTCCTGCTTGTCACGCCGGCGGCTGAGAAAATGCGGGGGAAAAAATTGCTTGATGAAAAGCACGCAGTCTTCGCCGCGCCCAAATCCGATCGTCTGCCAGCGACTACCGATTTTCGGTGGCAATCGGCCTTGATGCACTTTCAGAAAAAGACCCAAGCCGCTATACCGGCCCCTGAAAGCGGGCAGATGCACGATGCGACACGGGCAATTTCGGCAGGGCTATGTTCGCCGCCGTCAGACAATCCGCCGTGTGAAGCGTCCGAGAATGGTGAGCCGCCCTTGAGCCAGCTTTCATCGATAAGACGGCAGTTCTCGCCCGCGCGGATCAATATCTATTTTTCCATCGCTTGCTTCTTTTTTCCACCGGTCCTGGGGTCTGTGGTGAGCTTCGTGTTCAACGGCGGCGGCCTGTGGTCGGTTCTTTTGATCGCCTCGAAAAAGAGGCGCTTCAACATCGACCGGGCGATGATGGCGCTCACGGTCGCGATCTATGCCTATTGCGCGGCAAATCTCCTGGCTTCGCTCGCCAACAACGCAATCGTCAGGGATGCGCCGCATCTGATCCCGCTCGTTACCTTCCTGTTTTTCCCCCTCTCCTATTCAACCTGGAGCATTACGCAGAAAGCAACCCTTGTCCGGATCATAATCCTCAGCAGCATGGCCGCCTGTTTCGTCGCGCTGGTATTGGCGATCATCCAGCAATATTGGATCGGGATGAGGGCGGAGGGCGGAGCGGGAAATGCGATCGTGTTCGCCACGGTCGTCTGCCTTGCAGTGATGGCCTGCGTGGCCGGTGCCCTGTCGGGCATCGAAAGGCACAAGAGTGCGCTGATCTGCGCAGCGCTCGGCGGAACGATCGCCATCATCTATTCCGGCACGCGCATCATCTGGCTGGCGCTGCTGATTTCCGGCATTGCCGTGCTGTTGATCAACCAGCATTGGCTGAAAGGGAAGAATGCCGTCCGTCTGCTGCTTCTGCTGGCGGCGATCGGCGTCGCGGTCGCCGCTATCGGCTTCCATACAATATCCGACAGATTTGATTTTCTGCGCTCTGATTGGGACGCGCTTGGGGCGCACGGCAATTCCGACACCTCGCTTGGAATACGTGTTGCCCTCTGGGACATCGGCCTGAAGGCATTCCGCGACATGCCCTTGTTCGGACACGGAGTGGGCGCCAACCAGCTCTTGATCAGGCAGGGCTTCCAAGACCTGTTCGCGAAAACGGCAGGTTTCAATCATTTCCACAATGGCTTCCTGACGGCACTGGTACAGGCGGGCATCCTGGGCGCCGTGACTTTGGCGGCGATCTTTGTCGTCGCCGGCAGAAACGCCGCCCTGGTCCTGCGCAACAGCGCCGACCCGATCGAGCGCTTTGGCGCCACCATGGTCGTCATGATGGTGATCATCTACCTGACGGCTGGGATGACAGGCATCCTGATCGGCCAAGACATCCTGGATTCGGTGTTCATGGTCTTCCTGGTATCCGGGACCTATCTTGCGTCGGGACGTCAGGCCCCGTTGCCGGAAGAGATGCCGCTTCCGCCAGTCACGCAATAGCGGCTCCGGGCAAGGCAATGAAGGTCTTGGTCACAGGCGCATCGGGCTTCATCGGACGTCTCGTCGTGCAAAGGCTTTGCGAGGCAGGCGTGGAGGTTCGCCTCGCCTCGCGCTATCCCGAAAGCCTCGCTTCGGGCAGCGACATCGTCGCCTTGCCGCGTTTCGATGCGCCGGCCGAGGCCTTCCTTGCCGTCACCCGCGATGTCACGGACGTCGTTCATTGCGCCGGCCTGAACAATGATCACGGCGGTGCCACTGAAGCCGACTACCGAGCCGCCAACGCGGAACTGAGCGCGCGGCTGGCGCATGCGGCTGCCATGCAGGCAAGCGGACGCTTCATCCAACTGTCATCGGTCCGGGCCGTGATCGGCGCCCGCGTCAGCGCAACGATCGACGAGCATACGGTCCCCGATCCGCAATGCGCCTACGGGCGCTCGAAACGCGAGGGCGAGATCAGGGTCCTGGACGCCTATGCATCGCACGGCCGCGCCGACGCCGCCGTGCTGCGCCTGCCGGCGGCCTACGCAAGCGGCATGAAGGGCAATCTGGCAATGCTGATGCGCCTGGCCGATACGGGCCTGCCGCTGCCGACAGGTATTCTGACAGGAACCCGCTCGCTGGTGTCGGCCGACGCAGCCGCGCAAGCCGTGCGGCATTTGTTGGCTCATCCGGGGCCGCTCAGCCCTGCCTATATAGCCAGCGACGTGCCTCCGGTGTCGGTGGCAGCCGTCGTAAGCGCCTTCCGTAAGGGACTTGGGCGGCCGGTGCGCCTGGCTGCCGTACCGGCCAGCCTGATGCGGATGGCCGCGGTGGCGCTAGGCAAGCGGGCGTTTTGGGAAAGCATGACGGCGACACAGATATGCGACCCTTCCCTGCTCGTCTCGCAGGGCTGGCTGCCGGAAACAGCGACGCTTGATCGTCTAAGCGAAATCGCGGCGCGCAGCAGGCAAGCTCAACCTGGATAAATCGTCGCAAGCAGGATGCGAAGATCAAGGCCGATCGAGGCGACCTTGAGATAGTCGGCATCGGTTTCGGCCAATAGGGCCGGGTCCGACATGTCGATGCCCTTGACCTGAGCCAGGCCGGTGATGCCGGGAAGCGCCGATGAAACGCCCAGCCGTCGGCGGCACTCGATCAGCTCGGTTTGCGTCGGCAGACAGGGACGCGGTCCGACCAAGCTCATCTCGCCCTTCAGAACATTCCAGAACTGCGGCAGCTCATCGAGCTTGAACTTCCGCAGGGTTTTTCCGGCCGGCGTCACGGCATTCGCCGGCGCCTCGTGCGAAGGCAAGGATGGCGTGCCGACATACATCGTGCGCAATTTGTGACAGCGAAAGAGCACGCCATCGCGGCCAACCCGCGTTTGAGAAAAGATGGCCGGACCGGGCGACGATATACGAACAGCCAGGACAGCGAGCGCTAGGACGGGTGACGTGACCAGGAGCAGCAGCGCCGCGCCGGCAAGATCGAAGATTTGCTTGGCTGTCTTCATGAACCGCCGATAGTGCTCGTTGCCAAAACCAAAGACGAAATACGAATCCGCTCGACGTAGCATGAGGCTATCGCTCGACCAAGCTCGACCCCTCGCCAGCCAGCGCCCCAGAGTCCCGAAGGTCCGCCGATAAATGCCGCTCTTGCGCAGACTGCTCAAGCGCCTAAGAAGGCCAGGGTCTTTCGAAGCATCAGTTCGCCTGCCCGGCCGCTTTCGGGATCACGGCCTCAGGCACGTCCCCTCTTACCTTCTTGGTATGGTCAAGACCCGCAAGCACAGCGAGCGAGGATGCCTTGTCCTGGCTCTTCACGGATTGCTGCAGGGCCGCAAGCGCCGCCTGGACATCGGACCATTCCGCGACATCGGTGCTCAGGCCAAAAATCTTGGAAATGCCGAGTTCGACCAGCTCCTCATCCTCACCATGCAACGTTTCATGGAGTTTTTCACCCGGCCGGATTCCGGTGAAGCGAATGGGGATGTCCGTGTATGGGCTTTTTCCGGACATGCGGATCATCGTCTCGGCAACTTCGAGGATCGGCACCGGTTTGCCCATGTCGAGCATGTAGACGGCGTAGTCGTCGCCGGCTTTCCGCGAGGCGGCATCGGCCGCGGACATGATGACGAGGTCGACGGCTTCGGCCACGGTCATGAAATAGCGCGTCATGCGCCGGTCGGTTATGGTGACCGGACCTCCGGCCTCGATCTGCGCCTGGAATATGGTTGCGACCGAGCCATTGCTGCCAAAGACATTGCCGAACCGAACGGCTATGAACTTGGTGGCGGGGCGCCGTGCGCCGGGCTCGCCGGCGGGCGTTTCATGCAAGGCGCTGACGATCTGTTCGGCCGCCCGCTTCGTCAGGCCCAGCACGGATGTCGGGTCCACGGCCTTGTCGCTCGAAACAAGCACGAATTGCTTGACGCCGCATTTGGCGGCAACCTCGGCACAGACAAGCGTTCCGAAGACATTGGTCTGGATGGCCGAATCCCAGTTTTCCTCGAGCAAAGGCACATGCTTCAGTGCCGCGGCGTGGAAAACGATGTCCGGCTTGAACTCGGTGACGACACGCGTCATCTGGCGCCGGTCGGCGACATCGACAATGCGGACCTTGAGGCGGTCATGGTCCTTCTCTTCGACGTATTGGCTCAACTGGAAAATGCCGAACTCGGAATTGTCGGCAACCAGCACCGCCTCCGCGCCCAGTTCCAGTGACCTCTTGACCAGGGTGCGGCCGATGGAACCGGCGCCGCCGGTGACCAGGACGCGCTTGCCGCCGACGAAGGCCCCGATGCGTTCGATGTCGGACGGAACCGTGGGGCGGCGCAGGATCGTTTCCATCTCGACCTCGTCGAGAACGAGCTTTCCCTCCTGGCCGAGCTGCGAAAGCCCCGAGAACTGCACCACCGCTATGTCGCCTTGCCGGGCAACACGGACGAGCTCCGAATACTCCTCGATCTCATGTTCGGCGCCGCTGCCGAAAATCAGCAGGTCCAGGCTTGTCGTACCCTTGGCGTATTCTTCCAGCACCTCGATCAGGCGGGGGCGGGTGGCCACGACGGGAACGCCCTGGATCCGAGTGCCCTGCGGAACACCGTGCTCAATCGCCATAATCCCTGCAATTGAATACTCTACAGGCTGCGTCGTGCGCGTGAAACGGATGATTACGTCGGCCTCGCTCAGCTTGCCGACAAACACCGCTCTCTTGGTCGAAGCCTTGCCGCGACTCAGAATGCGCCAGCTCGCGCCGTCGCGAAAGAACCGGTAGAAAATCCGGGGCGCCGAGATGATCGTGAAAGAAACCAGGAAGAAGACGATGAACTGGCGCTCATTGAGGCCCGCCACCGGCTGAAAGGAACGAACAAAAAGCGAAACACAGTAAAGGACGATGGTCAGTATTGCGCAGCCCTTCAGGATGTTGAAGAAATCCGGCGTCGAGGCGAAGCGCCACACAGTATTGTAGAGGCCGCAATATCTGAATAACAGATGACTAAGAATAATGATGCTCGCCCAGCAAGCGAAACCCGCTGGAGAGAACGCTTCGAACGACAGCCTCGACTGCGATAAAGTCAGGCTAAGCGCCACCGCCACCAAAACCATGGCGATGTCTTGAATCATGATGATGGCGCGACGCATTGTGGGCCGGAGTCCGGGTACAGCTTCTACATAGGATTTCATCGGACGGTACTGAACTCCAGGCGCGAAGACTTCAATACTAAAGTGGCTCTAGAGCGAATACCATCCGTCACCGGCGGCTTCTTTTTAGTACCAAATCTTCGGCCCCCGCCGCGTGTATCGCATAGCGTGGACTTGAAATCATCGCCAGAGATTTTTTCATAGGTTGGCGGGTGAAGAGAAAGTCCGTTTGATCAAGATCTTGCACATCAACTGCAAAGAGCCCTAGAGTCCGACAGCAACTCAGGATAGAGAGAGGGGTCGGCCGGAGAGGTCAATCCTTGACTACTCTTTGCCCTGGTGCGGTCTGCTCTCGACCTATGGCCTATGGTTCCGCAGATATCAAGCGGTTCGAGAATGCCGGCAGCGCGATCGTGAGGCCATCGCTCGGTCCTTGACGCCAGACGGCTCTCACCCTGTCGACGCGGCTGGGAATGCAGTGTGGATAGCTGGAAGGAAAGGTGAACCGCCCGAAGCGATTTTGCGGTTGACAGCCAAGTCTGCTGCAATATGACGGTCTTCCCTTTACCAGCCAAAGCGAAGTGATGAAGTTTGGATCAAGTGGCCTGCGAGGGTTGGCTTCAGAATTAGTCGGGAAACCCAGCGGCCTTTATACGGAGGCTTTCGCTTGGCGTCTCGTTGCCGATGGGGTCCGATCGAAGGCCAAGGTGTTCGTTGGTCGCGACTTGCGCGATAGCAGTCCGACGATCGCCGCCAACTGCATGGCTGCCTTGGCGGCAAGTGGGTTTCAACCGATCGATTGCGGTGCCATTCCAACGCCAGCCTTGGCGTTGTATGCCGGGCAGCATGACGCAGCGGCGCTCATGGTTACGGGTTCGCACATCCCTGCGGACCGCAATGGCATCAAGTTCTATAGCCCGCGGGGCGAGATCACCAAGGCCGATGAAGCCGCTATGGCACACTATGCTGCCGAACGGCTAGACGCCTATTGCCCCCCGCCGCCAATAGGTACGGCTTTGCCGGGACATCACGACAATGCGATCGCCGCCTATCGCGCGCGCGCCGATGACATCTTGGAGCCTGGGTCCCTTTCGGGCCTGAGGCTCGGCGTCTATCAGCACAGTTCGGTCGCGGCGGATCTTCTGGTGGAGGTTCTCCGATCCTTTGGCGCAGATGTGACACCTGTCGGGAAATCGGAGACCTTCGTACCCGTCGATACCGAAGCCGTTGACGAAACCACAATTGCAAAGTTCAAGGGTTGGGCGCGGGAATTCCACCTCGACGCCATCGTGTCGACCGATGCCGATGCTGATCGGCCACTGATTGCCGACGAGAATGGTGACCTGTTTCGCGGCGACCTGATCGGCCTCGCCACGGCTCTGTTCCTGCGGGCTGACATCGTGGTGACGCCCGTGACTTCGAATTCAGGTATTTCGAAAGCCTTCGGTTTTACGGTTCTGAGAACGAAGGTCGGATCTCCCTTTGTTGTCGAAGCCATGGAAGCCTCACACCGCCCCGGGAAAATCGTTGTGGGCTTTGAAGCCAATGGTGGCGTTCTCTTGGGGTCGGACTGTTCGCTACACGGCAAGACATTGACGGCATTGCCGACACGGGATTCACTGCTCCCCATCCTGGCTGTCCTCGGGATGGTCGCATCGACAAGAAAATCGCTGTCAGGTCTGCGCGCGTTGTGGAATCTTCCGGCTTGTGCAAGCGAACGCCTTGAGAATTTCCCGGTGGAGAGTTCGCGCAGCTTGATGCGCCGGCTCGCGGATCGGCCTGCACTGCAGCGGTTTCTGGCCCCGTTCGGGACTGTTGCTGAAGTTGACGAGACCGACGGCCTAAGGACACAAATGCTGACTGGCGAGATCATCCATCTGCGGCCGTCCGGCAACGCGCCTGAACTTCGCTGCTATTCGGAGGCAGCAGACCCAGGCAGAGCGAGAGCGATTGTGGCGCTGACGCTCGACAGGGCGCTGGCAATCGCATCCACAAACGAAGCAGAGGTCATTTCATGAAAGTGGTTCCCGTCATCATCAGCGGTGGAGCCGGATCGCGACTATGGCCTGCCTCAAGGCAATCGCACCCCAAGCCTTTTCTTAAAGTGGCGGATGGGCATTCGCTTATTCAGCACACGGTGCTGCGCGCCGCGTCCATTGAGGGCGTGGTGGAACTCGTGGCTGTAACGTCCGGGGACCACCTTTTCCTCACGAAGGACGACTTCGACGAACTGGATTCGGTTGTGTTGCCGCGTACGTTTCTGCTCGAGCCGGAAGGCCGGGATACTGCCGCTGCCGTGGCGGCAGCCACTGTCCATGCCAAGGCAACGCAGGGCCCTGATGCGATTCTATGCGTCTTCCCGGCCGATCACATGATTGGCAACTTGCCTGCGTTTCTAGACGTTATGGGCCGGGCCATCGAATACGCAAAACTGGGGCGGATTGCCACATTGGGCATCAGCCCGACCAGACCGGACACGGCATTCGGCTACATCGAAGCCGATGGTGAGAAAGTCGTCCGCTTCGTTGAGAAACCGGATCTCGACACAGCCAAGGCCTATGTCGCCTCCAAACGCTTCTTCTGGAACGCGGGGATATTCTGCTTCAGCGCGCAACGCATGCTCGACGAGATGGCTTTGCATTGCCCCGAAGTGATCCAGGCGGTTTCCGACAGTTATGAGAACGGCCGATTCAGTCAAGGCGAAGGCTTTGCCAAAATCGAACTCGCGCCCGAGCATTTTGGCTCCGCTCCGCGTATCTCTCTCGATCATGCGGTTATGGAGAAGGCGAACAATCTTGCCGTGGTTCCTTGCGACATGGATTGGAACGACATCGGATCTTGGAACGCAATGGCCGATTTGATCACTCCTGACGAAAGCGGCAACAGGCTACGCGGCGATGTTCACATGGTCGACACCACCGGCAGCTATATAAGTTCCGACAAACGCGTCATCGGCACGGTCGGGGTCAGCGATCTGGTGATCGTGGATTCTCCCGACGCATTGCTTGTCGCCTCCCGCGATCGCGTTCAAGACGTCAAGAAGTTGTTCGAGGGCCTCAAGGCTTCCGGGCATGAGGCGCATTTGGTCCACAGCACCGTACATAGGCCGTGGGGCACCTATACGGTTCTGGAGGAGGGCGAGCGCTTCAAAATCAAACGCATCGAGGTGAAACCCGGTAGACGTTTGAGTTTGCAGATGCACTACCATCGCTCCGAGCACTGGGTCGTGGTCAGCGGCTCCGCGAAAATAGTCAATGGCGACCAGGAGCTGTTCCTGGCGACAAACGAGTCAACCTACATCCCCTGCGGTCATAAACACAGGCTGGAAAACCCGGGCCGGATTGACCTGGTGATCATTGAAGTGCAAAGCGGCGATTATCTCGGCGAGGACGATATCGTGCGTTTTGACGACGTATACGGCCGCGCCTGACAATCCATTGGGTGCTTGGCGACCAGTCACCGGATAAACCGAGAACATCGATGAAAAAGACAGCTTTGATTACCGGCATCACCGGGCAGGACGGCGCCTATCTGGCGGAGCTTCTGCTTGCCAAAGGGTATGAGGTTCACGGACTTGCACGGCGTTCAAGCACTGCCGATGTGAACACCACGCGCCTGAAGTGGCTCGGCATCGAGAAAGACGTTCGGATCGTGGACGGAAACCTCACGGATTTGTCCGGTCTGGTTAGAACTATGCGCGATGTGAAGCCGGATGAAGTCTACAATCTTGCGGCCCAATCTTTCGTCAAGTCATCGTGGCAGCAGCCGATCCTGACAGGCAACGTTACCGGCATAGGCGTGACCAATGTTCTTGAGGCAATCCGCCTGGAATCGCCGGAGGCCCGTTTCTATCAGGCATCATCCTCGGAAATGTACGGCCTTATCCAGGAGCCGATGCAATCGGAAACCACACCTTTCTACCCCCGTTCCCCTTATGCGGTGGCGAAGCTCTATGGTCACTGGATTACGGTCAATTATCGCGAAAGTTTCGGCCTGCATGCCTCAAGCGGCATCCTGTTCAATCATGAATCTCCGCTTCGCGGCATCGAGTTCGTCACCCGCAAAGTCACGGATGCGGTCGCGCGCATCAAGAAAGGCATGGCAAAGGAATTGCGTCTCGGCAACATCGACGCCAAGCGTGACTGGGGTCATTCCAAGGACTATGTCCGCGCCATGTGGCTGATGGTACAGCAGGACCAGCCGGACGATTACGTGGTTGCGACAGGCAGGACGACAACTGTGCGCGACATGTGCCGAATCGCATTCGAGCATGTTGGGCTCAAGATGGATGACCATCTTGTGATCGATCCCGACCTATTCAGACCGGCCGAAGTCGAAATTCTGCTCGGAAATCCCGCCAAGGCAAAGCAGAAGCTGGGATGGGAGGCGACGACCTCGCTGGAAGCAATGATCTGCGAAATGGTGGACGCGGACCTCGACCGCCTTACCAACCCGCCGAGCCGCGGGTAATCGGAAAGCCCTCTTTGCCAACATGATCGGCACGTTGACGCATCGCATCCTGATAACCGGGGCCAGTGGGTTCGTCGGCACGACACTCTTGCAGTTGCTGGAGCGGGAGCACGGTTCCTGCGAGGTTTTTGCTTTTGGTCACGGCGAAGGGCAAAACCCGATCGATCTGCTGGACCAGGACGCGGTCGACACGGCCGTCCAGAAGGTACAGCCCACCGCGCTTATCCATCTGGCAGCGGTCGCCGCCCCTTCCGATGCACGCAATGCGCCGCGACATGCCTGGAACGTCAATGTTACAGGCACGATGAATCTTGCCGATTCCGTGATGCGCCACGCGCCACAGGCACGGTTCGTTTACGTTGGCAGCTCGGAAGCGTACGGCGCTTCCTTCCAAAGCGCCCGCGGCCCGGTGACGGAGAGTGCCCCGCTTCGGCCAATGACGATCTATGGCGCTACCAAGGCAGCAGCAGATCTGATGATCGGTCAAATGGCCTATGACGGCCTGCGCGCCATCCGCTTTCGCCCGTTCAACCATACCGGCCCGGGCCAGTCCGATGCCTACGTTGTCTCCGCCTTCGCACGCCAAGTTGCAGAGATCGTATCGGGCAAGAACAAGCCGGTCATTCAGGTCGGCAATCTTGAAGCCGAGCGCGACTTCCTCGATGTTCGCGACGTGGTGCGCGCCTATGCGAGCGCCGCGACGATGGATTTGGATGACGGACCGGACCATGTCTACAACATCGCATCCGGGCAGCCCCGAAGAATCCACGACATATTGGATATGCTTGTCGCACAGGCAGGCATCGATATCGAAGTGCGCGCTGATCCGGAAAAATTCCGCCCAAACGATATCCCCTCGGCTTGGGGTGATGCGTCAAAAGCACGCGCCAGGCTGAATTGGGAGCCATTAGTGCCGTTCGAACAGACAATAGCCGACGTTCTCGGATATTGGCATCGGGTATGTAACGTCCGCTGACGTCGTCATAACAGCGCACAAAGGTCAAACCTATGTTCCGAAGCCTATGGCACTATCGACATTTCGTCATTTCCTCCATCAAAGGTGAACTGCGCGGTCGTTTTGCACGTTCGCGCCTGGGGGCGCTTTGGTTCATTCTCCACCCGCTCGCACAATCTCTGATTTTTTCGATCGTTCTCGCGGAAGTCATGCGCGCCCGCATGCCTAATAGCGACAATACGGCCGCCTATCCGATCTATCTCCTTTCGGGCATGGCCGCCTGGGGTCTTTTCAGCGAGATATTGAACAGGAGTATCGGCATCTTCATCGAGCAGGCTTCTGCAATGAAGAAGATTGCTTTTCCTCGTCTCTGCCTTCCAGTGATCATTCTGGGAAGTGCGCTCATTAATCACGTCCTTTTGCTTGCCGCGATCATGATCATATTCCTTTTTTTCGGCCATTTTCCCGGTTTGGCATGGCTGTATCTCGTTCCTGGAATGCTGGTAATTTCAGCCATGGCATTCGGCATCGGCGTTTTCCTGGGGGTGCTGAATGTATTCGCGCGCGACGTCGCTCAGTTCATGAGTGTTTTCATGCAGCTTTGGTTCTGGTTCACGCCTATCGTTTACTTGAGAAGCGTCGTGCCCCAGCATTTTCAGTGGCTGCTTGCGTTTAATCCCATGACGCCTCTGGTCGGGCTCTATCAAGACGCCCTCCTGCTCAACCAAGGGCCGCACTGGACAAGTCTCCTGCCCACCGTTGTGATCGGCGGCCTTGCGATGCTGCTCTCCTTTACCGTGTTTCGCCGGGCGAGCCCTGAGCTGGTGGATGCCCTCTGATGCCGTTAGTCCTTGACGTCTCCCACGTGGGCAAGTCCTACGCCACATACCGCAGCAATCTGCAAAGATTTGCCAACTGGTTCGGCGCGTCCATCGCGCCGCAAAGCGAATTCTGGGCAAACCGGGACGTCTCCTTCCAAGTCGAGCAGGGAGAGGCCGTCGCACTGATCGGGCAGAATGGCGCCGGAAAAAGCACGCTGCTCAAGATGATCACCGGCACCGTTCGTCCGACAGCCGGATCGATTACGGTGACCGGCAGGGTCAGTGCCATTCTCGAACTGGGTCTCGGGTTCAACCCCGAGTTCACCGGGCGTCAGAACATATACCAGGCGGGGGGGCTGATGGGCTTTTCCCAACAGGAGCTGACGGCCTTGATGCCCAGCGTCGAGGAGTTCGCCGAAATCGGCGAATTCTTCGATCAGCCCACCAGAATCTATTCGAGCGGTATGCTAGCGCGCCTCGCCTTCGCACTCGCCACGGCGAAACGACCCGATATCTTGATCGTGGACGAGGTTCTTTCAGTGGGCGACAGTTACTTCCAGCACAAGAGCTTCGACCGGATAAGGCAGTTCAAGGCGGAAGGCGCTTCCATTATCCTGGTCACTCACGGCATGGGCGACGTTCGAGCATTAAGCGACCGGGTGATCCTTCTCGACAAGGGCAAGATTCTTAAGGACGGCAAGCCGGACGAAGTCGTCGACTACTACAATGCGATGATCGCGGAGCGGGAGAACGCGAAGCTGTCCATCGAGCAGAAGCGAAACAAGAATGGATGGTCCTATACAGAATTTGGCAACGACCTCGCCAAAGTCGAGGCCATCGACGTCTATCATCCAGATGGTGAAACGCCGATAAAGGTGGCGCGCACAGGCGAAGAATTGGAAATCCGAGCCCGTATCACGATAAATCGCGATCTTGACCGCCTTGTCATTGGGCACCGTATCGCCGATCGGACCGGCCAGATCATTTGGGGCAGCAATACCTGGCACACAAAGCAAATCATCGAAAAACCCCGTGCTGGACAGGTTCTACTTTCGACGCTGCGTTTCAATTGCGCTCTCGGTCCCGGCTCCTATGCCGTCTCATTTGGCCTTCACCGCGATGATACGCACCTGACGGAGGTCTACCACAAGGTCGACAACAAAATTGTCTTCGATGTTGTAAATACAGATCATCCATTTTTTATGGGGACCACACACCTCAACGCGTCCTTCGAGTTGGATTTCGTTTCATGAATGAATCGGGTCGCGACCCCTTATTTATTCATTCGCTCCACAGAAGCGGCAGCACGTATCTTTTCAATGCGCTAAGGCGCGTAAAGCATGACGGCAAGCCATGCTATACTTGCTTTCAAGAGCCTATCCATGAAATAGCACTTTATTCGCGCTATAATCCTGATTTACTCTTGCCATTTGAAGGCTCAGGCTCGTTTCAGCGAACCGCGCGCCACCCTGAGCTTGAAACGCCATATTTCCAAGAGCTTTACGATCTCCATTCCGCTTGGAAAGATGTCATATCGCCCGAGATAGTCTACTCCGGTTATTTTGGCGGCGTCGCAGTGGGCGCAACGTCGGCCTATCTTAGGGCGATCATAGAAGCCGCTCCAGCTCAACCGATCATTCAGGAATGCCGAACACCGCTCCGGATAGCTGTTTTAAAAGAGCAGCTTGGCGGCTCTCATGTTTTTCTCTGGCGCAATCCCTGGGATCAATGGTGGTCACTGAAAGCGACCGACTATTTCGACACGGCACACCAAGTTATCTTGAATGCTCCGGGAGCTCCCCGCGTCATTTCCATTTTAAGGGACCATATCGGCTTTGAGGCCTGTGACGAAACGAGCATATCCGCCCAATTTTCATTTTACGGATTGCGACGCCCCTCGGCCGAAGCGAGTTATCTTACATATTTTACACTATATATGCTCACGATGTTGGAGGCACGGCGGGCAGCCGATTTCTCGATAAATATCGACCAACTTTCGTCGAGCTCCGATTATCGTGAGAAAATTTTGGAGAAGTTCGACTCTCACCGCATACAAGGGGTGGACTTTTCCGACTGTCGTGTAGCCCAGGCGCCGTACGACAAACGAGATGCGGCTTTTTTCGAACCACTCGAGCAGCGGGTAGTGCAATGGCTCAACGAGGCGGGCCACGAAACCGAGCAAATTTCTGACGTCCAGCGACTTCGAGCAGAGAGTGCACCCCCGCCGGGAACTCGCTCGAGAACTAGCCGGTTTCCGGGCGAAATCTGGCGCCTCAGGGATGTTCTGATCCGCACAGAAAATAGAGAGGCCGCTGCTCTGCGCGACCTGAACGGAAAGATTGCCTCCCAGCAAGCGGAACTTACCAATCTGCACCAGCGGAACGCAGAAGCCGAACGCGTCAGAGCGCAGTTGGAAACCGGTCTAGTTGAAGAGCAAAACGCGAAAGTTGCTCAGGAGGCTCAACTCGCCGAGGAACGAAGCGCAAAGGCCGAATTGGAAATTCGCCTTGCCGAAGAGCAAAACGCGAAATTTGCTCAAGAGGCTCAGCTCGCTGAGGAACGAGAGGCAAGATTGCAGTTGGAGGCCCGCCTCGCTGAAGCTTTTGCTTCGGTCTCCTGGCGGGTCACAAGGCCGTTGCGATCTGTGAACCGTAAAGCCCAATGGAGATGGGCTCAGATTCGCCGAAAGTTTTCGTCCTAATCCCTCGCCAATCAATTACAGGCAAAATGTTCATGACCAAGCCAAGGACGGTCCTACTTCTAAGCACCTACCCCATTGCGGTCCCGCAGCACGGAGGACAGGTGCGCCTCCTCAATATCAAGCGGGCCTATGAGAGCGCCGGGTGGAAAGTCACCCCCCTAGCCGTATACCCTGAAGAGGGCTACCAGAAATCGAGTATAGGACCCGATGACATCTTATTTCCTTTAGATAGTCCCCACAGACTTTTCAACGGCAGGCACGTTCCGTTCGTTACGGACATCACATCGGGTGCATTCGCCAGCAGTGAAGATGGCGGGTTACCTCAAATACTGGCGAGTATTTCGGGTCAGATTGATGTCATCCATGTTGAACAGCCATGGTTATGGCCGCTGGCTAAAATCCTGCGAGAGCGTCAACAATATTCTTCGTCGCTTCTTGTCTATGGATCGCAAAATATTGAAGCTCCGCTGAAACGTGGGATCTTCAATGATTGGAATGTTGTGGAATTTGAAGACGCAATTGAAGCGGTTGACCGGCTTGAGAGGCAGGCTGCACGAGAGGCCGATCTAACTATCGCAGTTACGCAGGACGAAGTTGACGTCTTGACGAGTTGGGGGACGAACAACGTCAAATTATTACCCAATGGAATTGAACCTTGGCAAGCCGATGAGGAAGCAATTGCAGAGTGGCGACAGAGGCTTCCGAAACAACCCTGGCTCCTCTACGTGGCGAGCGCACATCCACCCAATTTTACAGGCTTTGCGCAGGTCTTCGGAGGATCGCTCGGCTGCTTTCCTCCAACAAGCAAGCTGGTCGTTGCGGGCAGCGTAACCGAACACATTTATCGAGTGATGAATAATACGAAATGGTCGACATTGAATCTGTCACGGCTACAATTGTTGTTCCCACTACCTGATCGTGACCTTGCTGCCGTTAAAACGCTGGCTCACGGGTTCATATTGCCAATACCTTTTGGGGGCGGCTCGAATATTAAAACCGCAGAAGCTTTGTATTCTGGGGCATATGTGGTCGGCACGCCATCTGCCTACAGAGGCTTCGAATCATTTATCGATCTGCCGGAAGTGTTTGTGGGAGGTAATGCAAAAGAATTTCAACGAGCAATCAGGGATGTCCTCATTCGCCCGCGAGCTTCACCTTTGCAGGCAGGGTCCCAACAATTGGAACGTCGTAAAAATTTACGGTGGGACGTTTGTTTGGCTTGCTTGCCAGCGATGGTTAAGAAACTGAAATGCGAAAAGTGTGCGTAGTGAATAAAATCTGGCTTGATGTTACCTCAATACTCCAGTGGACTCGCCCTGCGGTTGGGGTCATTAGAGTTGAAATGGAATGCGGAAAATATGCTCTTGACCACTTAGAGTCCGCTGTCGAATTCTGTCGCTTTGATCGGAAGGCTGGCTACATAAGGGTTACAGGCTCCGATCTACGACGCGCGATAGACAGAATTGGCCATGTTCACCAAACGCTCGTTGCATCATCGGCTGACGACAGCTTGGTCACACGCCCTGCCGTTCCCTTGATCCGCAGACTGGCCTCAGTCGTTCGGCGGATTTTGAACAAACTGCCGGGTGGGTTTGGTGAATCAATGTTTCGTTTTCTGGCCGTCAGACGAGAAGCCGCGGAGGCCAGCATAAATGGCCTTCGAGAATTCCGAAGGGCTGTTCGCGCATGGCGCAGTCCAGCGGCCCAAACACTTTCTCTGCTGGAAAATTCGAGGCCCCAAACAGACGGCGTCCTCTTTTCTCAGGGAGATGTCTATGTCTCGCTTGGATTGGATTGGGATCAAAAAGACCTTACCTTCGTTGCCGAACGGAAGGGACTTCTGGGCTTCAAAACGATATTCTGCTGTTATGATCTAATCCCGGTAAAATTTCCTCACCTTTGCGTTGGTGATGTAGCCGCAAAGTTCGCCCGTTATTTTGCTGATCTTGCCTGGTGTGCGGACGAAATTGTAAGCATTTCCGAATGCAGCAAACGTGACTTACTCACTTTATTGGAAGAGCTTGGAACGCCTGTACCAAAAACTACCGTTATCAAGCTTGGAAGTCATCTTCCAACATCCAATAATGCTGGCGTTTCTACTCAAACAAAGGAGGCATCTGGTGATCGTTTCATCCTTTTCGTGTCGACGATCGAACGCCGGAAAAATCACGAAACGCTTTATCGCGCATATACGCGCCTGATGGACAAGGGAGTCAAAAACCTGCCGAACCTCGTGTTCGTCGGCATGCCTGGCTGGGGAGTAAACGACTTTCTCGCGGATCTCCGATTTGATAACCGCGTGAAGGATCTCGTGAAAGTGCTTACGAATGTGAGCGATGCGGATCTTAACTGGCTCTATAAAAATACGCTGTTTACTGTCTTCCCGTCACTGTATGAAGGTTGGGGGTTAGCTGTCGCCGAGAGCCTTGCCGCAGGAAAGTTCTGCCTTGCCTCAAATGCAGCTTCGATTCCGGAAGTCGGCGGCGATCTGATAGAGTACCTCGATCCATGGGACGTTCAGCAATGGGCAGAGCGGCTGGAATGGTACTTCGACAATCCGTATGCTTTGACACAAGCGGAAATGCGGATACGGAAAGAGTACGATGCTCCAACCTGGGAAGACACGGCTATTGCGGTTTTCGGTAGAGCTCAGGCGTTGCTCGCGTCGTGACATCCGTCAGAGCACGATTTGATTCGGGGCCAGAGCACTCAGTATCATATCGTTGATACTTTCTATCCTTGACTGCTCACTTAATCCGCGGGTTTAACCAATACTGCCCGCCGTCTCTTGTCGTCCAGCCGGTAATCTCTTTTCTATCTTTTGTATAGTTGAACCTGGTGGGTCTTTCACGCACCAGCGTCCATGCATTGGCATGAAACAATTCGAGCAACTCGCCCTCAATTTTTCGCGAGTGAGTTCCGACAAAGATACATCGGACTTTTTCATTCAAGACATCAATTGCCGATGAAAGAACATCCCCCTCCATTCCCTGAATATCAACGTGGATCAAATCTGTAACGCCCTCCGGCAACAAGTCGGAAACCGGATATCCCTGAACCTCCTCGTGTTCAACGACACGACCCAGATAGTCAACTGCTACGGTGCCATTCTCAGTTCGACCTCCGTTCTCCGCAGCGCTCGCGACTTTTGGAAAGTAGAGAGTACACCTTCCGGTTGCAACAGCTCCATTGACCAGCCTGATATCTGCCGAGTGCCCGGAAATCCCGTTCTCAGCGAGATGACCCTCAATAAGACCAAACAGATATTTGCTCGCTTCTACAGCCGTTATTGAGATATTTTTTCGCGCAGATCGTTTCGCCAACACGGCCGAAAAACAAGCCCAAGGGGCGTAGGAGGCACCGAACTCTGCCATAGTAAATGAATTGGAAGGCGCACGCTCGAGCGCATCGAGCGTTGCAAAATATTCGATTGCTTCCGCACGTAGTTGATCGTCGGGGATTGGCGGCAAGACGTGTACGGAACCTGACATGTGGGACGCCCAAGGATGGAGGTGCGCACTGGTACGAACGCCAAAGTAGTCAATGATTTTACCTGCCTCAGGGGCAGATTGCACTGTGTAGTTGGCGAAAAGTCTAGCGTCTTGCTCTTCCCACCCCCCAAAGAAATCATCACCAAGAACGGCTCGTGCTTCGATGAACTGCTGCAGACGATTTCGCTTTGAAGCCATTCGTTCCACTTTAGACAATTTCAAAAAGCTAAACATAAATTCTCTACCTGACGCTACATGAAGATGGATGCACCCACACTATCTTGCGGGTGCGCTGCCGTGCCTTTGGGGACCTTCGTCGCGCCATGATCTGCCTTTTCAAGCGAAGAGAGCAGGCCAGCTATGGGCCTTCTCCTTCGGCACTAAGAAAAAATCCCAATAGGATCGGTCGCAGACGTACGCCCATTCCTCACGCGATCGTATCAGGTTACCGAACAGATCCGAGATTTGATACCCCCTTTCATCGGTCCAATGATAAAGGCTTTCAGCAGTTAGGCCATAGAGGCTATAGGCAGGCTTCCCGTACTCAACACTGACGACGGGGCGGGTTCGAGCAAGGACGGTGCGACCGCCATTCAATACGGATATCTCGTGGCCTTCTGTATCGATCTTGATGAAGTCGATTTTTGGGGTACGCGGAAACTCCGTATCGAGAGTGCTGATCTCAACCTGTATGACCTTTGTGCCTCGATCGCCTTCAGTCTCGCGTTCCTTAAACCCAGATTCGCCTATTGCCTTTGTCATATGCAGGAACTGGCCACGGCCAGGTTCAGTAGACAGTGCCTTCTGGCGCAAATCGATGCCCTGGCCGTGTCGGGAATGAACAATGGCAGCAAAATCCGGGACAGGTTCAAAGCCGACAACAAGCCCGGTTGCCCCTACGCATTCTTTCAGTCGACCGAAATGGAGGCCGTGGTTAACGCCAATATCTAAGGCTACGTCGCCAGATTTCAGGAACCGGCGATAGCCCTCAGTGAGAAGGTCCTCATATTGGGGAATCACGCCAGCTTGATGAAGCTTATAGCATTCGTCGGCCGTGTCAGCGGCTGTTTTGCCGCTGATCGTCGGAGATGTTCTACTTGAAAGCCATCGTGCCAGATAGGATCGTGCTTTCCGTATCATCTGCTCCTCCGCTACGCCCGTGAATGGCGGGCTGGCTTGTCGGATCGACGACGTCCCGGCCTAGCCAATCGCCCTCCCTAGAATAGCGCACCCTTGAACAGCAAACCACCATCGCTGCAGCGTTGGGCTCAACTGCGCCGGGCGCGGACGCTCGGAGCCATGGACGGACTCAGCACCTTGAGATTGTGTCACCTATCTAGTAGACAGCGACCATAGGGGTAGGAATGCAGTATTTTCTGTCTTCCGTCACCTTGAGAGTTGGAGACTGGCGAGAGCCTTGCGGCAGGAGGTTCTGGCTTGCTTCAAGTGTGGCCTCGATTTCTGGGAGTCGGCGCCGATCTAATAAAATACCGGCTCCCTGGAGCGTTCAGCGACGGGTAGAGCGCCCGTAGTGTATTCCAACAATAAAAATGCTTTAGTGCAAGCGGAAATGCGAATGCCGGAAGAATACGATGCTCCCAATTGGAAATTATTATCTATAATGTCCTTCGGAAGGCTCAATCGTTATTCCATTTTTGATAATTATGGATGCTATGCACTGATTGCTTTAGTCGTTGCAATTTTCTTTCTCTACAGTTTCGATTTTACCGGCCCATCATACTTGGCAGACGAGATCGGTTACCTCGCAAATGCCGCAGCCCTTGCTGGATACGTCAGCGACAGTGCAAGCAGCTATCAATTTGGATATTCGTTGCTAATTTCTCCTCTTTTTCGGATGACGAACAATACAGATGTAATTTGGCACGGAATTGTTGCCGTCAACGCGTTATTATTTTCTACAGCTTTCTTTCTACTATACAAATTATCCTTTGATTTCGAACCTAGCCTGAGCCCAGGATATCGGCTCTCGATCATCGCATTGTGCTCGGCATATCCTGCGTGGATTTCGATTTCAGGTTACGCCTTTTCGCAAAGTGCATTTGTTTTCGTTTTCATGCTGGCTCTTACCTTCCTCATTCATGCGGTGAAAGGGCAGACACACAGATTGCCGTGGCATGGGCTATGTGTGGGCTATCTGTTTGCAATCCATGTCACTGGTGCAGTCGTTGCGCTGTCTTCTTTCGTTGTCATTTTCTGGCTGGGACTCAGTACGCGGAAGTGGCGTCCGGTCATCCTATCGGCATCGGCTACGCTCGTTGTCATTCTAGGGTACAAAGTTTTCTTCCACCCTTGGATGGTTGATCTAATGACACCAGATCAACAATCTCCGGCGATACATT
Source organism: Mesorhizobium sp. B2-5-3 (assembly GCF_006441005.1). NCBI lineage: Bacteria > Pseudomonadati > Pseudomonadota > Alphaproteobacteria > Hyphomicrobiales > Phyllobacteriaceae > Mesorhizobium > Mesorhizobium sp. B2-5-3. The sequence continues at coordinate 145,831 of NZ_VFUS01000010.1, forward strand.
ATCCGTCGATGACGGCTGTTCTACTAACCCTTGCTCACAGAGCCACTCTGATCGAGACGGTCATTCGATCTCTCGGCACGTTCGCCTACCTGTCGATAGCCACGATCGGATTTCTGACGCAAGGGATAGGGGCAGCTATCAGCCGGCTATGGACCGCGCGAACCCATCTAAAGCCTGTCGACCCAATTCAAATCTCGATGCTATTCTGTTTGTTGAGTCTCGCGGGAATAGTCCTTGTGGGATCGATGATGTTCACCGACACCCGATCATACCGCCCAGATCATTGGATGTATGGGCGGTACGCAGAGGGCGTTTTGCTGCCGCTTCTCTTCATAGGATTTGCGACAGAACGCAGATTGGTATGGGTGGTTTCTGCTCTTCTTCTTCCTCTGATATTTTTGGCAACCTTATCGACCAACAGCCAAACACCTTGGATGTACACCGTCGCAAAAAACTGGGGTTTGAGTGAAATCAATACCAGTGGATTTTGGCCGTTTGCCATGTCAGGTTATGCGCCGTTCTGGTGCGCTATAATCATAGCGTCTCTAATATCCGCCGTTGTCCCCCTGTTGCCTCGGTCTCTCGCGACAATCGCTGTCGCTGCATTCTTTGTTATGTGCATGGCAATCCAGTGGTTCCACCACGAGAAGGCCTTTAAAACGTTCGCTAGGCCGTCCGGGCTAACGGAATTTGTCAGGTCTAATTGGCGAACCGGATCATGCCTTGCCCTCGACACAAGCTTGCCAGACGGCGCCACAGCGGTTCAATATCAGCGATTAGCGCTATATAAGTACTACCTTTTCGACTACGACATTCAGCGGATGACCTACGATGAATGGAACCAAAGATGTAGCGGCCCGAGGCTATCGTTTCGCATATCAATATCCGACCAGTATAAAATTCCCGTTGTGGCCAAGGAGGCAGCCTACGGATTGATGGTTTGGTCGCACAAGCCTCTACCGGCATATGGCAACACGTATGCTGGGCTTTTCACTGGCGACGATCCCTGTGTGACAAGCAGTTGCTTCGACGAGGATGCGTATAACATGGCGCAGTTCACCAATGTCGGTAAACTCTCTGACGATCACCTTATGACTACGACAACTGAAGGCGTGTTGATATTCGGACCATACCTACCAGTCAGATCGGGAACTTATCGATTTACAGCTTCTGGAGATTTTGCAGATACTGAGGGCCTTTATGCAGATGTCGCAGTTGAGGAAGGCAAAACACTCATGTTCGGAAAACGCTTCTCTGGAATTATCGTCAATGACATTTTATCGTTCGATTTTATCGCTCCACGAGCTTTCGATGACTTTCAGGTTCGTCTTTTTGTGTCCGACAAGACAAAAATAGCTTTGAAATCGTACGCTATTCGACCCATCCCTGAGGCAGAGCTAACAAACATCAGGTGAGAAGATTTTTATGCTAGCTCGCGTTATGTCTACGAAAGTCGTTCCAAAATTCGGTTACTCCACATCATGGAGTTCGACGATCGGACTGACTCAAAAGTGACTGCGAAACCCCAATGTCGGGTTTGGTCTAACTAGCCCTCTTTCAATCGCTCTGGGCGCCACTCATCGGCCTTTTCGTCGCCCGCATTTCCTGAATTCCTAAACACTTCTCGTGACCCTGGCGACATCTGAGGGAGAGATCGATTGTCAGACAACAAGCACTGCTCGATAGCACGATAGCGGAAGGGCCTACTCCAGACGACCAAAAGGCTAGATTAAGACTATCGCTCGCCTGATAAAACGAAGACGCGCCCGGCTGTGCCTTCAGCGTTGTTGCTGGGTTGTCCGATAAGATCGGCCGGCGATCTGCCCGCCGACAAAAAAGAGAAGGTCGCCGATGACAGTGATCATTCGCCCGATTACCACTGCCAATAGAATCACCGGGCCAGGGCTGAACCCGCCAAGAAGGAAGAGCAAGACGGCCTCCCTGACACCGACACCTGCCGGCGCGCCCGGAGTCAATAGTCCCGCGAGCCAGGCGATTACATAGGCGCCCGCTATCGCAGGAGCGAGGATGAAGTCGCGGGAGCCGCCGGCAAGATGATAGGCCGCCACAAAAACCACGCCCGAGAGCGCAAGAAACGCGATGTAGAGCATGGCGGCTGTGCCCAAATCGGCGCCGCCGACGCGGGCAACCAACCAGAGCGCGATCGCAATTGCCGCGGTGAAACAAATCCAGCCGACCCAGCCTGGGACATTGGCCACGGCCAGCGGCAGCGCAAGTGGTGAAAACAGGAGCCCGCCTATCGTGAGAAAGGCCAGTTCCCAAACAGTCGACTTCGCCAGCGGACCGTTACCGATGCCGGCCGCGACACCAATGGCCTGCCGGCCCGCGAACTGGAAGATGTTGCCGGGAACGTATTTGGCGAGCTGCGAGATTGCGTAGGCGTGAATAGCCCAAGGCCGAGAGAGCGGAACACCGAGGTGGCGCATGAGCCGCTGCCAGCCGAGAGCCAGCAACAGATTCGACGCTCCGTATAGCCCGGCCAAGGCTGCCACCGCGGCATAGGCGCCAACCCCCATCCGCTGGAAATCAATTTCGCCGGCGTAAGTGTAGAGCCTGTTTCCCACGAAAACGACGCCGGCCAATCCCAAGAGAGCCCCGACGCCATTAAGCCATCTTCTGGCGCTCGGGTCGAGCGCCATCGTCAATGCCTTTTCTTCGACTTACAATGGATCATAGTCCATGGCAGGGGCGACAGGACCTCAACCACATCGAAATACCGGGACGCTAGTGAGACGATGCCACGCTGCGACCAATGCTGCAAATGCCCTGGCGTGTTTCCCAGGGCCGATACATATTTCCCGCGCGCGAGATTGAGCATGCGCCAAAGCGGCTCACGGGGCACGCTGAGCACAAGGTCCGCCGTAACGATGCGTTGAAGCGCTTCCATCGCCTTTTGCGGCTCCTCGAGGTGCTCCATCACCTCGCAACAGACGACGAGGTCCGCGCTGTCGCGTTCCGGCGTCACTTCATAGATGCTGCGGACAGCGAAGCGACTGGGATCCATGGCGCGCCCGCGGGCATTCTCCCTTGCCATGCCGATCACTTGCGTCGAGAAGTCCGTACCCCGCGCATCGATGGCCTGGTCAAGCCAGCGCATGACCCAATAGCCCTCTCCACATCCGACCTCGTGGATGGTGGTGGGGCTGACCTTTGCCACCAGGCCGGACAGGGCACCGTCGAATCCTGCGACCATCCGACGTGCGATCAGGTTCCGCGTACCGTATTTGTCATAGGTGTTGCCTATGACGATGCCGTCCTCTGCCTGTCCGCCAGCTACCTTCATCCGTTCAGCCTGCTTTCCTGCCGCTTTGGGCGCAGTCGCGCGATCTCTCCTGGCGTGGCGCGCTGCGTATAGCGGATGTCTTCGAGAAGCTTGCGGTTGGCCGCTATCACATCGGCCAGAAAGGCGACCAGAAGTGCCTGGAAGCCCATCGACATGAGCGCACCCGCCAGGATCACCGACTGTATGTGGCCGCTGCCTCCGTCAAACAGATAGAAATAAAGAAAACGCAGGCCGATCAGAAAACCAACGCCGAAAAGAATGGCCGCGACAGTGCCGAAGAACCGGGCCGGCTGGTAGATAACGAAAATACGGATGATCGTGAAAATCGAGCGCTTCAGGTAAGATGGAATGCTCTTCACCAGTCTCGACGGCCGCAGGTCGCCGTTGACGCGGACCGGCACCGAAACCACGCGCATATTCTTGCGGCCGGCCTGAATGATGGTTTCCAGCGTGTAGGTGTAGTTGTTGAACACGGCAAGACGCTGGGCCGCGTTTCGCGAGATCGCGCGAAATCCGCTTGGGGCGTCCTGGACATCGGTGCCGCTGCTGACGCGAACCACCCAGCTGCCAATCTTCTGCAGAAGCTTCTTGACCGGCGAGAAATGCTCTATCTCCGATATCGGTCGGGCGCCGATGACCATATCCGCACGCCCTTGGAGAACCGGCCGGGTCAACGCCGGCAGGTCGGCCGCGTTATACTGATTGTCGGCATCGGTGTTGACGATGACATCCGCGCCCCGCGCGAGGCAGGCTTCAATGCCAGTCATGAAAGCATAGGCGAGACCGCGATTGCTGGTATGGCGCACAATGTGGTCGACGCCGTTTTCCTCGGCAACCCTCACCGTCTCGTCGCTGCTTCCATCGTCGATGATCAACCATTCGACGCAGTCAAAACCAGCAACGGTCCGCGGCAGATCATTCAGCGCTATCGCGAGCGTTTCCGCCTCGTTATAGCAAGGGATCTGGACAATCAGCTTTGGCAGCGGCGTACTCTCGAATTGGGACCCTGATACCCATGCATCTACCATTCTCAGACTGAGGCGCAAGCAGTTTTCCCCTGGCAGAAACCTCACCTACTATTGAGCAACGGAGTCGGCGAAATGTGTATTGGCGTTTTTTCATAATGAGTTGTCGCCTGATCGCTCCTCGAAGCGTTGTCTCTGCTATCACCGCAAAAATGTCCGGAATCCTTTGCCCAATTCGCTGCTCAATTCGCTTCCGGAGAGAAGATTGAGAATCGGGATCGATGGCAGGAATTTAGGATCGGCCTCCGACGGAATTGGGCGGTTCGTCCACAATGCCGTGAAAGCGCTGGCGGCTCTCCGCGCTGATGTCTTTCTGTACGCACCGGGCAAGATCAATGCAGACTACGATATTCCGCATGGCGTTTCCGTGCGGACCGCCAACTTCAAGGGTTCTGTCGCCCGAACCTATTGGGGACAGGCCGTGGTGCCCTCCTGGGCCGCGCGCGACAACGTCGAGATCTTCTGGGGCCCATCGCACCGCCTGCCCTTCCTGCTCGACCGCCACATCGGGCGGGTGGTCACCATCCATGACCTCGTCTGGTTGCACGCTGCGCAGACCATGCGAACCCGGACCTGGATGGGTGACCGCCTGCTGATGAAGCCGGCGTTGAAGACCGCTGATGTCGTAGTCGCGGATTCGATGGCCACCGCCACTGCCTTGAGGAACGAATTCCCCTGGCTGAAATCGCCGGTCAGGACAGTTGCCCCCGGTACAGTGGCATTGCCGCCGCCCGGCGATGTTGGGAGCCTGGAACCGCTCGGCATCGTCAAGCCCTATGCGCTTTTTGTCGGCACAATCGAGCCACGCAAGAACCTCAGCAACCTGATAAAGGCCTACGGTCTGTTGCCGGCTACTGTCCAATCCGGCTGCGACCTGGTCGTGGTCGGCGCGAAGGGCTGGAAACAAACGGGCTTGGCCGACCAGGTCCGCAGTAGCGGCCTCGGGACAAATATCAAATTTACCGGTTTCGTCGACGACGCGACGCTCGCCACGATCTATGCGAATTGCCTGTTTCTCGTGATGCCATCGCTTTATGAGGGGTTTGGTTTTCCGATCGTCGAGGCCCAATCTTTCGGCAAGCCAGTGCTGACGTCGAACACCTCGTCAATGCCCGAAGTCGCGGGGAACAATGCCGTGCTCGTCGATCCGAAGAATCCCTCGGCAATTGCTGATGCATTTCACCGGCTCTGTGTCGATGCGAAATTTCGAGACCGGATCGCTGCGGACGCGAAGAAAAATGCCGCGCGTTTCACCTGGGAGAATTACGCCAAGGGTATGCTTCAGATTTTTGAACTGGCCATCGAGCGAAGACGGAAGACCAACATTTGAAAGTGCTGCATTTCTTCAAGACATACTGGCCCGATACCTTTGGCGGGGTGGAGCGGACGATACACGCCATCGCTCAAAGCACCGCCAGCCACGGCATCGAAACCGAAGTGCTCTCGTTGAGCCGTGCTCCGAACGAGAACACGCAGCATCTCGACGGGCACATGGCCCGGAAAGCCAGGCTGGATTTCGAACTGGCGTCGACCGGGTTTTCGCTCGAGGTCTTTCGGAAGTTCGGGGCGCTCGCCGGGAAAGCCGACCTCATACACTACCATTTCCCATGGCCATTCATGGACATGGTGCATTTTCAATCCCGTCATGGCAAACCGACCGTCGTCACCTACCATTCCGACATCGTCAAACAGAGGCTTTTGCTGCCTCTTTATCGGCCGCTGATGCTGCGCTTCCTCAGGGATGTGGACGCTATCGTCGCGACATCTCCGGACTATTTGAAATCGAGCCCCGTTCTCAGAGCCTTGGAGGGCAAATCGGCGATCATCCCAATCGGCATCAATGAAACCGATTATCCCACGCCGACCGAAGCCGACAACAGATGGTGCCAAGCGGCGGTGACGGAGCCTTTCGTGCTCTTCGTCGGCGTCTTGCGCTACTACAAGGGGCTGGACGTGCTGATTCAGGCGGCCGACAAAGTCAGGTGCAAGATCGTTATTGCCGGATCAGGGCCTATCGAAGAGCGCCTGAAGCTTCAGGCCAAGACGTTGCGTCGCAACAATGTGATATTCCTCGGCGAGGTGGCCGAGCGGCACAAGATGGCGCTCCTCCACAACTGCCTGGGGTTCGTTTTTCCGTCAAACCAGAGGTCGGAAGCCTACGGGCTTTCTCTCGTCGAGGCTGCGATGTGCGGTAAACCGATGATCTCCTGCGAGATCGGAACGGGAACAAGTTATGTGAACAAAGCCGGCGAGACCGGGTTGGTCGTACCGCCTTCCGATCCAGCACGCCTTGCCGAAGCCATCAACCAGGTCGTCGATTCGCCGGTCGAGGCAGCGAACTGGGGGCGAGCTGCTCGCGATCGCTACGTTCGCCTCTTTACAGCTGACAGGATGGGAAAAACATACGCCGATCTCTATCACCAACTCGATAACCGCCGACGCTGAATACGGTTTCGCACTGTGGCAGCCGGTGAATCCCCGCGATTTGTTGGTTGTTGATGCAGTCAAATCCCCGTCAGGTCACCTGCTCAGGAGACGACGGACCACCTCTCGCGCCGATTTCTGCAGTACCGGCGCACTCCATCCAAACACGGAGGCAAACTTCGCGCTCGACAGCCGGGAATTGACGGGGCGGCGCGCCTTGGTCGGATAGTCCGTCGCAGCAATATCGCGCACCCGCGCGGAGGGGCCTCCGAGCCCACCGCTTGTGTCCAGGATATGGCGGGCGAAGCCGCTCCAGTTGGTCTCGCCCGTGCCGGCCAGATGATAGATGCCCCACGCGGCGAAATCCTCGTTGCGGTGCAGCCGTGCTGCCGCATGCAGGATTGCGTCGGCGATATCAAGCGCGGAGGTGGGATTTCCCCATTGGTCGGCCACGACCGAAATCTCGTCGCGATCGCCGGCCAGCCTCAGCATGGTCTTGACGAAATTCTTGCCGAACGGGCTGTAGACCCACGCCGTGCGCAAGATCACGTGGCGCGGATTGGCTGATACCACCGCCTGTTCGCCGGCAAGCTTGGAGGTGCCGTAGACACCGAGCGGCGCGGTCGCGTCGGTTTCCACGTAGGGACCGTCCTTGGTGCCGTCGAAGACATAATCGGTCGAAAGATGGATGACAGGCACGCCGAGGCGCGCCGCCGCTTGCGCCACCTCGCCGGCGCCGGCGGCGTTCACCGCAAAGGCCAGCTCAGGCTCGTCCTCGGCCTGGTCCACCGCCGTGTAGGCGGCGGCCGACACGACGATACCGGGTTTGGCGGCCGCTATGGCGTCGATCACGGTCCCGGGCCGCGCGAGGTCGAGTTGCGGCCGGCCGATGGCGACGATCTCGACATCTTCGCGCCCGCGCCCAGCCTCCAGAAGGCTTGCCGCGACCTGGCCCTCGCGTCCGGTGACAGCGAGCCTCACACGGCCGCCTTGCGGGCTTCGCCCAGCCTTTCGCCGGCATAGCGCTGTTCGCGGATCGGTCCCCACCACCATTTGTTGTCCAGGTACCAGTCGACCGTCCTTGCCAGGCCGCTGTCGAAATTCTCCCTCGGTGTCCAGCCGAGCTCGCGGCCGATCTTGGAGGCGTCGATGGCGTAGCGGCGATCATGGCCGGGACGGTCGGTGACGAAAGAGATCAGGTCGCGATAGCTTTTGCCGGCGGCCCGGGGGCGCCTGGCGTCGAGCAGATCGCAGATCGTCTCGACGACACCCAGATTGGTGCGTTCCGAATTGCCGCCGACATTGTAGCTCTCGCCCGGCTGCCCCTTGGTGGCGATCAGTTCCAGCGCGCGCGCATGGTCCTCGACGAACAGCCAGTCACGCACATTGGCGCCGGCGCCGTAGACCGGCAGCGGCTTCTCGTCGAGCGCGTTGAGGATGACCAGCGGGATCAGCTTTTCGGGAAAATGGTAGGGCCCGTAATTGTTCGAACAATTGGACAGCACCACCGGCAGGCCATAGGTCTCGTGCCAGGCGCGCACCAGATGGTCGGAGGCCGCCTTGGAGGCGGAATAGGGCGAGGACGGCGCGTAAGGCGTCTCTTCGACGAACATGCCGCCATCGAAGGGCAGGTCGCCGAACACCTCGTCGGTCGAGACGTGATGGAAGCGGAAACGGCCCTTCCTGTCGTCGGACAGGCCGCGCCAGTATTCCAGCGCTGCGTTGAGGATCCGGTAGGTGCCGACGATGTTGGTCTCGATGAAGGCGCCCGGCCCATCGATCGAGCGGTCGACATGGCTCTCGGCGGCGAGGTTCATGACGATGTCGATATCGTCGCGGCGCAATATGTCGAGCACCGCCCGTTCGTCGCAGATGTCGGCATGGGCGAAACTGTAATTTCGTGCATTCTCGATCGGCCGCAGCGAGGCCAGGTTGCCGGCATAGGTCAGCTTGTCGAGATTGATCACCCGGTAGGCCGGGTTGGCGCACAGATGCCGGCACACCGCCGAACCGATGAAGCCGGCACCGCCCGTCACCAGAAAGTTCATGCCGCTATCCCCGTGCACCTGGCAATGTTCATCAGGCAAACACCTCGGCGGCGGCGAGCAGCGGCGCCTTGAGGTCCTTGTCAGAAAGCTGGAAGCCGCCAGGCGGCGGCGGCCATTCGATGCCGATGGCGGGGTCATCGAAACGGATCGAGCGGTCGTGTTCGGGCGAATAGGTGTCGGTCACCTTGTACAGCACCTCGGTATGGGGCACGAGCGTCATGAAGCCGTGGGCGAAGCCCTTGGGCACCAGGATTTGGTTGCCCTTCTCGGCCGAGACCTCGAGGGCAACCCATTTTCCGAATGTCGGCGAGGAGCGGCGGATATCGACCGCGACATCCAGGACGCTGCCCCTGACAACGCGCAGCAGCTTGTCCTGGGCACGTGGCGGCAACTGATAGTGCAGCCCCCTGACGACACCGGCCGCGGCGGAATAGGAGTGATTGTCCTGGACGAAGGCGAGTTCGAGGCCGGCCTCGGCGAAGCGTGCGGCGTTCCAGGTCTCGGTGAAGTAGCCGCGGGCATCGCCGTGCCGCTTCGGAATAATTTCGAGCAGACCTTCGATGCCAAGGGGTCTCACCTCCAGCATCTAGTCCTCCGACAACTCGACCACCCGGCGGCGCAGATAAGCGGCATATTCATTTTTTCCCAAGCGGGTTGCGCGCTGCAACACTTCATCGGCCCTCAGCCAGCCCTGTTCGAAGGCGATTTCCTCCGGACAGGCGACCTTGATGCCCTGGCGACGTTCGATTGTACGCACGAACGAAGAAGCATCGTCCAGGCTATCGTGAGTGCCGGTATCGAGCCAGGCATAACCGCGCCCCAACCGATGCACCTGCAACTGGCCACGCTCGAGATAGGCATTGTTGACCGCAGTGATTTCGAGCTCGCCTCGAGCCGAGGGCCGAATCCTTGAGGCGATGTCGACAACCTCGTTGTCGTAGAAATAAAGGCCGGTGACGGCCCAGTTGGATTTCGGCTTCTGCGGTTTTTCCTCAATCGTGAGCGCGGTTCCAGTGATCTTGTCGAAGGACACCACGCCATAGCGCTCCGGATCCTCGACATGGTAGGCGAACACCGAAGCGCCGCTTTCGCGCGATGCCGCGGTGCGGCAAAGCTTGGACAAGCCGTCGCCAAAATAGATGTTGTCGCCCAGTATCATCGACACGCTGTCCGCACCGATGAAGTCACGGCCGATGATGAAGGCTTCCGCAAGCCCGTTGGGCTGCGGCTGCTCGGCGTAGGACAACTCAAGCCCGAATTCCGATCCATCGCCCAACAGCTCGCGGAAAACCGGCAGGTCCCGCGGCGTGGATATGACCAGAATCTCTCGAATCCCCGCAAGCATCAAAACGCTCAGCGGGTAATAGATCATCGGTTTGTCGTATACCGGGAGGATTTGCTTGGAGACCGCCAACGTTAGCGGATAAAGGCGCGTTCCACTGCCTCCAGCAAGGATAATTCCTTTCAAGAAACTCTCCTTGACATGCCTAAGTCCCCTCCCCTGACACAAGCCGCCCGTGCTTAGGTTTCATGCCGTGGCTTGTCAATCTGACGCCCGACGAAGGGGCCGAGCGAGTGTCCCCGGCCCCCGCCAGCCGCCCTTGTCTTGCCGGGCCCGAGGTCCTGGCCGGGACAAGCAGATCGTCTTCATTGTGATGGCCTATCTCGCCCATCTCGCGCCTTTGGTTCAGCCGCTCGGCAAAACCCTTGTGAAAGACGATCGCATTCAAATAGGCAAACGTCATCGCGAGTGCTGCGGTTCGCAGGGGATAGTCGACAAGAGAGTGAACGAGCAAAAACGACACCGACAGAAATGCAGCCTTCTGTAACGGCTCCCGGCGAATCCGGACCGACGAGGCGAAAAGCAATAAGGCATACACAATCATTAACAAAACGACCGGTATGCCGCCCTCAAGTGCCAATTCGAGGTAGTCATTGTGAGCATGATTTACATAAGTTCTGAAAATCATTCCGGCTTTTTCGTACATCTGATAGACCTTCGGAAAGCTGCCGAAACCAACGCCAGTCACCCAGTTCTCTTTCATTCCTTCGATCGTGGTGCGAGCAAACTCTGCCCTGCCGAAAGCCGGATCGACCACTTTCGCATCGATCTTCGCCCATGCGCCGATCGTGTAGACGGAAAGCCCGATGAAAACCGCAAGAATGCCATATCCGCCCGCCCTTGAGCGAGCGGACAGGAAGACAACTGATATCGCGGTGATCACCAGTCCGATCAGAATGCCGGCGCGCGAGCCGGCTGCCAGAAGAAGCAGCAAGAGCATCGTCAGCCCAAGCGATCCGGACAGAAAATGTCCACGGAACAAGCCGTAATAGACCACGACTGGGATGGAGACGAAGAGCAAGGCCGAAAAGTGATTTTGATTGGCAAACAGGCCCGCATTGATCGTAAACGGCAGCAATCCTTCTATGGCGACTGTGTCGGAGAGCGAATACTGGATCGCCGCGGCCAGGCCATTGCAGATGACGCCCATGAAAAAGAAGGGAACAAGGCCGTAGACCTCCTCGGTGCGCAGGCGGGTGACGCCGAGGAAAAATGCCGCGGCGGCGGCGAAATACAACATGCACTCGATCGTGCGCCCGACGCCGACGCTGACGAAGCGCGATTGCGTTTCACCATCCAGCCAGGGTCTGGCAAGCAGCACCTCGGGCCGCAAGCCGTCCAGCAAGGCCCCGGGCAGCGGAACGATCTGGAAGCAGAACACGGCTAGGCCGAGAGCAATCAGCCACAAGATCGCCCGGGGAATTGTTTGTCCGCTGGGCCGCGACAGGATGGCCGCGGCCGAGAGAATCGCCGCGATCTCGATCAGCGTTTCGGTGTAGAGGCCGCTCGCCGTGCCGCCGCCAATCAGCAGGGACAGGAAAAGAACCGACCCAAGCAGGTATTTGTCCCACTGCCCGGGCTGCCGTGACCGTGCTCTCACGACGACACCCTCTCGATGCTCAATCTGTGCATGATCAGCGTGCCGACGTATCGAAACCGCCAGCTCTCGGCAATTGCGGCTGTTTCCAGCCTCAGCAACTGTATCGGACACGCAGCCGGTCCGACGGTGAAATCCAGGCTCAGGCTTCGCCGGTTGAATGTGCCTTCCGGTATGTTGAAGCGCGCTATCTCGCTTGACGGGTCCGCGCATCTGACGGACCAGAACAGCTGCTTTGGCAGTTTGAGATTTGTTGCGGACACGGTCATGGACATCCGGTAAGAACCGGGGGGCAATTCGACATATTGCTGAAGCGCAGCGTTCTTGACCGGCGTGTTTAGAAATCGAACCATCGCCCCGCTGTTGCTGTCGCTTTCACTTTCACCCGCGCCCTGCGATCCAGCAAAGGTGATCTCCAGCCCAGATCGGTCGTGTATCACCCAGTCGAACGGCTTGCCGCTGAAGAGCGGCTCGAAGCCGCCATTGAAGATATAGCCGCCCAGCTTCCGCTCCCGATCGGACAGGCTGAAAAGAAACAGCCGATAGGCCGGGCCATAGTCCTTCTGCTTGATGTAACCGGTGATAACGGCGGACAATTCGCTGGATTTCGGCGGCGCATCCGTGCGCCCGAGATCGAGCAGCAGCTGGTTTGCAGGTCCCAGGCTTTGCGGGTTCTGGCCAAGGGCGAGAAAAAGCTTACCACGCCACGGCGCCTCTGCCTCCAGGGCTGCCAGCACGGCCTGATAGCCGTCGGAATTGGAAAGGATGGCAGGCCAGCCTGGGGCGATGGCCGAAAACTGGTCTGGCCACCGGCGCAGCAAGGTGTCGATCTCGCCCACGGCCCTCGCCAGATCGCCTGCCGCGATCGAGCGATCGATGGACCTCTGCAGCGCATGGATTTCAGTCTTGGACAGTTTTCGCGCCTGGTCGAAAAGTTCGAAAGCCTGGGCCTGTTCGCCTTGCCGATATCTGATCTCACCGATCAGGCTGTAGAGACGGGCGTCCGCGACATTGAAGCGAAGCGCATTCTTGGCCTTGGCGGCCAAGGCGCCGAGATCGGCGCTCGTTTCGTTCAGTTCGCCGGCAATTTCGTCTATCAAGGCATCTGCGTTCAGCGGGTCCAGTGCCAGAGACACGCTCGGCGTTCCCTCCTCAAGGAGCCGACTTAGCCCGATCGACGAAGCCATCAACACCAGAACGGAGGCGACGAACCAAACGCTTGAACGCAGGAGATTTTGCATGAGAGGGCTGGCCTGCTCCGTCATCGACTTTGCCCTCAATCTTCGGCGTGCCCGCGCCATGTTCGTAATATTGGTAGTTCATGTATTTATAGGCGTAGTTGTAGTCGAACTTGTTCACCGCGAATTTCGACATTGCCGCCCCGATCACGTTCGCTCCGGCTGCGCGCAGGCGTTTCAGCGCCGTCTTGGCCGCCTTGCGCGTCACCTGGTTCGTGGAAATGACCACCAGCGTGCCCTCGGCAAGCCGGCTGAGAATGGGCGCATCGGACAGGCCGACGATCGGCGGAGCGTCGATGATGACGAGATCGAAGCGCTTGCCGAGATTGGTGACGATCAGCGCCATCTTCGGCGATGAAAGCAGATCCGCGGGGTTGGGCGGGATCGTTCCGGACGTCAGCACGGTCACGTTGGGATATTTGGTCGTCCTGAATATGCCCGCCACATCTTCCTTGCGCACGGTATTCGTCAGGAGATTGCTCAACCCGATCGCGTTGTCGAGACCGAACAGCCGATGAAGATTCGGTTTGCGCAGATCGCCGTCGATAAGCAAGACCTTCGCACCGAGGGCGGCGAAATCCTGGCCGAGCTTGAACGAGGTCGTCGACTTGCCTTCGGAAGGCTCGGAGCTGGTCACCAGCAGCGAACGCGGCGCGCCCTCCGCGCCGGAGAATTGCAGCGATGTTCGCAGCGAACGATAAGCTTCCGATAGCCCGGACTTCTGGTCGGCGATGCTGGCCGTCAGTTCGCGGTCATCGACGAGCGGCAGGATACCGAGCATGGCCAGCCCCAGCTCCCTTTCGACCTGCTCGGGGTTGGTGAAGGTGTTGTTCAGCAACTCGATGATGTAGATGATCGATGCAGTGAGAGCCATGAAGAGCGCTAGCGCGATCGCCAGATTGATGATCAGGCGCGGAGAATAGGGACTTACGGGCAGGGTCGCGAAATCGACGATGGCTGCGTTTTGCGTTTTGAGCTCGGAGCTGACGCCTACTTCATTCAGCTTGGTGATGAGGCTGTCATATTGCGACCGGTTGGAATCGACCTCGCGCTTGAGGATGGTGTATTTTATGTTCTTGTCATTGAAGACGACCTGCTGCTTTTCCATCTCGGCGAGCTTGGATTTGAGGTCGGCTTCCTTATTCTGCGCTTCCTGGTACTTCAGGCGCAGCGAATCGGTTATCGCCAGGACGCCGTTATTATAAAGCCGCGTCAGCTCCTTGATCTGCGACTGGAGCTGCTGCATCTCCGGAAAGCCTGGCTTCAGGATGCTCAGTTTCTGCTGGTATTGGCTCTTGAGGTCAGCGAGTTTTTCGCTGAGCTTTTGCAAGCCATCACTCTCCAGGACCGGCGACAGGCTGGAGCCCCGCCCTTTGTCTATCTGGTCCACGACACGACCGGCATCAAGACGATCCTGGATAGCGGTGGCGAGCGCTGTGTTCAGCGCCTCGATGTTCGATCCGATCAGCGATTTGTCGTCGCCGGTGACGGTGATGCCGGCATCCTTCGCATAGGCGACCAGTTCCTCCTCAGACTTCTGCAGCTTCTGCTTGACCTGCAGGACCTGTTCCTGGATGAACTGTCTCGCCAGATCCGACGTCTCGCTGGTCTGGTCGAGACGTTGATCGATAAAGCTCTGCGCGACCTGGTTGGCGACGTCGCTTGCGTATCTGGGCTTCTGGTCGATGAAGGTGATCGACAGCAAGCTGGTGTTGGTCACAAGGTTGACCGTCAGATCCTTCAGAACGCGCTTGATCGCCATTGCCTCTCGCTCTTCGGGGGTCTTTTCCTGGATCGAAGGCGATTTGGAAATTCCGAATGCACGGTAGAAGATGTTGCTGAGCGAGAAGCTCGGGGTTGGGAACAGGAAATCCGGTTTTTCGGAGAGCCCCAGCTGAAACACGACGCGCTGGGCCAGCGCCCGGCTCTTCAGTTTCTCGCGAGCGGTCAGAAACGCGCGTAAGTCGCTGTTTTCGGAAACCACTTCGATGTCCTGAAAAACCTTTGCCGAAGGGACCAGGACTTCCAGCTGCGTCGTTGCCTGATATTTCGGCGTCTGCATCATTGTCACTATGGTACCGGCAACTAGGCCAGCCACCGCCATCATGACGATCAGCCAGCGATATTGCACGACATAGAAAAGCAGCTTGAGCGGATTGAATCTCTCGTCGTGAGCGGCATAGTCTCGACCGTAAGGACTATAATTCTGCGCCCCGTCATAATAGAGGTCCGCGGACAAAGCCTGGCCATGTCGAGGACCGGCGATTTGGGACTGCCTGTTGCGATCGAGCATGCGCGAGGTGATCCTGGTTGTCGGTACCCTGGCCGGCCAGGCCTCCCTTACGGAATGACCGCAATTCGGGCCGCGCTCGACGCGAGGCCCAGGGCATCCTTCAAATTGTTCATTGCGATTTTCGACTTCGAAGCGAAAACCACGACCACGTCGCCGCCATAGATACGCGGGTTGCGATTCTTGCCGGCGCGGATTTCCTCGACATTGTAGTTTGCGACCAGCTTGTTTTGACCGACATTGCGGTAGACGAAGACCTTGCCGGCATCGCCGATGGCGTTGAAGCCTCCGGCAAGGGCGATCGCATCCAGCAAGGAGGCGCTGCTGGACACCGGATAGATGCCGGCCCTGTTGACCTCGCCGTCGACCGTGATGCGCTGGCCTATCGATTCCTTGACGAAAATCGTCACATCCGGCGATTGCAGATATTTTGCGCCATAGGCGGTCTCGATATCCTTTTCGAGCTGGCGGACCGTCTTGCCGGCCGCTGTCATCGTCCCGATAAGCGGAAGGGAAATCTGGCCGCCGGCATCCACCTGAACCGTCCTGTTCAGGTTGTCGACCTGGAATACGCTGACTTCGAGTACATCGTTGGCAGACAGCGGCTGCTCGCTGCCGTTTTGTGTATTCTGCGGTGCCGGCAGATCCGTCACCATCCGTAGCGCGCCGCCCCCGGCAAGCGCCGTTGAGGACGATGTCGGCTGCAGCGCATCGACAGAGCTCGTGGACGATGATGAACTGCTCGCGCAAGCAGAGAGGGCGAGCAATACAAGCAGTGCCGGCATTCCCGCGCCAGTTCCCTCAAGATCGAGAATGCCCATCACAGAGCCCCACTTTTGAACAGCTTGGGCAGTCCATCGAAATGGCCCGCACAGCTGGCCCGGCTTTTTTCCGATGGCGTGAGCAACTGGTTCTGCACTATCGCGCCCGAGCTTGCGCAAACCGGCGAGACCAGACCTTGGCTAGCGGCTGACTGCGTCGTCGTCATCCTGTAGTCCAATAGCCAGTGCGGCGCCGCCACCAACCGCGCCGGCGCCCAACAGCACCGGCAAAATGCCAGGTCCGGAATTGGCAGGTCCGATGGCAGCCTGCTGCGCATCAAGCGAGACGCACATACCGTCTTGCACTGGATCGATGCTGACGGTCGCGTTGGCCGGAACATCAAGCGCGCAATTGGCGCCGATGGCCAAGGAAGCCGATGCTTGCGGCCCGGTCATGATGCGCGCGCCTGGATAGATCGGCGCTCCCGCGTCCACCCCGGCGTAACCGCCGGCCTGCGACATCTGCACATCACCCTGGACTTGGGTGAACTGGCCGACAATGCCAGACACGGGCGCAGCGGCCAGACACGAACATGCCTGTGCCGACTGGGCAACAGCATCGGACGCTGCAAACAAGGCACCTCCCCCGGCGAGCGCGACAAAAGCGAAAACAATCCCAACCCGATGACGCCCGGTCATTTCTACCCCCCTTTCGAATCAACGACCCGCCCCCGGAACGAATCGCTTACGCACCCCTTCGATCAACAACACTCAAAGAACTCACCAGCACTCATGGTGGTCCGCCCCTCAGCGACTGACCGCTTTGTCGTCATCCTGCGTCGCCGCCAACACACCGCTGGTGACAAGCGCACCGGCGAAAATCCCTTCGGGCAGGCCAAACCCACTTGTGCCACCGGACGGCTGGATGGCCGCCGTCCGTTCTGAACCCACGAGTTTCAGACAGATGTTGCCGCCCACGCGTGAAACATCCAGACTGGAATTCGCCGGTACATTCATGTTGCAGCCGCCAACAAGTACGGATGCCGAACCCTTGGTACCGACTACCACCCGACTGCCAAGGCCGAGAGTGCTCCCCGCCTTTGCAGGACCATAGCCGACCGACTGCGAGACCATCACGTCGCCATCGGCGGAACGAATGGATCCAATCGCACTCGCCGGGCCGCGATAGGCGGCAGCGCAGCTGCAGGATACGTCCTGGGCGAAAGATGAAACCGAAGTGAAACCGCTCGCGGCAACCAACGCGCTCACTGCGGTTCTAATGATGACATTCATCCGTTTCGCCTTTCCTTCAAATCATCCCGGATATGCCAGATCAAAAGGTGGTGACATCAGCGCCTAACATTTTTTTGCCACAATTCCAACCCGTGTCGCACGATGCGGAGAAGTTTGACCTGAACAACGCGCCATTTTAGCAATTACGTATAAATAATCCCGAGCTGTCGGCGATGGATGTCTGGCCCTCCAAAGAGAAATTACGATTCCCTTTTCATCCTGATTACACCGAGCCCAACTTGATCAAAGCCGAGCCCCCTCGAAAGCCGAGTCCCGATCTGCAATGCAGCAAGACAAGCTTAGCGCCTGCTTGAATGCCCGATCTCCTCGGCTCGAACTTCAACCGCGTTCAACTACACGCCGGCCGGTTCATCGCCTGGCGAGGCATTGAGCTTCCCTATCTGCGTCATGTAGCACTCTATGACGATCCGTTCCGAAAACTGCCGCTCCACTTTGCTTCGGCTCTCCATGCCCATCCTGTTCCTGGATGCGGCGTCCATCGTTGCGAATTCGAGCATCTTGCTTGCCAGGTCGCCTGCGTCTTTCACCTTGCACAGCAGGCCGTTGACGCCGTGGTCCACCACCTCCCTGCAGCCGGGCACATCTGACGCGATCAGCGGCTTGCCCATCGCGGCTGCTTCCAGTAGCGAGCGCGGCGTTCCTTCCCTGTAGGAGGGCAAGACGACGCAATCGGCCACGTCCAGGAAGGGACGGACGTCGTCGGTGGTTCCGAGATACTCGACCAGGCCTTCGCCTGCCCATCGCTCGACCTGCGCACGGCTGACCGCTGTGCGGTTCTCGACATCGAGGAATCCAAGAAGCTGGAAGCGCGCGCCGGGCATGTTGCGGCGCATCTGACGAGCTGCCTCGACGAACTCGCCCACGCCCTTGTCCCAGAGAAGCCTGGCCACCAGCAGAAAGACGATCGCGCCGGACGATTGGCTTTGGCGGGGCGCCGGAGAGAAGCGAATAAGGTCGACCCCGGAGCCCGGCAGCAGCGCGGTCAGTTCCTTGCGGACTAGGCGCTCGCTGACGAACAGCATCCTGTCGTCGTCATTCTGAAAGAAGACTATTTTCGAACGGGCCAGCGCCAGCCGGTACAGGACCTTGGCAATTTTCTGGAGAAGGCCGCCACGGACGAAAACCGTGCCGAGCCCTGAAACATTGTTTATGACCGGGATGCCATTGAGGTTTGCCGCCAGCGATCCGAACACGTTGGGCTTGATGGTGAAGCCAACAAACGCCAGCGGCCTCTCGCGGCGCAGCAGGCGCCAGTAGCGCCACAGAAGCACCATGTCGCGAAACGGCGAGGTGCCGGAATTATCCATCTCGATTTCGACATACCGGCAGCCCATCGGCGGGATCAGGCGCGAATACTCGTCCCTGGGCGCCGCAACCACCACTTCATAGCCCCGCCCTTGCAGCGCCTCGATGAGGCCTTTGCGGAAATTGACGACATTCCAGGACGTGTTGATGGAGATGATTATCTTTCTTCCGATCCCAAGCATCGTCCCCGCCTCCCCCAATGCCGTTTCGCTCACCGTCTTGTATGCAGTCGTGCCCTGCCCGGCCCAAAGGTCTCGAACAGCCGCAAGATCTCGTCGTCACTGGCGAGCGATGAGATGCGGGCGAAGCAGGCGTCCCTTGCAGGCCCCAGATCCTGTGGCCGAGCGATCAGCCTCGCGACCGCGCGTGCGATGTCTTGCGGATCGTCGGGGTTGAAATCGAAAGCGGCCCCCTCGGGCATGTAGTACCTCGTGCCGCTGTCTCGCGACATCAGCACGGCACATCCCGCCCAGGCCGCCTCGATGGGAGACACCGCCGCGGGTTCAGCCCGCGAGGGCAGTATCAAGAGATCATGAACGGAGAAGACCGAGATCATGTCGTCATGCGCAATGTTGTTTTGAAACCGAAGCCTGTCCGCCACGCCAAGCGCCTGAGCCTCGCGCCGCAAGGCCTGACAGAAAGCCGTGTCGGCGTTCGTTGCCTCCTCGCCGCAGAATGTCAGGGAGAAGGGCATGGATGAAATCGCGGACAACGCCCTCAGAAGCAAACTGTGCCCCTTGCGCTCCCGGTATTTTGCCACCATCAGGATTCGAGGCGGCCACTGCAATGGCCTGCTTTCCAGGCCTTCAGTCCGGGCCGGCTCGAAAGGGCTCCCGAATGGCAGGGACATGGCATCGCCGACCCTGAGCGGGCCAGGGTTCGGTGAGAGCCGCGAGGTGAAATGCGGAATGCCCAGCCCCTGAAAGATGGCTCTTCGAATCCAAGTGCCACTCCATGCCCGAGGCGTGGCGTCCTCCTGGTCGTAGATGACCAGCCTGCGCCCTTGCAGGATTGAACAGAGTGCCGCGACCCTGGAAAACCTTCGCGTCACTCCGCGGATGATCACCACGTCGGGGTCTTCGGCCTGCAAACGCTTCCAGTAGGAAAAGACGCCGGGAAAGGAAAAAGGCGAATTCGGAATGTTGCTCGAGCGCCGACGCATGATCATCCGGGACAGCGCGGATGGAGCCATCACGTTGGGAGAAACAAGAGCGTGATTCTCGGTGACGCTCGTTTCGACTACGTCGACCGCAACATGGTGCCCCGCCGAAGTGAGAATGCGAACCCAAGGTACCGCATTGGTGTGGTATCTTGGCAGGCAAAACAAGTATCTCAAAACATTAGCCTTCAGATATCTTCCGCCAGGCGGATCCGCCTTTTCAACAATAGGTGCGAAACCACCATCATCGCCGCATAGACCGCCGCCGATACGAGCAAGCCGGCCCAGGCGATGCCTGAAATTCCGATCCATCCGGACAAAGCCAGGCAAAGCGGCACATAGACGGCGATCGCCAGCGCCGTGATTTTCAAAAGCGGCTTCGTGCCGGCCAGGACCTGGATCAACGGATTGAGATGCATTCCAACGAGGCCGAAGCATTCGGCCGCGAACAAAATGGCAAAGAGCAGCGAAGCTTCGGCGTAGGCCGAACCGCCAGCCAGAAGGACGATGGGGTTTTGCAGCAGCACCCCCACGACTGCCATGCCGGTGGCAGCGCATGCCGAAACCACGGTGATGCGGGCGTTCAAGCGGTATAGACGAGAAGGAGGCTCTTGCCTGGACAGTTTCGCGATTTCGGGAAAGATCACCTGGTTCAAGGGACCGGTCAGCCGGGAAACCATCGTCGCCAGGCGCGATGCGAGCGAATAGGAGCCCGCGGCGACCTCTCCCAGCAGGCCCGCGACAAGGAACAACGCGAGATGCCGCCTGGCGCTCACAAGCGTCGAGAGCAGACTGGTCCCCGTGGCCATGGCAAGAAACGCCCAGAAGAAACGGCGTTTGGACCGGGAGCGAAGCGGGTTGAGCAGTTCGATGTGCTCCTGCCTGGCATAGAGCAGCATGCGAACGAACAGCGTCAGGTTGTAGAATGCGCCGACCGCTGCCAGCACGATTACATAATCCGGCAATGAGGCATCGAGGATCCAAAGGACGAGAGAGGCAACCACCACGGCAACCCCTTGCATGAGTTGATTGCCGGCAATGACGTGGTACCGGCCGTTCAGCCGAAGCACACCTTTCGGCGTACCCGAAAGACTCGCCAACAAGGTGAGGCTGTAGATAATCGCCAGAAGGCGATTATCCCGCGACACGCCAACAGCTTCTCCAAACAGCAAGATCCCGCCTATCGCCAGGACCGTGGCGAGAAGGGCGGCTGAAACATCGAGGGCAATTCCGCAAGATGCCGCCGGTCCCAGACGCAAAGGCGACCTCGCGCACAGCCTGATCACTAGCTGCCAGCTCTCGAACGTGCATAGGCCGGAAACGAACGCCACATAGGCCTGAATTACGGCGAGTGTGCCAAAATTCCCCGGACCAAGCGACCGTGCGTTGAGCGCCAGTGCAAGGATGGAGCACAACGCGGCCACTCCGCTTGCGGACGTCGTAAACGTAACGTCGCGGGCAACCCGCCGCGCGCGCATCCATCCGGAAGGCTTGGCGACCGCCGTCACGTCCTCAGCCATTGTCTCGGCGCAAGGCCCGCGCCCCCTGCGGCATCACCTCGGCGGAGGCCGGTGGAAAACACTTCCGGTGCACATAAACCAAGCCAAAAATGAAAAGCGCAACGAGAACGGCTCGCTTGGCGGAGATGAAGGCGCCAAGCAGCTCCTTGCGCTGGATGTAGAATGTGAGATGGACGATGGCCACGATCAGCCCGGCCTTGAGCGTCGCGCTGCGCACATTGCGGATTATCGCCTCGACGGCAACACACACGAGCGACAGAATGACAACGAGCAGCGGAAATCCGGCATACCCGAAATTGGCAAAGAACTCCGCCCAGATGTTTGCAGCGACGCCACCACTGTAACCCGGAAATAGGAACGGCTGAACCTGCTCGTTGTAGGTGCATCCGTCCTTGCCAAAGACCGTATCCGAGAACGGAAACAGAGAAAGAGGCACCAGCCAAAGATTCGAGCACGGCAAGGTGTAGTCATATTTCACGACCAGATCCAGGTGAGCCAATGTCACGAACTGCTCCAGCCCCACGAGAGCGGAATCGGACAATTGGTCGAATTGTATTTTCTGACCTACAAGTTCAAAATTTCCTGCTTTTATTGCTGCATATACTGCCTTGTACACTGCAAGAAAAAAGAATGCGCCAATTCCTCCAATTATGTATCTTTTCCTGATCAAAAGCAGGGAAATGTTCCTGTACCTTATGTACAAACAAGCTAAAATCGCGATGGCAACCGAAGAGCGATGCCCGATATAGAGCGTAAGCATCAGTCCCAGGCAGCTCAAGATGATGACCAGCCTGGATTTCTTCCACCCCGACAGGGCTCCGAACACCATGCCGATGATGCAGCTGTTGTAAAATACATACTGGATCCGCCCGGTAGATGACAAAACATCGGCCTTTGAGGCCGAAAAAAGTGCCGGATTTGCTATCGAAATCCCACCGAACACCACCAGCATCACAATTATTATGATCGACTCCCCCCGAACGTCGCCTTCGACTTCGAAATCTTGACGCCTTGGCATGAAGACCAGCATCGCGGCAGCAATGCAAGAAAGAGAAAGCGCAATGGCATATCCAGTGCCCGCGTGATATATGAAATCATACTTCCTTCTGCTGACATCAACATACTGAAATCCCCCGGTGACGAATGGCACAAAGTAGACCAAGCTCGACAAAAGCAACAACATTTGCGGCGTGAGCGCAAATGGCGAAACAAAATAATCTCGTTTGAGGTGCTTCACTTTCGTTCCATCGCCATCTGAATATTCGAATTGTTCTCACCCCTTAGCGGCCCAGGGACGATTTCTCCCACAGCAAGCCATACGAGTGCGCCATCCGCTCAAGCGAGAAATCCGCAGCGATGCGGTCGCGACATGCTTGCCGCCTGCTCGCCCAAGACCGGGTATCCTGAATTTCCGAAGCCATGATCTCGATGGAACGCGATAACGCGTCAGGGTTCCGCGGCGGAACGATCAATCCCGTGTTGCCGACAAGCATCGCGATGTCCCCGACGTCCGTTGCCACGCATGGCGTGCCGCATGCCATCGCCTCGGCAATCACGTTCGGAAAGGCTTCGCTGCTGGAGGCCAGCACATGAATGTCGAATGCATTCATCAAACCGGCAATGTCGTCGCTCGGCCCGAGAAGCTTCACCTTGTGGCGAACATCATAGCGCTCCAACAGCACGGCAAGCGCAGTGTTTTCAGCCGTCATACCCGGGCCGGCAAGAACACATTTGAAGGGAAGGCTCTTGTGCATCGACAGCCTGGACAGGGCAGCGAAGAGATTCTGGTGGTCCTTGTCGGGATGCCAGCGAGCGACGTTTCCGATAACGAACTGGCCATCACCTATCGACCAATCCCGACGGAGCCGCGCGCGCGCCCGGTCGTCCGGCTCGAACACGGCCAGATCGTAGCCATTCGGTATGATCGTCCAGTTCGAGCTCGAATATCCTGCATGGATGTGGCGCTGCGACGCGTTTTGCGAGCAACTGACAATCCGAGCCGGGATGATACCGGATATGAGAGCGCATATCCTGTCCACTGTCCTGGTCGTAAAGGAGGCCGCCCGCGGATCCAGTCCGCAATTGTGCATCCCCCAAAGAACCGGGCTGATGCCGCCAAGCCGCGCCAGGACGCCTCCGACGAGGTTGGCGTGATACATCCAGCACTGAACCACGTCCGGCCGATAGGTCGAGAACACGCGCCTGAGCGAGGCGAGCCCCTTGAGACTCAACCTTCCCTTTGGCATCGCCAGGCAGGCGAGCGGTATTTTGGCCGCGCGAAGCAACGGGCCATATTTTCCGTCACCCGAAAGCGAGACGACAAAATGGGAATGGCTGCGCTCGGCCGTGCACAGGCGGTATAGCGCTGCCTCGGCGCCGCCGTTCTCAAGTCCGGTGATGACGTGCAGGATCTTAATACGACCGCTCCTTCCCCACGGCGTTGGTGGGATCGACACCCATCGCGAGCAGGTAGGCGTCGGCCACCTTTTCGACACTAAAATCCCGCGCCCGACGCCTGACGTCCGGAGGATCAGCTTCATCAAGGGCGACCATCACTTCTGCCGCAAAACCCTGGGCATCTCCGACCGCGGCGAGACGCCCCCACTTGCCGTCCTCCAGAATCTCGGCCGGACCGCTTTCGCAGTTGGTGCTCACCACGTTGGTCCCGCAAGCCATTGCTTCGATGATCGTGTTTGGAAATCCCTCCCTGCGGGAGGATTGAAGAAACAACGCTGCCCGCCGCATCCACGGATACGGATTCTTCGAAAAGCCGACCAGAGCGACCGAAGAATTCAGCTCGAGTTCGTCGATCAGGGTTTGAAGCGATCCCCGCAGCGGTCCTTCCCCGACAATGGCCAATTTGACGGGCCTCTTCGTCGCAATCCGCGCGAAGCTGCTTATGAGCGTGGCATGGTCTTTTGCGAAATCAAGCCGCCCAACGGCCACCAGCAAGACCCTGCCATCCTCGACCGCGAAGGGGTGATCGAGCGGCTCATCCGCCTGCTCTTCAACATGTTTGATGTCCAGCGGATTGTAGATCGTTTTGACGGAACTCCGGTGGACCCCGATGCTCTGGATCAGGTCTTCCGCGACGCCATGCGATACAGTGATGATCGTGTCGGCACGACCATAGGTCAGCCGCATGAGGAATGGCAGGAACTTCTCACGAACCAGCTTCGTATCGGCGACGGTCCTGGAAAGATTGCTCCTTTCCGATATCACGATCGGTGTCCAGCGCAGCGAGAGCATGGACGAGACGATGCCAACGATATTTGCATGGGGTAACGCCGTCAGCATCACTCGCGGCTGCTCCCGCCTCAAATACCGGATCAAAGCCAATACGGAAAACAGCAACCGCGAGGCTCGGAGGTCCTGTATCCTTATCGTCTTCGGAACCAAAGCGAGATACTCGCCCGTCGCACACCCAAGCACCAGATCGATCGGCAAGCCGCGCCGGCCAAATTCGCTGGCCAGGGTGAGCATTGCCCGCTCGGTGCCGCCAGCACGAAGAGAGGGAATGAAGATAGCAATCCGAGCGTCTGGGCTGCCTGGTGATCTCTTGTCTTGGCGCGTGCACGTCACTCGGTTCGCCACCTTTCCTGGCCGGTCACGGCGAAAGCTTTTTTGCTTGCGCCTGACCGTGCGCGATGAGCGATGCTCCACCCGGATACCGGGGAGACAGCCGTCGCACTCGGGTCCACGAAAGCGGAGAATATCTTCGGGTGATCAATGTCTTCGCCGAAAGACATAGGCGTAGGTTTCAGCCGCATCCTTCCCGATGAGAAGAGCCGAGAGACCTAGCCAGAGGCGCCAGACAAGGAAGGCCGGCACGAAAGCATAGAAGTATGAACTCCTCCAGAACAGATGACGCTGGACAAGCTCCAGGCCATTTTGCGCTGCGATCCTTTCCACCTCGCTCGGCAGGCATCTGTCATAGAAGGCTGGGAAGCCGTCGTGCCCCCTGCCCTTGTCCGGATAGACCGCAAACAGCAGGCGACGCTTGATCGCCTCGGGCAAGACCCGATTGAGCCTGGCGAAAACGGCGTTGCGTGAAGGCGAGAAAATGGCGACCGTGCCGCCCGGCCTTACGCAGCTGGCAATGCCGCGAAATGCGCCTTCGCCGTCGCGGACGTGCTCCAGAGTGGCCTGGCATATGACCAGATCGGCATCTCCCTTCCCCCTGAACGAAGTAAGGTCCGCCTCGATCCGCTCGTCATAGATCTCGCCCGGAGCCTTCGACAGTTCCTTGGCATCGCGGTCCACTCCGACGACAACCAGCCCCAGACGACGCTTCTCGGCTAGGCTTACAAGCGGCCTTGCTCCTCCGCCCAGATCATAGACCAGTGCGTTAGGTGTAAAGAGCACCGGTGCGATTTCCGCAGCAAAGGCGTGGTTGCCATCCACGCGCAGCCGTAGCGGCAAGGCTCGGTCCAGACACTCTGAGACCGCCACGTTCGTGCGAACAAAACCCCGCAGCAAAGACGCTATCCCGTCATCGATTTCGTGGACAAGACGTGACCTCCCCCTACCTCCGCTCAAAATAGGCCTGGTACCATTCGACGAACCGCCCGACGCCCTCCGTCACGGACGTGCCGGGACGATAGCCGACCGCCGCCTGCAGCGCCGAAGTATCGGCGAAAGTGTCAGGCACGTCGCCGGCCTGCAGCGGCAAGAGCTCCACGATGGCCTTGCGGCCAAGCGCGTTTTCAAGCGCCTCGACATAGGCGGTCAGCTTCACCGGGTTGTTGTTGCCGATGTTGAAAATGCGCCAAGGCGCGCTGCTCGTCGCAGGATCCGGATGACCGGAATCCCAGGCGGGGTTAGCCGCGGCGGGGCTGTCGCTGGTGCGGATCACGCCTTCGGCGATATCTTCGACATAGGTGAAGTCGCGTGTATGATTGCCGTTGTTGAACAGCTTGATCGGCTCGCCGGCCAGGATGTTCCTGGTGAACAGGAACAGCGCCATGTCGGGACGTCCCCAAGGGCCGTACACTGTGAAGAAACGCAAGCCCGTGGTCGGCAGCCCGAACAGGTGGCTGTAGCTGTGCGCCATCAGCTCGTTGGCGCGCTTGGTTGCGGCGTAGAACTGCAGCGGATGATCCGCCGGGCGATGCTCGGAAAACGGCATGTCGGTATTGGCGCCATAGACGCTCGACGTGCTGGCATAGGTCAGGTGGCCGACACGGCTGTTGCGGCAGGCCTCCAGCATGTTGGCGTAGGCGATAATGTTGCTCTCGACATAGGCGTGCGGGTTTTCAAGGCTGTAGCGGACGCCGGCCTGGGCGGCGAGATGGATCACCCTGTCGAAGGCGTGATCGGCAAAGCAGCCGTCCACCACGTTTCGCTCTGCGAGATTACCGTGGATGAAATGGTAGCCCGCATTGGTGTTGCGGCTTGCTTCGGCCAGAAGCCGCAGCCGCGCCTGCTTGATCTGCGGATCATAGTAGTCGTTGATGCTGTCTATGCCGACGACCTCGTCGCCACGTTCGAGCAGCCGCCTGGCGACGTGATAGCCTATGAAGCCGGCAGCGCCGG
The DNA here is from genome assembly GCF_006441005.1 of Mesorhizobium sp. B2-5-3. NCBI lineage: Bacteria > Pseudomonadati > Pseudomonadota > Alphaproteobacteria > Hyphomicrobiales > Phyllobacteriaceae > Mesorhizobium > Mesorhizobium sp. B2-5-3. The sequence continues at coordinate 172,693 of NZ_VFUS01000010.1, forward strand.
TGACCAGAACCTTCATCAGAACCGCCCGTCCGTAACATCCCTGGGGAATAGACCCTTGATGTCGTAGACGACGCTAGGGTCCTTGCAAAGCGCCCGAAGACCGGCAACGCCTAGGGTGTGAAACTGCCCGTGCCCCACGGCGACGACAACGCCATCGTAACGCGCGGCGGGCATCTCTTTAAAGCTCGTTACGCCAAAGGCGCGCGCGCATTCCTGCGCATCGACCCAAGGATCCCAGATATCGATGCCGGCATTGTACTGCCTCAGCTGCGCGACAATGTCGGCGACCTTGGAGTTTCTCAAGTCCGGACAGTTTTCCTTGAAGGCCGCGCCCATGACCAGAATCCGGCTGCCAACGACAGGTATGCCCTTGCGCATCATAAGGCGGGCCGTCTGGTCCGCTGCATGCCGGCCCATGCCGTCGTTGATGCGGCGACCGGCAAGAATCACCTCGGGATGATAGCCGAGTTCTTGAGCCTTGTGGGTCAGATAATAGGGATCGACGCCTATGCAGTGGCCGCCGACGAGACCAGGGCTGAAGCGCAGGAAATTCCATTTGGTGCCGGCCGCTTCCAGCACCTCCGACGTGTCGATGCCCAGTTTGCCGAAGATCAGCGACAATTCGTTCATCAAGGCGATATTGAGATCGCGTTGCGTGTTCTCGATGACCTTGGCTGCCTCGGCGACCGCGATGCTCGAGGCACGGTGCGTGCCGGCGGGAACGATCGAGGCATAGAGCGCGTCGATAGCGTCCGCCACCTCCGGCGTGGAGCCGCTGGTGACCTTGACGATCGTCTGCAGCCGGTGCTCGCGGTCGCCGGGGTTGATGCGCTCAGGACTGTAGCCCAGGAAGAAGTCTTCGTTGTAGCGCAGACCGGAATGTTTCTCGATCAGCGGCGCACACACCTCTTGCGTACAGCCGGGATAGACGGTCGATTCAAAGATTACCACCGCACCGGGGGAGATCACCTCGCCGACCGTGGCGGACGCCATGACGAGGGGCTTCAGGTCCGGCCGGTTGGCCCTGTCGATCGGAGTGGGGACAGTGACGATGAAAACTCCGCAATCCCGCAGATCGACCTTGTCGCTGGTGAACCGCAGCCGCGTGGCGGCGTCGATTTCATCTCTGCTGGCCTCGAGCGTGTGATCCTCGCCACGCCTCAGCGCATCCACACGCGATTGGCTGATGTCGAAGCCGACGACGTCCCTGATCGCTCCGAGGGCCACCGCCAGCGGCAAACCCACATAGCCAAGCCCGATGACAGCTATTTTCCTGGAGCCGAGGTCCATTTGCTTCCTGTCCGGCAAGCCTTAATCAGCCACGGCCTCCGCTATCGCGCACCATGGCCGGTAATCATCGTCTTTATGGTTCTGAGGGTGATGAGAACATCAAGCCAAGGCGAGAAGTTCTTTATGTAGTAAAAATCGTAGTGTAATTTCTCCATCACATCGTCGACCGCCGCGACATGCCCCTGGTTTACTTGCGCCCACCCGCTCACACCTGGCCTGACGATGTGCCGGTAGCGATAGAACGGCAATTCCGCCTCATACCAGTGCGACAGGACGACAGCCTCGGGCCGTGGCCCGATCCAGCTCATTTCGCCGCGCAGGATGTTGATGGCCTGCGGCAGCTCGTCGATCCTGAACTTGCGTAAAAAACGCCCTATCCGGGTGATGCGATCGTCGTCACGTTTCGTGATCGCCTTGTCCTTGTCGCTGCCAATGCCGGCTTGCTGCCTCATCGAGCGAAACTTGTAGACCGTGTAGATCCGGCCCCTGTAGCCAATGCGGGGCTGGCGAAACAGCACCGGGCCCTCCGAGTCCAGCCGGATCAGCAGCGCGATCAGCACCACGAAAGGTGAAAGAGCCACGACCATGACAAGCGCGGAGATCCAGTCGATTGCCTGCTTGATCTTGAGATAGGCCTGGTTCGGATTGAGCGAGCCGAGCGTGTTTTCCGACAGGTGTTCGATCTCGACGCGGCCGGTCAGCGACTCGCTGACCTGCTTGACGTGGTAGACCGGCGTGCCCGACAGAGCCCGGTCCGCGATGTATCGTTCCCATTCGGCGTCAAGGTCGGCCCGCAGATCGACAACCACGCCATTCGCCCGTTCGATGACGGTGCCAGGCGAAGTGATCCAGAACCAATGCACTCCCGGCAGTGTCCTTAGGCGCTCTACGTTCCCGCCGGGAATGACGACCAGCCGGTACGGTTCGAGATGCCGCGTTATGATGCTCAGGCCAAAATACCAGAGCGTGGACTGGGTGAAGCTGGCAGCCGCCTGAAACCGGCTGTACTCGAAACGAAAAAAGAAAATAGTCAGGAAAACAAGCCCGTAGGACAGCACAAACGTCGGCAGGATGTAGCTGGCAGCGGCCACGCCGGGGAAATTCCCGATACGCCGATAGGCAAGGAAGCCTGCTACATGCGCAATGACCGCGGCAGCGACGGTTACCTGGAGATTGGCGACGTAGACCGCATCGGGTTTGAAGGCGATCCGGATGAGGGCCGGCGCGACGATCGCGAACGTCAGTCCGCCAATAAGTTGAAAGCGAATTTTGAACAGGAAGTGCCGGCTTCCGACAAGAGTTGATGTTGCGACATTCAACTTCTTCCCCCCTCGAAGCTGCCATGTCGGCGATTGCCATTGCAATAATGCGCTTGGCTTGGCCGTTCATTCGCAAAGCGGAATCGGGCCTCTCGCTACTGGCTGTTCGACTCAGTCGAAGATCAAGAGCTACGACACTGTAACGATACCAGCAAGTATCTATTTACACTGTAGCAACCGGCAGGATTTTTGATCAATCGCATCGCTGAATGCGGTTCAAAAGCTATCGCTAATAGATAGGCTTACTGCCGGCCGTCGAGAATGTCTGGACGCATGAAGGTAAATGGATGTTCGTATCACTGGTGACTGGCTGACTGCTTGGGCACGACCTGCCAGTCACATCTGTCCGACCCGGACCAATGACCAGGTACTTCCCCGGAACCTCGTTTAAATTCAGGAGCGCTTCAGCAGCGACCAGACGGCGGGCACCAGGCTTGCGGCCAGAGCAACCTTGATCAGATCACCGACGATGAACGGCACGACGCCGAACTGCCAGGATTTTTCCGGACCGATGAGCATCGCCAGCCAGGCAAAGCCCATGGCCATCATGACGAACTCGGCAACCAGCATCGCGTTGAAAAGCTTGATCGGATGGCGATCCCAGCCGCGATCGGCGGCCCAGCCGGCGATCGCCGCCATGACCACGAAGCCGGCGAGATAGCCGCCGGTCGAGCCGAGCATGTAGGCAATGCCGATTCCCTTTTCCGGCGTGCTCTGGAAGACCGGGAAGCCCATCGCGCCCTCGGCCATATAGAGCAGCAGGGTGGCGACGCCGAGCCGCAGGCCGAAAGCGGCCCCGATCAGCAGGACGGCGAGCGTCTGCATCGAAATATCGACGGGCCCCAGAACCACCTTGGTCTTGGCCGACAGGGTCAGGAGCAATGTCCCGGCTATCGCCAGGAAGAACTGCGTTGCCAGCCGCGCCGCGCCATCTTGCGGCAGAGCCAGAGAAACAAGCGGGCGCATCGTCGTTGCAGTTGCCATGGTCTTCCCCATCCGAGTGCCGCCATCCGATGATCGCGGTCTTGCGTTTTCCCTATATTGGCTTGCGTGCTATGCGGCAATCGGTTTTGCCATTCCCGCAACAGGCATCGACACCGCCATGGCCCTCGAATTCGATACCAGCTTCGATCCCTGCTACGGCGGGGGCGTCAGCGTCGCGCCCGACGTGCAGCGCGTCACGGCCCGAAATCCAAGTCCCTTCACCTTTCACGGCACCAACAGCTACATCGTCGGACGCGATACGCTGGCAGTGATCGATCCGGGGCCGGATGACGACGCTCACCTTCGCACCTTGCTCGACGTCATCGCCGGCAGGCCGGTCAGCCACATTTTCGTCAGCCACACGCATCGCGACCATTCCCCGCTGGCGGCACGGCTGAAGCAGGAGACCGGAGCCCAGGTGATGGCGGAAGGGCCGCACCGGCCGGCAAGGCCATTGCATATTGGCGAGATCAACGCGCTCGATGCCAGCGCCGATACCGCTTTCGTTCCCGATCTCGCGCTGCCGGACGGCGCGCTGGTCGCCGGCGACGGCTGGGCAATCCGCACGGTCCTGACCCCCGGCCATACCGCCAACCACGCGGCATTCGCGCTGGAGGGCACCGGCATCCTGTTTTCGGCCGACCACGTCATGGCGTGGGCGACCTCCATCGTCGCGCCGCCGGACGGGGCGATGGCGGACTACATGGCCTCGCTGGACCGGCTGATCGAACGCGGTGACCGCCTGCTGCTGCCCGGCCACGGCGGGCCGGTGACGGCACCGCGAGGCTTCATGCGCGGATTGAAGACCCATCGCAAAATGCGCGAACGGGCCATATTGGAGCGGATCCGCGCGGGCGACCGCACGATCGCAGACATGGTCAAGGCGATCTACAGGGATACCGACCCGCGGCTGCATGGCGCCGCCGGGTTGTCGGTGCTTGCCCATCTGGAGGATCTGGTGGCGCGCGGCCTGGTCGCGACAGACGCCGCGCCGGCCATAGACGGCATTTTTAGGCCAGCCCCTTAGGCCCGAGCATCTATTCGGCCGGAGCCGCGCCGACCTGGCCGGCGACTTCCTGGTCCAACTCCGCCAGAAAGTCGGTGATGCGCGCAGCGTTGTCGCCGAAGTCGTAGCGGCCGTAGCGGGAAGCCGACCGCATGTCGACGAGAACCGTATCCCCGTCGTCCGTGATGCGAATTGCCACGTCTGCGGGGAGGCCCAACACGAAGCTCCTGGCGACAGCGGTAATCGTCACGTCGCTTTGCCCGGCGAGTTCGGGATAGGGTCCGGTAAGATCCCAATTGCGGCGGTCGAGCACGGTTTCAACGGCAGTGACGACGGTCTCGAACGGCAGGTCGTAGCTGCGCGCGGTGACAAGCGGATAGCTGTCGGTCTGCAACCGCTGCTCGCCGGGCGTCGGCGGCGAGAGCACGTTCATGTCCTTCGTGCGACCGGTGACGTCGAGTGCCGGCGGTTCGTCGAAATCGGTCGAAATATCCCTGAGCGGCGGAAAGATTGTCGCCCAATAGGCGGCGATGCCATAGGGGGTCAGCACCAGCACTGCCAGCAAGACGCCGACCGTGATGTCGCGGCCGCCATAGTCGCCAAAATTCCACACCCTCGAGAAGGCAAATCCGGCGAACAGCAGCGCCAGCGCCGCCAACAGCGCGACGATAGCCAACACCCACAGGAACACCGGCGTTTCAACGAGGTTGAAATAATGGCCGACGAACACGGTCAGCAAAAGCACCGCCGAAAAAGCAGCGGTGCGCCGCGACCATCCGGCAGCCTTCGACGTTTGCCGTTCCGAAATGCTGACCATGTTTCTCTGCGTCATCCCAAGCCGAAGAAGACTTAGCGCATGGCCACCAAAATCGGAATCGATTTTCGAGGAGGATCGTGCGCCAGTTGGAAATGCTATCGTGCCCTGCCGGAAAGGTGCACGTCGCTGCACTGTCCTTTTACGACCGCATCAGGCCGAGACACGCAATATCCCGTCAATCCGTCGGCAAGCGATAGTCGCTGAATTGCTGGCGCAAGGTGATCTTCTGGATCTTGCCGGTGGCGGTGTGCGGAATTTCGCCGACGAAAGCGACGTCGTCGGGCATCCACCATTTGGCCACCTTACCGTCGAGAAAACCAAGGATATCGGTTTTGGTCGGTTCCTTCCCCGGCTTGCGGACAACCACCAGCAAAGGCCGCTCGCCCCATTTCGAATGAGGGACGCCAATGGCGGCTGCCTCGGCGACATCGGGATGGCCGACGGCCAGATTCTCCAGGTCGATGGTCGAAATCCATTCGCCGCCGGACTTGATGACGTCCTTGGCGCGATCGGTGATCTGCATATAGCCGCCAGCGTCGATGTGGGCGACATCCCCGGTATCGAACCAGCCGTCCTCGTCGAACTGCTCCGAGCCGGCGCCGCCGTAGTAGGCGCTGGCCACCGCGGGGCCGCGCACCTTCAGCCGCCCGAATGTCTTGCCGTCCCAAGGCAGCGCGTTGCCGTCGTCGTCCGTCACCTTCATCTCGACGCCGAAGGGCGGGTAACCCTGCTTGCCCTGGACATCGAGCCGGGCGTCACCCTGAAGGCTTTCATAGTCCGGCTTCAGCGTACACAGTGTGCCGAGCGGCGACATTTCGGTCATACCCCAAGCGTGGACGACCTGGACATCATAATTGTCCTGGAATTTCTTGGTGATGATCCGTGGGCATGACGAGCCGCCGATGACGACCTTGTTCAGGTAGGGCAGCTTCCTGTCGGTCTCCTCCAGATATTGCAGCAGCATCATCCACACGGTCGGCACGGCGGCACTGAAGGTTACTTTCTCAGTGTCGAGCAATTCATAGATGGAGGCGCCGTCCATCTTGCAGCCCGGCATGACAAGCTTGGCGCCGATCATCGGTGCGCTCTGGCCAAGGCCCCAGGCATTGGCGTGGAACATCGGAACCACCGGCAGGATCGTGTCGCGCGAAGACAGGCCCATCGCGTCGGGCATGGCGGCGATCATGGCGTGCAGGACATTCGAGCGGTGACTGTAGACGACGCCCTTTGGATCGCCAGTGGTTCCAGACGTATAGCACATGCCGGCGGCGGTGCCTTCGTCGAAGCTCTTCCAGGCGAAATCGCCATCGGCCTCGTCGAGCCATTCTTCGTAGGCGACGACGTTGGGCAGCGTGGTCTGCGGCAGATGCGCCCTGTCGGTCAGCACGATCACCTGTTTCAGGGACTTGACCGCGCCGGCGATCTTCTCGAGCAAAGGGAGGAAAGTCAGGTCGACAAAGACCGCCTTGTCTTCGGCATGGTTCATGATCCAGACGATCTGCTCGGGAAACAGCCGCGGGTTGAGCGTGTGATAGATCGCGCCGATGCCCATGATGCCATACCAGGCCTCGATGTGGCGCGCCGTGTTCCAGGCCAGCGTCGCAATGCGGTCGCCCAGCCGATAGCCGTCACGCTCCAGGCGCTGGGAGACCTTCAGGGCGCGACGGTGGATGCTGGCGTAGGTTGTGCGCACGATCGGACCTTCGATCGAGCGCGATACGATCTCTCGCGCGCCATGCTGCCGCTCTGCGTTGTCGATAAGCTTATGGCAAAGAAGCGGCCATTCCTGCATCAGCCCCAGCATTCGTTCCTCCCTTACGCTCCTCGCTTTTGTTGCCATTGTGAAGCGAACCGGTGGATTGTCCAGCCACCGCCGGTGGCGAACGAAATCCGAATGCCGGTCGCGCAGGCAAGCGATCGAGTCGTGTCTTTTCTTGGAGGTCCGAATGCCTGGCGCTCATGTCATAGGACCGGCGGCCTTGAAATCCATTATATCAGAGAAGTCTAAATTACTCGACCGAGAGGAGAATCCGCCACAATCCGGCCATCGTCGGCATTAAGTTTCGTTAATGGGCAAAGGGGTGCGATTGGCGACTGAAAGAGGTTCGCATGGACACGCAGCTCGACGATAAGGCACTGGAAAGCACGCTTGCCGAAAGCCTGGGCGATCTGGTGCCGGACACAAAGACTGTTTCCGAAGATGAATTTGTTGAAGTTGTCGGCGGTGCGCTCGAAGCGGTGGGCGGCACGCTGCTGTTCAAGATGTGCGTCCAGAACGAAGGGGAAGGCGAGCACGTCGCCGCGGCATCCGTGGGCGATGGCGGCAGTCGTCAATTCCTGCTGCTAACCTTGCCGACCGGCGGCGGCCACTTGAAGGTCGAGACCGCATCCAGGAGCAGCAATCCCGTGGCCGGTATCGCGGCCGCCTATGCCGGCCTGATGGACGCGTTCAGAACCGCGGCCTGAGCCTCGCCGGACAAGGTCATCGCTAAAAATGCCGTCGGCAGCGCACACGGCTGGAGATCGATTGCGGATTGCCGGCGACAGTCGCCCTTGCGCAAACCACCTCGTCGACACACTTAAAGTTGAGACGAGGAGAAACAGCATGGACAAGATCGCCAACCCGGCACCCGGCTTCCAGCGCAATCCCGATAAGGTCATCACCGTCGAACCGTATAAGGGCACCCTCACCGTGCGTGCAGGCGACACTGTTATCGCCTCCTCGACGAACGCCAAGGTGCTGACGGAAGCGCCCTACCCGGCCGCCTTTTACATCCCGTTCGCAGACATCGATTTCAGCAAGCTGAGCGGCACGCGATCCTCGACACATTGTCCCTACAAGGGCGACGCGAGCTACTGGAGCGTGCTGCCTGCCGGCGAGGCGGGCAAGGATGCGATGTGGGCATATGAGCAGCCTTTCGACGAAATGGCTGAAATCCGCAACCACGGCGCGTTCTACGCAAGCAAGGTCAGCATCGAAGCCAAGCCAGGCTGAACGGACCAACGAGGAGGCCGGACCTGCCGGTCAGTCGGTGGTACCGTTATTGCCGAAGCCTTCGGCATCGTCGAGCCGCACGAAGGTCAGACCCTTCTGCTTGAGCGCCAGCAGGCCCTGCACGACGCCCTCCCCGGCGGCATGGGTCGGCTGGTTGATATGGGCGATGATGACGTCGCCGTCCTTGGCCGCTCCTATGCGCCTTGTGGTTTCCCTGGCGCCGAGCAGCGACCCGCCATCGCCATTGATCGAGAAGCCGGCGATCTTGAAGCCCAGCTTGCGGATCATGGCGATCGCCGACGGACTATACTCCGCGGTCGCGCCCCGAAACCATTTCGGCGCCGGCTCGCCAGTCCCGGCCAAGGCGACGGCGCCCAACTCGACCTCGGCCAGAACCGCTTCCGGACTGCCGGCGCTGCGTATGCCATAGATCTTCTGCGGCGTGTCGACGGCCGGTATGTGATGGCCGCCATGGTTTTCCAGTTCGAACAGGTCGGGATGTGCCCGCATGATCTCGACGGCGGCGGCGTTCCGCTTCAGCCAGATGCCGGTGACGAAGATGGTCGCAGGTATCCTGTTTTCCACCAGCGCCGAGAGGATGCGGTTGTCGGTCCGTCCGCCGCAGGCGTCGAGGGTCAAGGCAATGCGCCCGGTTCCGCCTGCATCCGGCTTGATGTGCAGGATGGGTTCGACCAGCGATGCGGCATGGCCGCTGGACACGACGGCCAAAGACATGGCGACAATGCAGAGATTTTTTTGCAGCAGGCGCATCAAATCCAATTCCAATCGGGCGTTTCACGGAGGCATCCCAAGACCCGCATGAAGGCGAAAATCGGAGCTGGATAGCAGAAAAGCACCAGACGCGACAATCTGACCGTCTTGCGGCAGTTCCTCGTTCCGATCGGCGGCAGGCGCTCAGCCGCGGCCCGCCTTTGCCACCTGAACGGCCGCCTGCGCGGCCGCCAACCTGGCGATCGGCACGCGGTAGGGCGAACAGGACACATAGTCCAGTCCGACCTCCTCGCAGAAGCGGATGGAGGCCGGATCGCCGCCATGCTCACCACAAATGCCGAGCTTGATCCCTGGCCGCGCCGCCCTGCCCTTCTCGGCGGCCATGCGCACCAGTTCGCCGACGCCATGGATGTCCAGCGATACGAACGGATCCTGTTCGATGATGCCTTTCTGGCGATAGGTTTCCAGGAACGAGGCCGCGTCGTCGCGCGAGATGCCGAATGTCGTCTGGGTCAGGTCGTTGGTGCCGAAAGAGAAGAACTCGGCCGATTCAGCGATGACATGGGCGCGGATCGCCGCGCGGGGGAGCTCGATCATGGTTCCGGTCAGGTAGTCGATCTTGACGCCGCTTTCGTCCATGACGCTCTTGGCCACCGCATCGATGCGCGCCTTGACATAGTCGAGTTCCTTCACAAGCCCGACCAGCGGCACCATGATCTCGGGTACCACCAGCGCGCCGGCCTTGCGGCCAGCCTCGACGGCGGCTTCGAAAATGGCGCGCGCCTGCATCTCGGCGATCTCGGGATAGGACACCGCAAGCCGGCAGCCGCGATGGCCGAGCATCGGGTTGAATTCGTGCAGCGCCTCGGTGCGCTGCCTGAGCTTGTCCGGCGCAACATTCATCGCCGCCGCGACTTCGGCTATCTCGGCCTCGGTCTTGGGCAGGAATTCGTGCAACGGCGGATCGAGCAGGCGGATGGTCACCGGCAGGCCGGCCATGATCTCGAACAGCTCCAGGAAATCCGCTCGCTGCATCGGCAGCAGCTTGGCGAGCGCGGCGCGCCGGTCCTTTTCGGTGTCGGCCAGGATCATCTCGCGCATGGCGATAATGCGGGCGCCATCGAAGAACATGTGTTCGGTGCGGCACAAGCCGATGCCTTCGGCACCGAAGGAGCGCGCCATGCGCGCATCGAGCGGGGTTTCGGCGTTGGTGCGCACCTTCATGCGCCGCACCGCATCCGCCCATTCCATGATGGCGGCGAAATCGCCGGAAAGCTCGGGCTGGAGCATCGCTACGGCGCCCTTGAGCACCTGCCCGTTGCCGCCGTCGATGGTGATGATGTCGCCCTTGCGGAAGGTCTGCCCCATCGACATCAGCGTAGCTGCCTTATAGTCGACGCGCAGCGAACCGGCGCCCGAAACGCACGGCTTGCCCATGCCGCGCGCCACGACGGCAGCATGGCTGGTCATGCCGCCGCGCGTGGTCAGGATGCCTTCCGCCGCATGCATGCCGTGGATGTCCTCGGGGCTGGTCTCCACACGCACCAGAATAGCCTTGCGCCCTTGCGCCTTGATATCCTCGGCGTCCGCGGAGGAAAAGACGATCTCGCCGGTAGCGGCGCCTGGAGACGCCGGCAGGCCGACACCGATGACGTCGCGTGCGGCCTTCGGATCGATGGTGGGGTGCAGGAGCTGGTCGAGCGAGGCGGGATCGATGCGGGCGACCGCTTCCTCTTTCGAGATCAAGCCGTCCCTGGCCATCTCGACGGCGATCCTGAGCGCCGCCTTGGCGGTGCGCTTGCCGGACCTCGTCTGCAACATCCACAATTTGCCGCGCTCGATGGTGAATTCGAGGTCCTGCATGTCGCGGTAATGCTTTTCCAGTCTGTCGGAGATGGTGACGAAGGACTGGAAGGCGTCCGGCATCAGTTTCTGCAATGACGGTTTGTCGGAGCCGGCGGCGATGCGGGCCGCCTCGGTGATGTTCTGCGGCGTGCGGATACCGGCGACGACGTCCTCGCCCTGCGCATTCACCAGGAACTCGCCATAGAGCTGCTTCTCGCCGGTCGAGGGATTGCGGGTGAAGGCGACGCCGGTGGCCGAGGTCTCGCCCATGTTGCCGAACACCATGGCCTGGACGTTGACCGCCGTGCCCCAGCTTTCGGGAATATCGTGCAGGCGCCTGTAGGTGATGGCGCGGTTGTTCATCCAACTCGAGAACACGGCACCGATCGCCCCCCAGAGCTGTTCGTGCGGATCCTGCGGGAACGGCCTGCCGAGCTCCTCTTCGACCTTGGCCTTGTAGAGCGCGATGACGCCTTGCCACTCGATAGCCGTCAGTTCCGTGTCGAGTTCATGGCCGAGGCTGGCCTTCTGATCCTCGAGGATCTCCTCGAACACCTCGTGGTCGAGCCCCATGACGACATCGGAATACATCTGGATGAAGCGCCGGTAGCTGTCATAGGCAAAGCGCGCATCGCCGGAATCGGCGGCCAGTGCCTCGACGGTTTCGTCGTTGAGGCCGAGATTGAGCACGGTATCCATCATGCCAGGCATCGAGGCGCGGGCGCCGGAGCGCACCGACACAAGCAGCAGTTTCGACGGATCGCCGAAACGGCGGCCGGTGAGCCGGCCGATATGGTCCAGCGCCACGGCGACGTCCGCTTCAAGCCCTGCCGGATAGGCGCGGCCGTTAGCATAGTAGGCGTTGCAGACCTCCGACGTGATGGTGAAGCCCGGCGGCACCGGCAGGCCAAGGCTACACATCTCGGCCAGATTGGCACCCTTGCCGCCCAACAGATTCTTGTCGCCAGCCCGGCCTTCGGCCGCACCATCGCCAAAGGTGAAAACCCACTTGGTCATGCTTTGCTCTCCGGTTGCAGGAGATTGGAAAGATTGACGAAACAGAAAGCCCCGCCATATCCCGACTTTGGACGGATATGATGCTGCAATGCGAAAGGCAAGGCGTCGGCAAAGCCGTTTGGCCGCTACAATCGATTAAGCAAAAGCTGCGGCAAAAGGACTTGCCAGTGCAACGGTCCAAGACTAGAACATACAGGGAACGAAGAGGTGCATCATGAAGCTCACCGGAAAACTCGACTATCTGGAACTGCCGGCAACCGGCGCGACGCTGGACAGTGTGAAAGCCTTCTACAGCGCCGCCTTCGCCTGGTCGTTCACCGACTATGGACCGACTTATTCGGCCTTTAGCGAGGGACTGGACGGCGGTTTCCAGGCCGACAGCGGCGACGCCACCGCCAAGCCGTTGCCGGTGCTCTACTCCCAGGATCTGGAAGAGACGCTGGCAGCCGTCGAGAATGCCGGCGGCACGATCATCAAACCGATCTTTTCGTTTCCGGGCGGCAGGCGGTTCCACTTTGCCGACCCGGCTGGAAACGAGATGGCGGTGTGGGGAGAATAGGCGGCGCGACCGGCGCATGAGGCGACCGTCGCCAATAGAGTGGTGGATCAGCAGGAAAGTCGCAATCTCCAGGCATTGAGCTTTCCACCGGCACAGCCTATAAGGCCGCGCGCAGTCGACGCATGTCAGCTGCTGGGGCGTCGCCAAGTGGTAAGGCATCGGTTTTTGGTACCGACATTCCCAGGTTCGAATCCTGGCGCCCCAGCCAAGCGCGCAAGGTGTACGGCCCGAAGACATAGGTAACAGAATGTACCTAAGACATGGGTGACAACCTCGTGCCGAACGGGTTGTCGATG
>NZ_VFUS01000011.1:0-165265 GCF_006441005.1 Mesorhizobium sp. B2-5-3
TCAACACCTCCGGCCAAAAGCCAAAAGTGTTACCCATGTGTCCGGTACAAAACGTCACCTATGTCTCGGGTCGCTCACCGTGACAAATGCACGTTCAGGACAGCGGCTTTTTTGGCGATCAGTCCTTCCAGATCCGCGTCCGATCGGGTGGTGCCGGTGCGTTGGCGCAGCAGGGAGATCATCGCGCTCATCGAAAGCGGGGCGGTTTTTTGCTGAATCAGGATCGCGTCCACCGCGCCGGCAACGTCGGGGCCTTCCGCTGGTGCTCTCATGGTCGGATCCTTTCTGTCCAGCTCCGCCTCGGTGCCGCCGACCGATCCTCTGATGCCGCGGTCAAAGACGACGGCCAACCCGTTCTTGACGGCGAGGGCCGCGACCATGTCGTCGAGTTCGTGGTCCGAAAAGCTGCGGTCGGAAGGCGTGGGTTTCAGGATTCTGTGAATCACCCTGGCGGCCTGGTCCGTCGAAACATAGCCGAAGCGCTGTTTTCTAGCTTCGACATATTGTTCGATGATCATGTCAAGCCGGCGGGCTGCAATGTCCTTTGATTGCTGCATCGGAACCTCCTCGGGTCGTCATGGCGCGCAGGAGCAGCACCTAAAGAGATAGGGCCGCCCGGAAGAACATCAAACATGAGAAATGACGCATCTGCCGATGGCGGAGGAACGATCGCGCCGCTGATGCATTTTTGCCTTTGACCAGCTTATTGAGGGAACGCAGGCCAATGAAGATCGCCCATATCGCGCCGCTGTATGAATCCGTGCCGCCAAGGCTCTATGGAGGCACCGAACGCATCATCTCCTATCTCACCGAAGCTCTGGTCGGGCTCGGCCACGATGTAACGTTGTTTGCCAGCGGCGATACCAGGACCTCCGCCCGGCTGGTCGCGTGCCGGGAACGGGCGCTGCGCCTCGATCCCCGGCCGTTGAAGTCGGAGATCGCGGCGCATCTTTCGATGCTCGAGGAAGTCAGGAGACAGGCCGACGATTTCGACATTCTTCACTTCCATCTCAGCCACTTCCTGCATTTCCCGTTTTTCCGCCATATGCCGGAGCGCACGGTGACGACGCCGCATGGCAGGCTGGACTATGTGGATCTGGCACAGGCCTATGAGCGGTTCCCGGGTTTTCCGATGATTTCCATTTCACGCAGCCAGAGGACGAGGCTCGCGTCCGCCAACTGGTTGGCGACCATCCATCATGGGCTGCCGCTCGATCTCTATAGGCCGGATTTTGAAGCCGGCTCCGACGGCACATATCTGGCGTTCCTCGGCAGGATGTCGCGCGACAAGCGGCCGGACCGGGCGATCGAGATTGCCAGGCGCACGGGCCTGAGGCTCAAGCTCGCGGCCAAGGTGGGCGACGGCGACCGGGCCTATTTCGAGGAGGTCGTCCAGCCGCTGATCGATGGCGATCGCGTCGAATATGTCGGCGAGATCAGCGAGGACCAGAAGAGCAGGTTTCTCGGCAATGCCGCTGCCTTGCTGTTCCCCATCGACTGGCCCGAGCCTTTTGGTCTGGCGGTAATCGAGGCGATGGCCTGCGGAACCCCTGTCATGGCTTGGAGCTGCGGCGCCATGCCCGAGATCATCGATCACGGTGTGACCGGCTTCGTCGTCGAAACCCTCGAGGATGCCGTCGCCACCATGCCGGCCCTGCTTCAGCTCGACAGGCGCCGGATAAGGGCCGTTTTCGAAGGACGGTTCTCGGCCGACCGCATGGCGCGCGACTATGTCGCCACCTATTCACAGGCGATCGACACTCAACAAATCAGGGCTTCCTAGTACAGTGCCCCGTTCAGAAACAAGCACGGGACAGTCTTCTTGACCATCACCCAACTTGACGAGCGCAAGCTTGATCCCGCAATAGCCCTGGCCTCCCTGGACGAAACCGCGCCGAGGGAACCGCACCGGCTCTTCGCACTCAAGCATGGCGACTGCTTCGCCGTCGCCGATTCCTATGGCGACATACGCGGTGTGGGCGACGGCTTCTTCCGCGACGACACGCGCGTGCTTTCCGAATTCCGCCTCGCGGTGGGCGGTCGTTCGACGTCGTTGCTGGGCGCATCGCTGAGCCAGGACAATGTCCTGTTCACCTCCAACCTGACCAATCTGCCTATAGAGAGTGCCGGCGGCCGTCCCATCCCGCAAGGAGCGATCCACATCGAGCGTGTCAGGCTGCTGTGGGAGGACCGGCTGTATGAGCGCCTGACCCTTTCCAACTACAGCCAGGAACATTCGACCGTCCTGCTTTCGCTGCGCTTCGCCGCCGATTTCCGCGACATGTTCGAAGTTCGTGGCTCGACACGCGCCAAACGAGGCACCGCCCATACCGCCGAGATGGACCAGAACTCGGTTCTGCTTCGCTATGAAGGCCTGGACAAGGTGGTGCGTACGTCGACGATATCGTTTTCGCAGAAACCGGACGAATTGACCTCCGACCGTGCGGATTTCTTCATTGCAGTCACCAAACGCAGCCGCAAGACACTGTATGTCGAGGTCGGCAGCGAAATGGCCGATGTGCCCGACCGCGACCGGTTTCGCGCCGCGGCGGCGCGCGCGCGTTTCGGCATGCGCGCCAAGCGCCGCCATGGCGCGACGCTGCACAGTTCGGGCAGGGTGTTCAACGACTGGATGGAGCGCGCCCGTGCCGATGTGGCGCTGCTCACCACCGAACTTGCGACCGGCCCTTATCCCTATGCCGGCATTCCGTGGTTCTCGACGGCCTTCGGCAGAGACGGCGTGATCTCGGCGTTGCAGATGCTCTGGCTCAATCCCGGCCTGGCGCGCGGCGTGCTTGCCTTTCTTGCGCAACATCAGGCAACCGAAACCTCGCCCTTCAGCGACTCTCAGCCCGGCAAGATCATGCATGAAACGCGCAAGGGTGAAATGACGGCCCTAAGCGAGTTGCCGTTCGGCCGCTACTATGGCGGTGTCGACACCACCCCGCTCTACGTTCATCTCGCCTGCGCTTACGCGGACCGCACCGGCGACATGGTCTTTATCGACGGCCTGTGGCAGTCGCTATGTGCAGCCGCCGAATGGATCGAGGCGGCAAGCGCTTCGACCGGATTCGTCACCTACCGGCGTGCGGCGGAGTCAGGCCTCGCCAACCAGGGATGGAAGGACAGCTTTGATTCGGTCTTTCATGCGGACGGTCGTATCCCGAAGGGCCCCATCGCGCTGGTCGAGGTGCAGGGCTACGTCTTCGCGGCGTTCCAGGGGCTGGCGAAACTGGCTCGCCGGCGAGGCGAGACAGAAAAGGCGGAAGCCTGGGAAAGGCGGGCCGAAGAGATCCGCCAGCGGGTTGAAAGCCATTTCTGGATCGAAGAGCTGGGTTATTACGCGCTGGCGCTCGATGGCGACGGCCGGCCATGCGAGGTGCGCACATCCAATGCCGGACATCTGCTCTATGTGGGGCTTCCGGATCCGGATCGGGCGCGGATCGTCGCCGATCAGTTGCTGTCGGCTTCTTTTCACTCCGGCTGGGGATTGAGGACGCTCGCCGACGACGCAATATTCTTCAATCCCATGTCGTATCACAATGGCTCCATCTGGCCGCACGACACGGCGATATGCGCGGCAGGCCTTGCGCGGTACGGCATTCGCGACAATGTGGTGCGGCTGATGAGCGGGACGTTCGAATCCGCCGTCCATTTCAACATGCGCCTGCCCGAACTCTTCTGCGGCTTCACCCGCGCACCGGGCGAGGCGCCGATCGCGTATCCGGTCGCTTGCCTGCCGCAGGCCTGGTCGGCAGGTTCCGCCTTCATGCTGATGCAGGCCTGTCTGGGCCTCCATATCGACGGCTGGGCCGGCGAAATCCATGTCACAAGGCCACGCCTGCCAATCGGCATCGACAGCCTGGTGATCCGCCATCTCGCGGTGGCGGGCACGGCAGTCGACCTGACGTTCCAGCGGGTAGGAGACCGTGTGGGCGCGTTCCTGGCCGACCGCCATGAAGGGTTGGCGCCTTTGATCGTGCGCAGCTAAAAACCGGAACCATCACCGGCGACGTGCGTTGCACCATCTCCCCCGCGGAGAGGCGCGACCTAGGCCGGAGCAATTCACATCGATGCCAGACAACAATTTTGACTTCCTCCACTCTGCCTCCGCTCTATGGTTCGTCATTCTTGCCAGCCTCTGCGTTTCCCTTGTTGCCTTGGTGATTTCCGCGCTGCGATCCCGCCGGACCCCGCCGGAACCGGCGAATGTCGAGCCTCCACCGGCTCGTGTCGTATTGCGGGAGTTCGAAAAGAATGGCCATTCCGCCGACGCGGCGCTCGTCAACTGGTCGCCCTCGACGCTGCGCGAAATCCTGGCGAAGGAACTGCCGGATGCGCAAGTGATCGTCGTCTCCAACCGCGAGCCCTACATTCACAATCTCAGGGATGACAATGTCGACCTGGTTGTGCCGGCCAGTGGACTTGTCTCGGCGCTGGAGCCGATCACCCGTGCCTGCGCGGGAACCTGGATAGCCTATGGCGGCGGCTCGGCGGATCATCTCGTCGTCGACCAGAACGACCGCATCGAGGTCCCACCTGAGAACCCATCCTACACGTTGCGCCGTGTCTGGCTGACCGACGAGGAACAGCAAGGCTATTATCTGGGCTTTGCCAATGAGGGTCTCTGGCCCCTGTGCCACATAGCCTTTACGCGGCCCGTCTTCCGCACGTCCGACTGGGAAACGTACGAAGCCGTCAATCGCAAATTCGCCGATACCGTCGTTGCCGAAGCGCGGAACGAACGCCCGATCGTCCTCGTCCAGGACTATCATTTCGCGCTGCTGCCGCGAATGATCCGGGAACGCCTGCCCGATGCGATCATCATCACCTTCTGGCACATTCCGTGGCCAAATTCGGAAGTCTTCAGCATCTGCCCCTGGCGGGAAAAGATCCTGGACGGCCTGCTGGGGAGCTCTATCATCGGCTTTCATACGCAGTTCCACTGCAACAACTTCATCGAGAGCGTCGACCGCTTCCTGGAAAGCAGGATCGAGCGCGAGGATTCGGCGATCTCCTATGGCGGCCAGACCAGCCTGGTCCACGCCTATCCGATCTCGATAGAGTGGCCGCCGGCTCAACTCGGGAAATTGCCCGCCATCGCGCAGTGCCGCGCGCGAATTCGCGAAAAATTCGGGCTGGCGGACAATGTCAGCCTCTGTGTCGGCGTCGAGCGCCTCGATTATACGAAAGGCATTCTCGACCGGTTTCATGCATTGGACGAACTGTTCAAGCAACACCCGGAGTGGATCGGCCAGGTGGCCTTCCTGCAGATCGCGGCGCCAAGCCGTGGAACCTTGCCGGCCTACCAGCAACTGCACGAGGAATGCCTGCGTTGCGCGGCGGAGCTCAACGAGCGTTATGGCCGGGACGGCTACACGCCTGTCTTGATGGTGGCTGAACACCATTCCCAGGAGCAGGTCTACGAAATCTACCGAGCCGCCGATGTCTGCATGGTGACCAGCCTGCACGACGGAATGAACCTGGTCGCCAAGGAATTTGTCGCCGCACGCGACGACGAGCAGGGCGTGCTGATGCTCAGCATGTTTGCCGGCGCTTCCAAGGAGCTTCTCGAGGCACTGATCGTCAATCCTTACGACGCGACGATGATGGCCGAGGCGTTGCTGCAGGCATTGACCATGGTGCCCGCCGAGCAGCGCCAGCGCATGCAGCGCATGCGCGAGATCGTCCGCGACAACAATGTCTATCGCTGGGCGGGCAGCATGCTTCTCGACGCCGCCCGCTTGCGCAAGCGAATCGCGATCGACCCCGCCGGGCCGGGCTCCGTTGCCGCGGCCAATGTGATATCGCTGCTTGATCGCAAACGGGTCGCGGCGCTGTGATGTCGGGATCGGCAAATCTGTCCGTGCCGACCGTCCCGCAAGGCCGATGGGCACTCTTCCTGGACATTGACGGTACGCTTCTGGAACATGCCGCGCATCCCGACGCGGTGGTCGTCGGTGATGCGTTGCGAAGCATGCTGACAAGGCTGGACGGGCGTCTGGCTGGCGCTCTGGCTTTCATTACAGGAAGATCCGTTTCCGCCGTCGACCGGCTCTTCCAGCCGTTGCGCCTGCCGGCTGCGGGTCTATACGGCCTGGAGCACCGGCTTGTCCGTGACGGGCCCGTCGAGGCGGCCGACGAGCCCGCCGACATTGCCGCGCTTGCCGAGGAAATCGAGGCGGAACTGGACAATGTGGACGTCTATATCGAGCGCAAGGGCCCGATCCTGGCCATTCATACGCGTGCGGCGCCGCAGTTGCTGCAACGGGCGACGCAACTGGTCGAACAGGCCCTGGAGCGGCTTCCGCGAGGATATCGGGTTCTTGCCGGCAATGCCGGGGTGGAACTGATGCCGCTCGAGGCGGCCAAGGGAGCGGCAATCAGGCGTTTCTGCGAGTTGCCGGCTTTCCGGGGGCGGATTCCCGTATTCCTCGGAGACGACACGTCGGATGAGAACGGCTTCGAAGCCGTCAATGAAATGGATGGCATTTCGGTCCGCATCAAACCGCAAGGGAAAACCGTGGCGCGCCACGCGCTGGCCGATGTCGGCGAGACCCTGGCCTGGCTTGAATCCCTATGTCACGACCAATCGGGCACTGGCCGGTTTGAGGAGGCGGTCCAGCCCACTGTCCGGCAGAGTTGAGGCCGCAAAACGCATTTTGCGCCTTTGAAGA
Organism: Mesorhizobium sp. B2-5-3; assembly: GCF_006441005.1. Taxonomy (NCBI): domain Bacteria; kingdom Pseudomonadati; phylum Pseudomonadota; class Alphaproteobacteria; order Hyphomicrobiales; family Phyllobacteriaceae; genus Mesorhizobium; species Mesorhizobium sp. B2-5-3. The sequence goes on from NZ_VFUS01000011.1 coordinate 6,678, forward strand.
ACGGGTTTCAGGAGTTGATCAATGATCCAGTTCACCAGCCTCATCCACGAGATCATGCCTGCGTGGCTCCGGCGGCGTTCGCGCCGGCGCATGCAGGACACCGAGACAACTTTCGATCCCTCGCGTCCTGAAGACGCCGATGCCGTCTGGCGAAAGGCTGTCGAGAGGGACCTGTTCGGCGCAAACACGCCCGACTATACCGAGACCGAACAGAAGAAACGCGATCACCACTGACGGAGGCTGTCAGCCTTCCGCGAAGACCAGCGAGACATTGCCGCCGGCATGCCGTTCGAGCCGGCCGGCGAGGTCGAGCTCCAGGAGCACCATGAACACCTGCGCCGGATGCAGGCCGGTGTGGCGGATGATCTCGTCGATCGCCACCGGCGTCGGGCCGAGCGCTTCGGTCACCCTGGCGCGGTCGTTTTCGCCGGGTGGCGGCGTGGCCGAGAAATCGGGGGGATCTTCAAAGGGCGGCAGTTCGGGGGCCCGCAAACCGGTCAGCGGCGCGATTGCCCTGTGAATGTCGGCGGCTTCGGTGACCAAGGTGGCACCGTCCTTGAGCAGGCCATTGGTGCCGGCGGCGCGTGGATCAAGCGGCGAGCCGGGTACGGCGAAGACCAGCCGGCCCATTTCGCCTGCGAGCCTGGCGCTGATCAGGGATCCGGAACGCTGCGCCGCCTCGACCACCACCAGACCGACTGCCGCGCCCGCGACGAGGCGGTTGCGGCGCGGAAAATCCTGCGCACGCGGCTGCCAGCCGAACGGCATCTCCGAAATGATGGCGCCGCCGCGCTCGACGATCTCGTCGCACAGGCCGGCATTCTCAGGCGGGTAGGGCAGATCGAGGCCTCCGGCCAGCACGCCGATCGTGCCGGTCGAGAGGCTGCCCTGATGTGCTGAAGTGTCGATGCCGCGCGCGAGGCCGGAGATGATGGCGTAACCGTCGCGGCCAAGGTCGGTCGCCAGCATGCGCGCCATCTTGATGCCGGCGAGCGAGGCGTTGCGGGCGCCGACGATAGCCACCGCGGGCAGCCGGAACACCGCGCCTTCGCCTTTCACCGCCAGCAGCGGCGGCGGATGGTCCATGTTTTTCAACAGGGCGGGATAGTCCGGCTCGCCGATGCCGACAAAGCGGGCGTCTGCCCGCCTTGCGGCCTCCAGTTCCGCTTCGGCCTCGGCGATCGAGGGAATGCGGGCGACCCTGATGGCGCCGCCCGAAATCATCAGTTCCGGCAGCATTTCCAGCGCGACTTCGGCCGAACCGAAGCGGTTGATCAGGTCGCGAAAGGAGGCAGGACCTACATTCTGGGTGCGGATCAGCCGCAGCCAGCTCAACCGCTGCCGGTCGCTGAGGCGCGGTCCGGCGAGCGGCTTGCTCACTCCTTCGCCCCGATTTTGCCCTCGGTGCCGGCAAGCAGGCGTGAAATGTTGGCCCGGTGCTTGATGAAGACGATCAGGCTCATCACGACGAACAATGCGGCAATCTGCGGTGTGCTCAGGAAATAGAGGGCGATCGGCACGGCGACCGCGGCCGTCAGCGCTGCAAGCGAGGAGTAGCGGAACAGGAATGCCATGGCCAGCCAGACGATGGCGAAGATCAGCGCCACCTGCCAGGCAAGGCCGATCAGCACGCCGAGATAGGTGGCCACGCCCTTGCCTCCCTTGAATCCGAGCCAGATCGGGAAGAGATGGCCGAGGAAGGCGCCAAGGCCGGCCCAAGCGCCGAGTTCGGGCGCGAAATGGCCCGCGATCAGCACCGCGGCCGTGCCCTTCAGCGCGTCGAGCAGCAGCGTGGCCGCGGCAAGGCCCTTGTTGCCGGTGCGTAGCACATTTGTCGCGCCGATGTTGCCGGAGCCGATCTGGCGCACGTCGCCAAGCCCTGCCGCACGGGTCAGCAGAAGCCCGAACGGAATCGAGCCCAAGAAATAGCCGAGCACCAGCGCCGGGATCAGGTTGTAAGTCATTGTTCCCCCCGCATTTCCCCCTGACGGGCTGAATCCGGCGCGATGCGCCGCCGCCCGCTCAGACCGAGAACACTGTGCGGCCCGCCACCAGCGTTTGCAAGACCTTGCCTTGCAGGCGCGCGCCTTCGAAACAGGTGTTCTTCGAGCGCGAGCGGATGCCGCTTTCGCTGACGATCCAGGGTTCATCCAGATCGACAAGCGCAAGGTCCGCGAGAGCGCCGGGCTTGAGCGTGCCGCCGGGCAGGCCGAACAGCCGTGCCGGCGCCGTGGACAAGGTCTCGATCAGCCGCAACAACGGCACGTCGCCATTGTGGTAGAGCCGCAAGGCCGCGCCCAGCAACGTTTCCAGCCCGATGGCGCCGGCTGCCGCGTCGGCGAAGGGCAGGCGCTTGGTGTCGACGTCCTGCGGATCGTGCGAGGAGACGATGATGTCGACCGTGCCATCCCTGATCGCTTCGATCATCGCCAGACGGTCTTCCTCGGCGCGCAGCGGCGGCGTCAGGCGGAAGAAGGTCCGGTATTCCCCGACATCGTTTTCGTTGAGTGACAGATTGTGGATCGATACGCCCGATGTGACGGTCGCGCCGTCGGCCTTCGCGCGCGCCACCGATGCCGCCGCCATCGCCGTCGATATCTTTGCCGCGTGGTAGGAACCGCGCGTCAGGCGCGCCAGGGCAAGGTCGCGCTCCAGCGGGATGGTTTCGGCCTCACGCGGAATGCCGGAAAGTCCTAGCCAGCTGGCGTAGAGTCCCTCGTTCATCACGCCCGACGACGCGAGGTCGGCATCCTGGGTCTCGTGCACGATGGTTGCGCCGAAATCGCGGGCATAGGTCAGCGCCCGGCGCATCACCAGCGCGCTTGATATGGTGTGGCGGCCGTCGGTGAAGGCGGCGGCGCCGGCCTCTCGCAGCAGGCCGAATTCGGTCATCTCGCGGCCATCGAGGCCCTTGGTGATGGCGGCGGCCGGGAAAATATTCACGATTGCCGTGTCCTTGGCGGTGCGCAGCACGAATTCGACCAGGGCCACATTGTCGATGACCGGATCGGTATCGGGCATCATGACGATCGAGGTGACGCCGCCGGCAGCCGCGGCGACACTTGCCGACGCGATCGTTTCGCGATGTTCGCCGCCCGGTTCGCCGATGAAGACGCGGCCGTCGATCAGGCCTGGAATCACCGCCTTGCCGGCGCAGTCGACGATGGTGGCGCCCTCGGGCGCCCCCTGGTTCAGCGCAGCCTTGCCGGCGGCGGCTATCTTCTTCCCGTCGACGATGACCGTCCCGGTCTCGTCTACGCCGCGCGAGGGGTCGATGATGCGGGCGCGCTCGAACACCGTAATGGTCATGCGCCGCGGCCCTCATGGTTGCGGCGCGGATCGAGCAGCGCTTCCATCACCGCCATGCGCACGGCGACGCCCATCTCGACCTGTTCCTGGATGACGCTCTGCGGGCCGTCGGCGATTTCCGAAGCGATCTCGACGCCACGGTTCATCGGGCCCGGATGCATCACCAGCGCATCGTCTTTCGCGGCCTTCAGCTTCTCGGCGTCGAGGCCGAAATAGCGGAAATATTCGCGCACCGAAGGCACGAAGGCGCCTTCCATTCGCTCGCGCTGCAGGCGCAGCATCATCACCACGTCGGCATCTTTCAGGCCCTCGGCCATTGAGCCGGTGACGATCACACCCATCCTGTCGATGCCCGCAGGCAGCAGCGTCGAGGGTGCGACGACGCGCACCTGCGCGCCGAGCGCATTGAGCAGCATGATGTTGGAGCGGGCGACGCGCGAATGCAGGATGTCGCCGCAGATCGCCACGATCAGTTTCGACAGCGGACCCTTGGCGCGACGGATGGTCAGCGCGTCAAGCAGCGCCTGTGTGGGGTGCTCGTGCGCGCCGTCCCCCGCATTGACCACGGAGCAGCCGACCTTCTGCGCCAGGAGGGCGGCCGCACCGGCCGACTGGTGGCGGATGATCAATATGTCGGGCCGCATGGCGTTCAGCGTCATGGCCGTGTCGATGAGCGTCTCGCCCTTCTTCACCGAGGAACTCGCCACCGACATGTTCATGACGTCGGCGCCGAGACGCTTTCCGGCCAGTTCGAACGACGACTGCGTCCGCGTTGAGGCTTCGTAGAAAAGGTTGATCTGGGTGCGGCCGCGCAGTGTCGAGGTTTTCTTCTCGGATTGCCGCGAGATCGCGACAGCCCGGTCCGCCCTGTCGAGCAGAAGCTCGATGTCGGCGGGGGAAAGATCGCGGATGCCCAGAAGATGGCGGTGGGGATAGAGTGGCAGGGACGAAGCGTCGGTCATCTCAAGGGGCTGCTATAGGGTGGACGTTCCATGGCTGCAAGCGCCAGCTTTGGATTGCGGCCGTTCTCCCCGGTATTTTCGTCGCGAGCCTTGGGCTATATCTAGCCGATGGCTCCGGATTCGTAGCCGCCTGGCAGTAAGGATGAAGCGTGACCGACGACGTGACGAACCAGCCGCCGCCGCTGACAGGCGGCAACGCCTGGCGGGGCGATCCGTTGCTGATCCAGCTTGCCGAGCGCTTTTCCGATCCGGTGCGCAAGGATCTCGACGGGCTCGGCCGCTTCGTGCTGACGCAGGAGGCCCAGGAACTGGCCCGCCTCGCCAATGTCGAAACGCCGAGGCTCAGGACGCATGATCGCCAGGGCCGGCGCATCGATCTGGTCGAGTTTCACCCCGCCTATCACGCTTTGATGCGCCGTTCCGTAGCCAACGGGCTGCACTCCTCGGTCTGGGAGAACGGCGATGCCGAGATCGGCCGCCGCCATCAGGTGCGCGCGGCCCGGTTCTACCTGACGGCCGAACTCGAGACCGGACATCTGTGTCCCATCACCATGACCAGCGCTTCGCTGGCAGCGCTGATGGCGAGCCCGAAACTGTTCCGCGAGTGGGCGCCGCGCGTGACGACGCGCAAATACGATCAGAGCCAAAAGCCGCCGGTCGAGAAGACCGGGCTTACGCTTGGCATGGGCATGACCGAGAAACAGGGCGGCACGGATGTGCGCGCCAATGTGACGAAGGCCGAGCGCGTCGGCAGCGGCTTCTATCGCCTGACCGGCCATAAATGGTTCATGTCGGCGCCGATGTCGGATGCATTCCTGGTGCTGGCGCAGGCGCCGGAGGGATTGTCGTGCTTCCTCGTGCCGCGCGTCCTTGGCGACGGCTCGGGCAACGGCTTCCGTTTCCAGCGCCTGAAGGACAAGCTCGGCAACCGGTCGAATGCGTCTTCCGAGGTGGAGTTCGTCAACGCGATCGGTGAGATGGTCGGCGAGCCGGGCGCCGGCGTGAAGACGATCATGGACATGGTGACCTTGACCCGGCTCGACTGCGCCGTGGCGTCTTCGGCGATCATGCGGGCGGGTCTGGCCGAAGCCGTTCATCACGCCCGCCATCGCCAGGTGTTCGGCACCAACCTGATCGAGCAGCCGCTGATGCAGCGCGTGCTGGCGGACATGGCGCTCGACGTCGCCGCTGCCACGGCGCTGTCGTTCCGGCTGGCGCGTTCCTTCGACGAGGCGGCGAGCGATCGCGGCGAGGCGGCCTTTGCCCGTGCCATGACGCCGGTCGTCAAATATTGGGTCTGCAAGATCGCGCCGCCGCTGCTCTACGAGGCGATGGAATGCCTCGGCGGCAACGGCTATGTCGAGGAGGCGCCGCTCGCCCGCTACTATCGCGAAGCTCCGGTCAACGCTATCTGGGAAGGATCGGGCAATGTCATGGCGCTGGATGTGCTGCGCGTGCTTGGCCGCGCGCCGGGCCTGTTCGAGGAGGTGCTTGCCGGCATTGATCGCGACCTGGGCGCGGGCGGACGCGGCACCATCGGTGTGCTGAAGGCGGCGATGCAAGTCGCCGCGACCGACGAAGGCTCGGCCCGCCTGCTGACGGAGCAACTGGCGCTGTCGGCGGCGGCGGCGGAATTGCGCCGGTTGGGGGCAGGGCGGATCGCCGATGCCTTCGTCGAGACGCGGCTGGCGGGCCAGTGGCGCAACACCTACGGCATGCTCGATTCGCGCCATGATGCGCGCATGATCATCGACACGCTCTATCCGCCAACCACCTGAGCAGCAGCCATGGACCACGCCTTGGTCATTCCATTGCGCCGTTAACCTTAACAAATGGTTTCCGTTGCGAGGGCTGGCGGCAAAGCCCACTGTCATTCCTGTCGAAGCAGGAATCACGATGCGACAGGTATTGACCTCTTTTCTCGCCTTGCACTGGACGATCGTTTTCGCCCTGCTGGCGATCATCTGCATCGATGGAAACCGCGGCGTGGCCGGGGCGCTTGGGGTGCTGGGCGTGACGATCGAGAGCGCCCGCTTCGTCGATCTCGAAAATGTCGTCGTGGTTGCGCCTCTGGCAACGGCCCTGCTTGTCGTGGCGGTGCTGTTCTTCTGGGCTTTTGTCGAGGCGCTGATCAACAATGCCAGCAATCCGGGCGCCGACAGCGTTGCCCGCATCGCCTTCATCAGCGCTTCCGGCGTGCTGTCGCTGATCTTGGTCGGAGGCGCGGCGCAAGGCATCAACGGGCTGTTCCTGGTCGTCGCCGTGCAATTGGCCGCACTTCTGGCCTCCTATGTCGCCATGCTTGCCGAGCGCCGCACCCTGGCCACATCGGATGAGGTTGAAATCCACGCCACGGCGCACAGCATGGCCAGGGCCGCAGCCCACAATTCGCTGCTTTCGCTGATATCGGGCCGAACCCAGCCGACCCGGAAGGGAGGCCGCTGATGCGTTACATCTTCGCATTGTGGGCGGCTCCGATGGCGCTTTTCTGGGGCTGGTTCTACCTGTCGCTCAACGACATGAATTTCGGCTACGTCATGCTGAGCCGGCAGTTGCATGATTTCGTCTTCCAACTCTACGGCCAGATGCTCGGCATCGACCCGACAATCATTCCCGGCATGGTGGGAAGAGCCTGCATATTCGACGGCCTGCTGCTGCTGGCGATCTGGGCGTTTCGCCGCCGTCGTGAAATCATCGGCTGGATCAGGGGGCGGGCGGCGGTTCCGGTGCAGTTCGAGCGGCTGCACCGAGCGAGCGAAGCCGGTCCAAAACTCCCTGCAGAATAAAGGCGGCGGCGGCCGAATCGATCTTGCCGGCGCGCTTGGCGCGCGAAAAATCCATCTCGATCAGCGTCCGTTCGGCGGCTACCGTCGACAGCCTCTCGTCCCATGGCAGGAAGGGAAGGTCGCTCAAGGCGGCCATGTTGCGTACGAAGGCGCGCGATTTCTGCGCGCGCGGACCTTCCGAGCCGTCCATGTTGACCGGCAGTCCAATCACCACCGCGCCGGCATTCTCCTTTTGCAGCAGATCCAGCAGCACGGCCGCGTCGAGCGAGAATTTTCGTCGCATGATGACCGGGCGCGGATGCGCGAAGGAAAAGCCACGGTCCGAAACGGCGACGCCGATGGTCTTGTCGCCGAGATCGAGCCCGGCAAGCGTCCTGCCGCCGGCCAGCCGCGCCGGCAATTCCTCGATGGTAATGATAGCCAACGGTTTTCCTTTGACCCGACAGCGCCGTCGCGGCGTTTTGAACACGCGAGGACGCCGTAACACTTTGCTCTTGAGCTGACGCCGTTCTATCCTCCGACGGAGCAAAAATCGAGGAACTCGCTGATGAAACTCACTTGGTACGGACAATCCGCCTTCAAGATCGAGGTGGCGGGCGCAAGCATCCTGATGGACCCGTTCCTGAGCGGCAACCCGCTTTGGAAGAAAAGTTGGGAGGGCCCGGCCGAAGGTGTCACCCACGTGCTTTTGACGCATGGTCACGGAGACCATGTCGGCGATGCGCTCGAGATCCTCAAGAAGACCGGAGCGATGCTGGTCGCCAACCCCGAGGTCTGCGGCTATCTCGGCGGCCAGGGCGTCGACCAGAACAATGTCAACCAGGGCAACACCGGTGGCACGGTGGACTGCGGCCCGTTCACGACGACTTTTGTCCAGGCATTGCATTCCTCGTCCTATGGGGACGGCATCTATATGGGCAATCCCTGCGGGCTGGTCCTGCATTTCCAGGACGACAAGACGCTCTATCACATGGGCGATACCGACATCTTCTCGGACATGGCGCTGGTCAACGAGCTGCATGAGCCGAAGATCGGCCTGGTGCCGGTCGGCGACCGCTTTACCATGGGAGGTGCTGTCGCGGCTCTCGCCTGCCGCCGCTATTTCAAGTTCGATGTCGCCGTGCCATGCCACTATGCGACTTTCGGCCTGCTCGACCAGACGCCCGACAAATTCGTCGCCGGAATGGAGGGTTCGGGCGTGAATGTCGTCGTGCCTGGGATCGGCGAGGCGGTCACACTATAAATTGAAAACGGAATTAAACCATGGGCTTGAGGAACTCTCTTTGCGTTTCGATGCTGTTTGCGGCGTCGCCGGCGCTTGCCGCGGACGATTTCATTGAAGGAGTATACCTCAAGTCCGAGGAGCTCTGCGCACAGGCCAGGAAAGATACCCTGCAGACGCTGATCGATGCCGGCAACATCGTGCTGTCGGCCCATGGCCTGCAAGGGGTCGAATACAATTGCGAGTTCTTGCAGATCAGCAAGGCGACACGCTCGCCGAGCTGGGCGGTGACGGCCATTTGCCAGGAGCCGGGCTACGTTTTTCCCGACGTGCTCTCGGTGACGCAGATGAGCCCGACTCGGATCGATCTCGTCTCCGTCCGGCCCATCGAAGACGAGAGCGAGGCGAGCGGCAACAGCGGCAGCTACTATCTGTGCGAGGGCATGGCCCCGCCGTGAGGCCATTTGCCCGATTGTGGGCATGCACATGTTGCGCGCCGCGCGCGGCGCCGCTATAGGCCGGGGCTGGTTTTCCCGAGGCACAAACATGTCCGTTGACGTCAAGACAGTGAAGCGCGTCGCGCGTCTCGCCCGCATTGCGGTGAGCGAGGAAGATGCCGAACGCATGACCGGCGAGCTGAATGCCATACTGGGCTTCGTCGAACAGCTGAACGAGGTCGATGTTTCCGGGGTCGAGCCGATGACTTCGGTAACTCCGATGGGGATGAAGAAGCGCCAGGACGTCGTCACCGACGGCAACAAGGCTGCCGACATCGTCGCCAACGCGCCTGCCACGGAAGAGAACTTCTTCCTCGTGCCGAAGGTCGTGGAGTAACAGGCCGATGGCCATCGAAATCGCAATCGAGACGCCGCTGCAGGACGATGTGCGCGGCTTGGTCGCGGAGCTCAACGAGACGCTGCTCGAACTGACGCCGCCGGAACACTGTTATCACCTGACCGTCGAGCAGATGGCCGGCCCGGACACCACGGTCTTCGTCGCCCGCGACGACGGTTTTGCAATCGGTTGCGGGGCGCTGAAGCGCCATGACGGCGCCGTCGGCGAGGTCAAGCGCATGTACACGCGGCCCACGCATCGCGGCCAGAAAATCGGCGCCAGGATTGTGGAGCGTGTCGAAGCGCTGGCGCGCGAGGAAGGATTGAAGCGTCTGGTGCTGGAGACGGGCGATCGCCATCCTGCCGCCTGGGCTGTCTATGAACGTTCCGGCTTCTCGCGTTGCGGTCCGGTGCTGGATTATCCCGATTCCGAGTGGTCGGTGTTTTACGAAAAGAGCCTTGCCTGATGAGCGACCTGACCCGACTGACGATTTCGCAGGCCCGCGCCAAGCTGCGCGCCAAGGAAATCACCGCGACCGAGATCGCCGACGCCTATCTTGCTGCGATCGAGCGCGCCAATCCGGCGCTCAACGCCTACGTCGTGGTGACCGGCGACAAGGCGCGCGACATGGCCAAGGCCTCCGACGCCAGGCTGGTCAAAGGCGAGGGCGGTGCGCTGGAAGGCATTCCGCTCGGCATTAAGGACCTGTTCGGCACCGAGGGCGTGCACACCCAAGCCTGCAGCCGTGTGCTCGACGGTTTCAAGCCGCATTACGAATCGACCGTCACCTCCAATCTGTGGGCTGACGGGGCGGTCATGCTGGGCAAGCTCAACATGGACGAGTTCGCCATGGGCTCGTCCAACGAGACGTCCTATTACGGGCCGGTGGTCAACCCGTGGCGGCGTTCGCGCGTCGATACGATGGTGATGCCGACCACGCATCAGGGCGATGGCGGCTTCGTTTCGGCCGGCGGCACCAGGACCGCGCGCACCCTGGACAATGCGCAACTGGTGCCGGGTGGCTCGTCGGGCGGCTCGGCCTCCGCCGTCTCGGCTTTCCTGTGCGCGGGCGCCACGGCCACCGACACTGGCGGCTCGATCCGCCAGCCGGCCGCGTTCACCGGCACGGTCGGCATCAAGCCGACCTATGGCCGCTGCTCGCGCTGGGGTATCGTCGCCTTCGCCTCGTCGCTCGACCAGGCCGGGCCGATCGCGCGCGACGTGCGCGATGCCGCGATCCTGCTCAGATCGATGGCCTCCGTCGATCCGAAGGATACGACCTCGGTGGACCGGCCGGTGCCGGACTACGAGGCGGCGATCGGCAAGCCGATCAAGGGCATGAAGGTTGGGATTCCCCGGGAATACCGCGTCGACGGCATGCCGGAGGAGATCGAGGCCCTTTGGCAGAAGGGCATTGCCTGGCTCAGGGATGCTGGCGCCGAGATCGTCGACATCTCCTTGCCGCACACCAAATACGCGCTACCGGCCTATTACATCGTGGCGCCCGCCGAAGCCTCGTCCAACCTTGCGCGCTATGACGGCGTCCGCTACGGCCTTCGCGTGCCGGGCAAGGACATCGTCGAGATGTATGAGAAGACCCGCGCCGCCGGCTTTGGCCGCGAGGTCAAGCGCCGGATCATGATCGGCACCTATGTGCTGTCGGCGGGCTATTACGACGCCTACTATCTGCAGGCGCAGAAGGTGCGCAATCTGATCAAGCGGGACTTCGAGAACGTCTTTGCCGCCGGCGTTGATGTCATCCTGACACCGGCGACGCCATCTGCCGCCTTCGGCATTGCAGACGAGGACATGGCTTCCGATCCGGTGAAGATGTACCTGAACGACATCTTCACCGTCACCGTGAACATGGCGGGCCTGCCGGGCATTGCGGTGCCCGCCGGCCTAGACCCCAAGGGCTTGCCGCTCGGCCTGCAACTGATCGGCAGGCCGTTCGAAGAAGAGACGCTGTTCCAGACCGCTGCCGTCATCGAGCAGGCGGCCGGAACGTTCCAGCCGGAGAAGTGGTGGTAGGATCGTTTCTCATCTAAGGGGTGAGGGATGTTCTTTTATCTTTCGAAAATCTTCTGGTTCTTTATCCAGCCGCTTAACCTGACGATCTTCCTGCTGCTGGCGGGGCTGGTCTCGGCATTTTTCGGCCGCCCGCGGCTGGCAGCCACCGGCGGCGTGCTGGCGTTTTTGGTTCTGGCGCTTTCGGCCTGGACCTCGCTCGGCGCATTGCTGCTCAACCCGCTGGAGGAACGCTTTCCGCGCCCGCCGCTGCCGCAAAAAGTCGATGGCATCGTCGTGCTCGGCGGCGGCTTCGAGGGCGGCATCAATCTGGTGCGCGGCGGTTATGAGCTGAACAGCGGCGGCGACCGGATGGTCGAGACGGCCGTGCTGGCGCGGCGCTTTCCCGACGCCAAGGTGGTCGTCTCCGGCGGCAATGGCGAATTGTTCCTCGACGGCGAGGGCGATGCCGCCACCGCGCCGCGCCTGCTTGGCGCGCTTGGCGTGACGCCGGAGCGCCTGATCCTCGAGGGCAAATCGCGCAACACCTATGAGAATGCCGTCTTCACCAAGGCCTTGATAGCGCCGAAGCCGGGCGAAACCTGGCTGCTGGTCACCTCGGCCTACCATATGCCGCGCGCCAAGGCGCTGTTCGACAAGGCCGGCTTCGCGACCGTCCCCTGGCCGGTCGACTATCGAACGTCGGGAGACGAAGGCATCGGCCTGTTCTGCGACAATCCGGCCGATGCGCTGCAGGCGGCCACCATGGCGATCCGCGAATGGATAGGGCTGTTCGCCTATTGGCTGTCCGGCCGCATCGATCGGCCTTTTCCCGCACCTGGCGGCTGACCGATCACGGCGCGGCGCGCCGCCGAGAAGAACTGGCGCCGCACCAGAACGGCCAGGAGCAGAAGCGTCGACAGCACGAACACCACCGGATCGACGAACCAGCCGAGATAGCCGATCGAAAAGAACACGCCGCGCAGGCCGGAGTTGAAATGCTTGCCTGCCAGCATGTTCATCTGCGCCGCCCTCCACACCGCCGTTTCGGTGACCGGGTTGCGCGAGGCTTCGCCATGTGGGATCGGCACAGCACCGATCAGGATCGAGCAATAGTTGAACAGACGGTAGGCCCAGCCGAACTTGAAGAACGAAAACGCCAGGATCAGCACCAGTCCCAGCACCTTGATCTGAAAAGCCGGGCGCGACGGGGCGCCGCCCAGAGGCAGGGTGCTCAACACCTCGAGGACGCGGTCGGAGGCACCGAGCAAGGCAAAGCAGCCGCCAAGCGCGATCAGGGAGCTGGAGGCGAAGAAGGCGGTGCCTTGCTGCAGGCCACCCATGATGGCTGTGTCGACGATGCGGATCTCACGCTCGGCCATCCGGTGCATCCAGGCTTGCCGCTGCGCATTCATCGCCGTTGTCAGGGACATGCGGCTGACCAGCACACCGTCCGAGGCGAGCGTATGCAAAACCCACGCAATGAGGAAGAACGCCAACGCCGCGAGATCGGCTGTCGAAAGATCGAGGGAATCGCCCATTGGCGAATCCTATCACATCCAGTGCGATTGCTTCGATCGTCCGCGGCACCGACGGATATGTCGCTGCCGGAGCAAACAAGGTCGGCAGGCGCTGCGCCGCGCCGTTCAAAACAGCGGAAACATCGCAGGAGTTCCTATATGTAGTCCCAGAGCGGCTTCGGGAGATTGTGGCGCGTGTTCCTTTCGGTTTTCGACCTGTTCAAGATCGGCATCGGACCATCGAGTTCGCACACGATGGGACCGATGACGGCCGCCCGCCGTTTCCTCGACGAGGTCGCCGGAGACGACTGGCCGCGTCCGGCCGGCGCCAAGGTTGCTCGCATCGGCGCCAGCCTGCACGGCTCGCTCGCCTATACCGGCATCGGCCATGGCAGTGACCGTGCCGTCATTCTCGGCCTTGCCGGGCAGACGCCGCAGACGGTCGACCCTGACCAGGCGGACGGCATTGTCGCTCGCATCACCGCCGACAAGCTGATTTCACCGCCCGGCCACCCCTCCTACCGTTTCGATCCGGCCGGCGAACTGGTGCTCGACCGCAAGACGCCGCTCACCGGCCACGCCAACGGCATGGCGTTTTATGCGTATGATGCCGGCGACCGCCTGCTGCTCAAGCGCATCTATTATTCGATCGGCGGCGGCTTCGTGGTTTCGGAAGAAGAGCTGCAGCGCATGAAAGCCAAGGGTTCGGTGACGACCGAAGGCAAAAAAGTCCCTTATCCCTTCAAGAACGCCCTCGAGATGCTGAAGATGGCTGGCAAGAGCGGCCTTTCCATTGCCGAGATGAAGCGGGTCAACGAGGAAACACAAATGTCGCGCGATGAGCTCGACGCCGGCCTCGACGCCATCTGGGGTGCCATGAAGAGTTGCATCGAGCGCGGCCTGTCGCAGGACGGCATCATGCCGGGCGGGCTGAAGGTGCGCCGCCGGGCCAGGCAATTGCACGACAAGCTGCAGGAGCAGTGGCAGCAGAACCGGCCCAATCCGCTGCTCGCCAATGACTGGCTGTCGATCTATGCCATGGCCGTCAACGAGGAGAATGCGGCCGGCGGGCGCGTGGTCACCGCGCCGACCAACGGCGCGGCCGGCACGCTGCCGGCAGTACTGCGCTACTGGCTGCATTTCCATCCCGAGGCCGACCAGCCCAGCATTCGCGATTTCCTGCTCACGGCAGCCGCCGTTGGCGGCATCATCAAGTCCAATGCGTCCATCTCCGGCGCCGAGGTCGGCTGCCAGGGCGAGGTCGGCTCCGCTTCGGCCATGGCGGCGGCCGGCCTGTGCGCCGTCATGGGCGGCACGCCCGAACAGGTCGAGAATGCCGCCGAGATCGCGCTGGAGCACCATCTGGGCATGACCTGCGATCCGGTCGGCGGGCTGGTGCAGGTGCCTTGCATCGAGCGCAACGCGCTGGGCGCGGTCAAGGCGGTGACGGCCGCCTCGCTTGCCATCAAAGGCGACGGCACCCATTTCGTGCCGCTGGATGCGGCGATCGAGACGATGCGCCAGACCGGCCTCGACATGAACGAGAAGTACAAGGAGACCAGCCTCGGCGGGCTGGCGGTCAATGTGGTGGAGTGTTGAGCCCGCTGGCACTGTGGAGAACTTGCTCAGGCCGTTGACGCATCCGTGCGACGGATTAAATCTTGGGCAATGGCTCTCAACCTCCTAAAGCTCTGCGTCGGCTGCGACAGCGTCGAGGATCTCGAAGAATGGATCGCGTTCCGCCTCGACGAGCGGCGCCGTGCCGGCGAACCGGCCGAGCATTGGCACACCACCCGCATGGTGCCGACGCGCGCCGATGAGGTTACCGACGGTGGCTCGCTCTATTGGGTGATCAAGGGAAGTGTGCAATGCCGGCAGTTGATCACCGAGATCCGGCCATTCACCGATGACGAGGGCATCGGCCGCTGCCATCTGATGCTGGATCCGCAAGTGGTGCGCACCGACTGGCAGCCGCGCCGCGCCTTTCAGGGCTGGCGCTATCTAAAGCCATCGGATGCACCCGCCGATCTCGGCAAGGGCAAGCCGGGGCAGGTCGAAATGCCGCCGAAACTCCGGCGCGAGCTCGCCGATCTCGGCCTGCTCTAAATCACTATCGGCTTGTTCCGAGCAGCCCATTGGCTTGCTCCGGGGCAATCTGGCGGCATGGTCGGCCCGTATAGGCGGACTGCGGTTGCTGGCCCTCAATGTTGCTGTCCGTTGGACTTGCAAGCGTCGCGACAACGCCACATCTTGAAAATCATGAGCGATAGGAACCATCCGGTTTCGATATCTGACGCACTCGCACCGACCACATCGCGCCGCGGCGTGGTGGGATGCGGACCATGTGTCGCGCAAGGTCATGATTGCGGCGCAGAAATAACACCCGGTGGCGGCATGCTCGTGTTCAGGAATAGTCTGGAAAACCGGCCGATCGCCGGGCATTCACGGGGCAGTGGAATATGATAGGCGCGATCATCGCTGTCGTCGCATTGCTGCTGGTGCTGATGGGCCTGGCAACGGCTTTCGTGCGGGCCGACCCGAGCAGGCTGGCAGGCGACATGAGGAAGGTTGGGCCGGTTTTGCTGGCATTGGTCGGCGGCGCCGTGCTGCTGGTCGGGCGCGGCGGTCTCGGCGGCATCATCCTGCTCGCAGCGATCGCCTGGTACGGCTCGATGCGGCTGAACCGGCGAGCCGTGATGCCGGCGCGGAGACGCTCGACCGTACGCACGGCGGCGCTGGAAATGGACCTCGATCACGATACAGGAGGCCTTGAAGGCCTTGTCCTGGCAGGCCGCCATGAAGGCAAGATGCTTGGTGCGATGGGCAAAGCCGAATTGCTGCAGCTGTTTCGCGAACTCTCCGGTGACCCGGAGAGCCGGCAACTGCTAGAGACGTATCTTGACGGCAGATTTCCCGTCTGGCGCAAAAACGCTGAGGCGCACGGTGGCGAAGGGCTGGGTATTGCGCCAGGTCCGGGCGCCATGACTAAGGAGGAGGCCTACAAGGTCCTTGGTCTTGAAGCGGGGGCCGCCGCGGCGGATGTCCGCAAGGCGCACCGCCGCCTGATGCAGCGCCTGCACCCCGATATCGGCGGCACGTCTTTCCTGGCGGCGCGGATCAACGAAGCCAAGGACGTCTTGCTCTCCAATCACGATTAGTCTCCTTCGACGCAGAAATTTTCCGGGAGATATCTTCCACGCCGTCCCTACTGCTGGACGGCGTAGCACTCGATTTTCTTCTTCTTCAGGGCGGTGCAGGCCTTCCAGGCAGCGGTCTTGGAGCCGAAGCCGCCGAAGCGGGCGCGGTAGTAGGTGACGCCGTCCTTGTCGAAGGCGACGGTGAAGCCGGAGGCATCAGCCAGCACCTTGGGCGCCTGCTTGGTGGTCTTGTCGAGGAAGGCCTGGGCTTCGGACTGTTTCGGCGACGAGGCGACCTGAATGGCCCAACCCGACGGCACCGACGCGGTGTTGACCGGGTCGACCGCCGGCGTGGGCTCGGCATAAGCGGAGACCACCTGTGCCGTGGCGACCTTGGGAGCGGAGACGATAACCGTCTTCACTTTCTTTGCCGGAACAACCAGTTTGGGTTCTGCGGCTGCGGTATCGTCGGCGTCATCGCTGTCGCCCTGGGCAACCGTCGCGTCGTCGGCAACGGCTTCGGCCGCGTCATCGGCGCTTGCCACCGCCACCGGCTTCTCGTCCGGAGTTGGTGCGTCGTGCTTGGGCAACAGCACCTTGGCCAATGCCGTCACCGGGTTGCCGCTATCGGCCTTGGCGACCAGATCGCCGCCGCCCCGGGTCGATGCCCGCGGCAGATAGGTGTTGATCAAGGCCGCCATCTGATTGTCGCGGCTGCTGCCCGAGGTGCCGCCCATGACCACGCCGACAATGCGACGGTTGCCGTCGGAAACCGATGAAACCAGGTTGAAGCCCGAAGCGCGGGTGTAGCCGGTCTTGATGCCGTCGACGCCCTTGATGCGTCCAAGCAGGCGGTTGTGGCCGTTGATGCGCTGGCGGCCATAGAGGAAGGAGCGCTGCGAGAAATAGCCGTAATATTGCGGGAAATGTTCGCGCAGCGCGATGCCGAGCGTTGCCATGTCGCGCGCAGTGGTGAACTGGCCGGGATCGGGCAGGCCGTTGGCGTTGCGGAAGACGGTGCCGTTCATACCGAGCTGCCGCGCCTTGGCAGTCATCATGCGGGCGAAGTTGGTCTCGTTGCCGCCGAGCATTTCGCCGAGCGCGGTGGCCGAATCATTGGCCGATTTGGTCACCATCGACAGGATGGCGGTCTCGACCGCCACCGATCCGCCCGGCTTCACGCCGAGCTTCGTCGGCGGCTCTGCCGCGGCATGAGCCGAGAAGACGACCGGCGAGTTCCGGCTGATCTTGCCCTTGGCCAGAGCCTCGAAAGTCAAATAAAGCGTCATCATCTTGGTGAGCGAGGCGGGATAACGCCGGGCGTTGGCATCCGAGGAGTAGAGCACCTTGCCGGTCTTGGCGTCGACCACGATGGCCGCGGACTTCGCGGCGAGCGACGAGGCCGCACTTGCAACAACGATGGTCATCGCCACGGCGATGATCATGACCATTTTGAAAGGGGACGCGGATTTGGAAACGATGCCCGACAACGCCTGACGCACTGATAGTTCCTTTGAATTTCTTGTTGCGCTGGAGGCGGCAAAGGGATCCTGCCTCACTTCCGGGCAAGCTATCGGGGCAGCGTTACCAATCCGTTTATGGTAACCGCCGCGTTCACCATTTTCTGGTGGTTTGAGCCTCTGTTTATTCGAATTTTAGCCATTGCCCACACCGGCTAGGACGGAAGCTGGCGATTTCTTGACTTTTGTGCGCCGCACAATATATTCGAGTGCATTGCACAAGGCGCTCGGGGCAGGGCGCATCAACCGTCCAGGGAGAATTGAAATGACGCAGACCTATGAGGACTTCAGCAAATACGGCAAAGAGTTCGCCGACACCGGCTTGAAGAGCTTCGCCTCTTTGTCCAAGGGCGCGCAGGCAATTGCGGCCGAGGCCGGCGAATACACCAAGAAGAGCTTCGAAGCCGGCAGCGCCGCTTTCGAGAAGATTGTCTCGGCCAAGTCGCTCGACAAGGCGATCGAGGTCCAGTCCGACTATGCCAAGCAGTCCTATGAGGCGTTCGTCGCCGAGGCCACCAAGATCGGCGACCTCTATGCCGAACTCGCCAAGGAAGCCTACAAGCCGTTCGAATCGATCGTTGCCAAGGCGAAGTAATTCCGTCCGGCAGTACCGAGATCTGGGCCCATTGGGCCAAGACAGAGCCCGGCCGCGCCAGCGTGGCCGGGTTTTTTCATGTCTATTTCCGTTCAGCGGCCTGGCACCCCTTCACGATTGCGAAAATCGGCCAAGTTGGGCACCTAGCCATATTGTCAGCTAACCAGAAGGGCTTAAAATCGTCCATCGAACACCTACATGTCGAACTCGCATGAGGATTCGAAAGAGGCAGGATTACGTGACGATCGGTTTGACTGCCACCAAGGCACGGATGCAGAACGGCAGCGGCGACGGCAATGAGGCCGGCCGCGGCACGGCGGTCATCACGCGCACAAAGACCAAGACCAAGAAACCCAGCCTCTATCGGGTCCTCATCCTGAACGACGACTACACACCGATGGAGTTCGTGGTTCACGTGCTGGAGCGTTTTTTCCAGAAGGACCGCGAAGCCGCCACACGCATCATGCTTCATGTTCACAATCATGGAGTGGGCGAGTGCGGGGTCTATACATTCGAGGTGGCCGAGACCAAAGTGTCCCAGGTCATGGATTTCGCCCGACAGAATCAGCATCCGCTGCAATGCGTGATGGAGAAGAAGTGAGGTAACATGCCGGCTTTCTCCCAAGGCCTGGAAAAGGCGCTTCACCAAGCGCTGACGCTCGCCAACGAGCGGCACCATGAATATGCAACCCTTGAACATCTGCTGCTCGCCCTGATCGACGACACCGAGGCGGCCGCCGTCATGCGCGCCTGCAATGTCGATCTCGACGAGTTGAAGCACACTGTTCTCACCTATATCGATACCGAGCTCGACAATCTGGTCACCGGCTATGACGAGGATTCCAAGCCGACCGCCGGCTTCCAGCGCGTCATTCAGCGCGCGGTGATCCATGTGCAGTCGTCCGGCCGCGAAGAGGTCTCCGGCGCCAACGTGCTCGTCGCCATCTTCGCCGAGCGCGAGAGCCATGCCGCCTATTTCCTGCAGGAACAGCAGATGACCCGTTACGACGCGGTCAACTACATCTCGCACGGCATCGCCAAGCGTCCGGGCGCGTCGGAGACACGTTCGCCGCGCGGCGCCGATGACGAGCAGGGCGGCGCGAACGGCGCCGA
Organism: Mesorhizobium sp. B2-5-3; assembly: GCF_006441005.1. Taxonomy (NCBI): domain Bacteria; kingdom Pseudomonadati; phylum Pseudomonadota; class Alphaproteobacteria; order Hyphomicrobiales; family Phyllobacteriaceae; genus Mesorhizobium; species Mesorhizobium sp. B2-5-3. The sequence continues at coordinate 25,683 of NZ_VFUS01000011.1, forward strand.
GCCGCAAGAGGAAGGCGGCAAGAAGAAGCAGCAGCAGGACGCGCTGACCGCTTATTGCGTCAATCTCAACAACAAGGCCAAGGCCGGCAAGATCGATCCGTTGATCGGGCGCGAGTCCGAGATCAACCGCACCATCCAGGTACTGTGCCGCCGTTCCAAGAACAATCCGCTCTATGTCGGCGATCCCGGCGTCGGCAAGACGGCGATCGCCGAGGGCCTCGCCAAGCGCATCGTCGAGGGTGATGTTCCGGAGGTGTTGCACAACGCCACCATCTTCGCGCTCGACATGGGCACGCTTTTGGCCGGCACGCGCTATCGCGGCGATTTCGAAGAGCGGCTGAAGCAGGTCGTCAAGGAGCTCGAGGATTATCCGGGCGCTGTGCTGTTCATCGACGAGATCCACACCGTCATTGGCGCCGGCGCGACGTCCGGCGGCGCCATGGATGCGTCCAACCTGTTGAAGCCGGCACTGTCTTCGGGTGCGATCCGCTGCATCGGTTCGACAACCTACAAGGAGTTTCGCCAGTTCTTTGAGAAGGACCGCGCGCTCGTACGTCGCTTCCAGAAGATCGACGTCAACGAGCCGACCATCGAGGACGCCATCGAGATCATGAAGGGCCTGAAGCCCTATTTCGAGGAGTTCCACAAGGTCCGCTACACGACGGAAGCCATCAAGGCTTCGGTTGAGCTGTCGGCGCGCTACATCAACGACCGCAAGCTGCCGGACAAGGCGATCGACGTGATCGACGAGACCGGCGCCTCGCAGATGCTGGTGCCGGAGGCCAAGCGCAAGAAGACCATCGGCATCAAGGAGATCGAAGCGACGATCGCCACCATGGCGCGCATCCCGCCGAAGACTGTTTCGGCCGATGACGAGAAGGTGCTGCAGGGGCTCGATATCGAGCTGAAGCGCGTCGTCTACGGCCAGGACACCGCGATCACCGCGCTGACCTCGGCGATCAAGCTGGCGCGTGCCGGCCTGCGGGAACCGGAGAAGCCGATCGGCTCCTATCTGTTCTCGGGTCCGACCGGCGTCGGCAAGACCGAAGTCGCCAAGCAATTGGCCGCTTCGCTCGGCGTCGAGCTGATCCGTTTCGACATGTCGGAATATATGGAACGCCACACGGTCTCTCGGTTGATCGGCGCGCCTCCCGGCTATGTCGGTTTCGATCAGGGCGGCCTTTTGACCGACGGCGTCGACCAGCATCCGCATTGCGTGCTGCTGCTGGACGAGGTCGAGAAGGCGCATCCGGACCTGTTCAACATCCTGTTGCAGGTGATGGACCATGGCAAGCTGACCGACCACAACGGCAAGCAGATCGACTTCCGCAATGTCATCCTGATCATGACCACCAATGCGGGCGCGTCGGATGCGCAGCGCGCGGCGATCGGTTTCGGTTCGACCAAGCGCGAAGGCGACGACGTCGAGGCGATCAACCGGCTGTTCACGCCGGAGTTCCGCAACCGTCTCGATGCGATCATCCCGTTCGGCTCGCTGCCGGTGCCGGTTATCCATCAGGTGGTGCAGAAGTTCGTCATGCAGCTGGAGGCCCAGCTCTCCGAGCGTGGCGTCACCTTCGACCTGTCGCCGGATGCGATCGCCTGGCTCGCCGACAAGGGCTATGACGAGCGCATGGGTGCGCGTCCGCTCGGCCGCGTCATCCAGGAGCACATCAAGAAGCCGCTGGCAGACGAAGTGCTGTTCGGCAAGCTCAAGAAGGGCGGCACGGTGCGCGTCAGCGTCGAGAAGAAGGAAACCGGCGAGACCGGCCTGAAGCTCGAATCGCTCGCCGACGAGGCACCGGTGAAGCCCAAGAAGGAAGAACCGGAAGACACCCCCAAGCAGCGCAAGGCAGTGGCCAAGAAGCCGGCGGTCAAGAAGGCCGTCGCGCAGAAGCCCGAGCCCAAGGGCAAGGACGGCGGCAAGCGCAGCCTGGTGCCGCAACTGCCGCGCAAGAGCTGATAGTCACTCCCTCGAAAAAGCCCCGGAAACGGGGCTTTTTTGTTGGCACAAAGGGACGATCACTGAAGCGTTGCCGGCGGCCCCTGGACAGCAAGCGGCGTCGGGCGGATTTTGGCTGATTTGTCCGTCCAGGACGGCGGTGCTCCCACCTTGGCGCCGACCATGCCGGACAGGCCGGGTGCCCGGCCGAAGGCCTCGCAGGCCGCGTATTTCGGCTTACCGCCGAGGAACGATTTTATATGTTGGCCCAACGGTATCGAGATATGCAATCCCGACGGCGCCTTGCCGGTAACGAGCATGCGCGAAAAGTCGTTTCCGAAAGTAGCGCCCAGACTGTACGCATCGCCGATCTCGGAGACCATGGCCTCGTTGGTGAAGGAGTTCGCTCCGCGGGACCAGACCATGGCGGCGCGTTGGATGCCGTTCCGGTCAAGTGCCTCCATGAGACGGGGAATTTTATGTCTGAACCAGGCCAGATCATCATCCTCAACGGCGCACCGCGATCGGGGAAATCGAGCATCGTCCAGGCAGTTCAGGAGAGCTTCGAGGGCCCATGGATGAACCTGGGGGTCGACACCTATGAGCAGGTCACGCCGCTGCGCTGTCGCCCGGGGATAGGTTTGCGGCCCGGCGGCGAGCGCCCGGATATCGAGGGGCTCGTGCCGAGGTTCTACGCCGCGCTCTACGAATCGATCGCCGCCCACAGCCGAGTGGGGTTGAATGTCGTGGCCGATCTCGGTCATCACGACAGCTATTCGCGACCCCTTGATTGCCTTGTCGATTGCGCCCAGCGCCTCGCAGGCCTGCCGGTTCTGTTTGTCGGTGTCCGCTGCCCGATCGAAATCATCATGCAGAGGCGCGCCGACAGTCCGGCGGGGAGGGGATATGTGACGGGATCGCCCGACGACTCCGTGCCGTTGGCGGTGCGCCTGTGGCAGGAGGAGGTACACCGGCCTGGCGTGTATGATCTGGAAGTCGACACATCGCTGCTGACGCCAGCACAATGTGCGGATGCGATCCGCGGGCGCCTCAGGCAAAATGTAGAGCCTCCGACGGCGTTTGAGAGGCTGTCGGCATTCTCCAGGGACAAGCTATCCTGATCGCGTGCTCTCAGCCGGCGATGGGGGAATCTCGGCCGCGCGGCGCGATCGTCGTCCACGGCGGGCACAATTTGGTAGATGTTCAGCGGAATGGCGATCACGCTGATATGCTGGCGGCTCGGGTTCATCGTTTTCGATGCGCAACTTCCCCAGACGGCCGCAATGGGGGCAGCTGAAAGCCAGGCGTCAGGATAGCGGCATGGCCGCCTTTATCCGGCCGGCATTCTCGGCCAGCACCTCGGGTTTCTCCATCTGGCCCGTATGCGGCTTCAGCGCGATGCCTTCGAAGCGCGGAATGACGTGGACGTGAAGGTGATAGACGGTCTGCCCGGAAGCCGGCTCGTTGAACTGCATCACGGTGACGCCATCGGCCTTGAATGCCTCGCGGACGGCGAGCGCCACCTTCTGCACGACTGTGAAAAGCGGGCCGAACGTTGCCGGATCGGCGTCGAGCAGATTGCGCGAAGGCGTCTTCGGCACCACCAGCGTATGGCCTGGCCCCTGTGGCATCACATCCATGAAGGCAACGACCGCTTCGTCCTCGTAGACGCGGTGCGAGGGAATTTCACCGCGCAGGATCTTGGCAAAGATGTTGTCGGTGTCATAGGCGGTTTCGGCCATGGCGAACGCTCCGGATTGTGCCTCGCTGATTGGTGTAGCGAAGCCTCTCGTGAGCGGCAAGACGATCAGGCGAGATCGATGAAGCCGATCTCGACAGGCGTGCACTGCCAACCCAAGGGATGCCGAACCTGACATATGCTCCTGCCCCGCGGGATGGCCTACTCCTCCAGATCCTTGCGGAATGGCGTGTGTTCTTCGAGATATTCGCTCATGCGTTCCACCTCGCGCCGTTCGCGCCTGAGATAGTCGGCGATGGCGTTGCGCAGGCCGGGATGGGCGATGTAATGCGCGGAATGCATGATCACCGGCCGGTAGCCTCGCGCCAGCTTATGTTCGCCCTGTGCGCCCGCCTCGACCACCTTCAGCTTGCGTTCGATGGCGAAGTCGATGGCCTGGTGATAGCAGACCTCGAAATGCAGGAACGGATGATCCTCGATGCAGCCCCAGTTGCGGCCGTAGAGCGCATCCGAGCCGATGAAGTTGATAGCGCCGGCAATGTAGCGGCCGTTGCGCCTGGCCATCACCAGCAGGATGTCCTCGGCCATGCGCTCGCCGATCAGCGAGAAGAATTCGCGGTTCAGATAGGGCCGGCCCCATTTGCGGCTGCCGGTGTCCATGTAGAAGGCGAAGAAATCGTCCCAGGCCCGTTCTGTAAGGTCCTTGCCGGTAAGCCAGTCGATGGAGATGCCGTCGGCAAGCGCCTCGCGGCGCTCCTTCTTCATGGCCTTGCGCTTGCGGGAGGCGAGCGTGGCGAGGAAATCGTCATAGGTCGAGAAGCCCTCGTTGACGAAGTGGAACTGCTGGTCGGTGCGATGCAGGAAGCCCGCCGCCTCCAGCACGTCCACGTCGCTCTCCTGCGCGAAGGTGACATGCGCGGAAGAGACGCCGAGCCTTTCCGTCACCGCCTTCAATCCCTCGGCGAGCCCGGCCTTGACGGTGCCGGAATGCTGGCCCCTGCTCACCAGCAGGCGAGGGCCGGTGACCGGCGTGAACGGTACCGAGCATTGCAGCTTGGGATAATAACGGCCGCCGGCGCGCTCGAAGGCATCCGACCAGCCGTGATCGAACACATATTCGCCCTGGCTGTGTGACTTGAGATAGCAAGGGACCGCGCCGAGCAGCGTGCCTTGACCATTCTCCAGCCTGAGATGATGACCTTGCCAGCCAGTGCGCCGCACGGCGCAGCCGGAATCCTCGAGTGCGCTCAGGAAAGCATATGAAACGAGGGGGTTATAACCGTTTTCGGCATCACTGCGCGTGGTCCCGGCGAAACCGTCCCACTCTTCGCAGGTGAAGGCGCCGATGCCCGCCGCAATGCGGATCGCATACTCCGCATCAACCATTTGCCCGTCGCCGTCGTCGCCCTGATCCATGAGGCTTATTTAAGCTCCATCCGGACCGCTACAAGTCACGTTCTAGGCACCCATATCAAGCGACCTTGACCAGATCGGGCTCGAACCCTTCGAACGTCATCTGGTCCGCATATTTGAATGTAAGATCGACCGCCGGCTGGTCATGCACCGTCCAGGTGATGACCGGCATTTTGAGCCGTTCACGGACAAAGCTGACGAATGGATTCGGCAGGTCGCCCGCTGCGTAGGAGGTGAAGGCGATCTGATGCGCCAGCATGGCGAAATGCGCTTCGATCAGCCTGTCGTCCTTGCCATAGGCGGTCAATCCAGCCGGGATGCCCGGCGCATCCCTGGCGAAATCGCGGATCAGCCAGTGGTCGAACGACATGATCGCCACCTTGCCTTTGTAGCGCTTGAGCAGCCTACCGACGCTCGCCACAAGGCCATTGTCGTATCCAGCCACGCCTTTTAGTTCGACCACCAGCGGCACCCGCCCGTCGATCAGATCGAGCGCCTCGCGCAGCGTCGGCACATGATCAGACGTGCCGCCGACCTTGAGCGCTGCCAGTTCGGCCGCCGTGCGCTGCCAGACGAAACCGTCGTGCCCAGTCAGCCGCTGCAAGTCGCCATCATGGATAATGACGGGAACTCCGTCCGACGACAGGTGCACGTCGCATTCGATGGCATAGCCGCGTTCGGCCGCGGCGGCAAAGGCGGAGAGGGTGTTTTCCCAGCGCGTCTTGTTCATGTCGTGAAAGCCGCGATGGGCGACAGGCCGGGCAATCAGCCAGGAAAGGTCGGTCATGTCAGGCTCGCTCACTCGACTTCGAAGATCGCTTCGATTTCCACCGCGGCATTAAGCGGCAGCGAAGCCGTGCCGACGGCGGAACGGGCGTGCTTGCCGCGGTCGCCGAGCGCCGCCACCAGGAAATCGGAGGCGCCGTTGGCGACCAGATGCTGCTCGACGAAATCCGGCGCCGAGGCGACGAAGACGGTGATTTTGACCAGCCGGCGTATCTTCTCGAGATCGCCAAGTGCCGCCTTGGCTTGCGCCAGGATGTTGATCGCGCAGTATTTTGCCGCTTCCTTGCCGGTTGCTGTGTCGACGTCGCGGCCAAGCAGTCCGCTCGCCTGCAGCTTACCGTCCTTGAGCGGCAATTGTCCGGCGGTGAAAAGCAGGTTTCCGGTCCTGCAATGCGGCACGTAGTTGGCGGCAGGCGCCGCAGCCGCGGGAATGGTGACCCTGAGTTCGCTTAGCCGCTTTTCGATTGTTTCACTCATTGCTTTTCCCTATTGCTGGAAGGTGCCGCGTCAGCCGGGCCGAAATTGCTATTTTTGCCTCGCTTCCGCCACGACTTTTTTTAAGCTGGACCATCTTTCCCTGCGGCCTGCCATCAGCCGCGACGATCGGAGCCTCTCATGCGCGCAACGCGCCTTGCATTCCATGCCGTCCTGTTGCCGGCGGTCTTTTCGATAGGTCCCGCTTTCGCCGTGCCGGCGCTGCAGGCGCATCGCGCCGTTTACGACCTTACGCTCAAGAAGGCGGACGACCGCTCCGGGATCACCGGCATTACCGGCCGCATGGTCTACGAATTCAACGGCTCGGCCTGCGAAGGCTATACGGTGAAATTCCGCTTCGTCACCCAGATCGCCACCAGCGACAACACCAAGCTGACCGACCAGCAGACGACGACGTTCGAAGACGCCGAAGGCAAGACCTTCTCGTTCGTGACCAAATCCTTCGTCGACCAGAACCTCGACAAGGAGGTCAAAGGCGTCGCCACGAAGGAAACGAAAGGGCTGAAGGTCGACATCGACAAGCCCGAGAAGAGCAGCCTGGAACTTGCCGCCACCCAGTTTCCGACCCAGCATCTGGTCGAATTGATAGACAAGGCCGAGAAGGGTGAAAATTTCTATCAAACCAATCTGTTCGACGGTTCCGAGGACGCCAACAAGGTGATGTCCACCACCGTCGTCGTCGGCAGGAGGACCGATGCCGACAAGGCCGATCCGGAAGCGCCGGCGCTGGCCAAGCTTGCCACCGACAAATACTGGCCGGTCGACATCGCCTATTTCGACGACAGTGCCAAGAACGGAGAAGAGACGCCGGAATACCGGATCAGCTTCAAGCTGCACGAGAACGGCATCACCCGCGATCTAACCATGGACTATGGCGATTTCTCCATGACCGGCAAGCTGGTCAATCTGTCGCTTTTCGACCAGACGAAGGCCTGCCCGACGAAATAAACTTCGATTTGCCTCGACGCAGCGCCGTCGCGGTCCACGGCTTGAAAGCGTCGCGGCGGCTTCTCATCTTCTCGAGGCCGCCGGCCGCTTCATCTTCTGTGCGAATCCCTTCTATCATCGCTCGTCGCCGGTACCGGTCGGCGGAAGAAGGAATGCGGCGAGCCTCATGGCGATCTATGTCGACGCGGCGATCTGGAAATGGGTTGGCCATCGCTGGTGCCATCTGATGGCCGACGACACCGATGAACTGCATCGTTTCGCCGCGCAACTCGGCATCAAGCGCTCATCCTACCAGGGGCCGCCGAAGACATCGGCGCCGCATTATGACATAACCGGTTTCGAGCGCGACCGCGCGGTGCGGCTCGGTGCCATCGAGTGCAATCGTGAAGAGATCGTCGCGATCTTCCGGCGGGTGAGGGTGCCAAAGGGTAAGATAAAGCGTTGAGGGCACGCGCGGATCGCCGCAGGCGCGCCGCAATGCGTCGTTGCGCTTGCGTTTGGAGCACTTCCCCTCTATATGCGCGCTCATTCCACACACGGACTTTGGTGTCTGCCCGGGAGAAATCCGGCTGAAACCTCCGGTGGCATCGAGGACTTCGTCCGAAAATGCCTGTGTCCGTGGAGGCTAACCGGAAAGGAAAATGAGAATGGCTCTGCCTGATTTCAGCATGCGCCAGCTTTTGGAAGCTGGCATTCACTTCGGCCACCAGACCCACCGCTGGAACCCGAAGATGGCGCCCTATATCTACGGCGCCCGCAACAACATCCACATCATCGACCTCAGCCAAACGGTGCCGTTGCTGCACCAGGCGCTGAAGCAGGTTTCCGACACCGTCGCCAAGGGCGGCCGCGTGCTGTTCGTGGGCACCAAGCGCCAGGCGTCCGACATCGTGGCCGATGCCGCGCAGCGTTCGGCCCAGTACTATGTCAACTCGCGTTGGCTGGGCGGCATGCTGACCAACTGGAAGACGATCTCGAACTCGATCCAGCGCCTGCGCAAGCTCGACGAGATGCTGGCCGGCGAGGCGCAAGGGTTGACCAAGAAGGAGCGTCTCAATCTCGACCGCGAGCGCGAGAAGCTCGACAAGGCTCTCGGCGGCATCAAGGACATGGGCTCGACGCCCGACCTGATGTTCGTGATCGACACCAACAAGGAAGCGATCGCCATCCTCGAGGCCAAGCGCCTTGGCATTCCGGTCGTCGCCATCATCGATTCGAACTGCGATCCGGACAAGATCGACTTCCCGATCCCCGGCAATGACGACGCCGCGCGCGCCATCCAGCTCTATTGCGACCTCATCGCGAAGGCTGCCATCGACGGCATCGCCCGCCAGCAGGGCGCGCTGGGTGTCGACATCGGCGCTTCGGTGGAAGCTCCGGTCGAGCCGGTGCTCGGCGAAACTCCGGCGGCGGAAACTCCGGAAGCGTGATAGCGAGGGCCGGTCACGGCCTTCATCTTTCTAATATTTTGACGCGTTAAACGGACGCACCGTCGAGATTCGATGGTGCGTCGGCGCATTTGAACAAAGAGGCGACAATGAGCATTTCGGCTGCACAGGTCAAAGAACTCCGCGACTTGACCGGCGCGGGCATGATGGACTGCAAGGCGGCGTTGAACGAGACCAACGGCAACATGGAAGAAGCCGTCGACTGGCTGCGCAAGAAGGGTATCTCCAAGGCCGACAAGAAGGCAGGCCGCACCGCGGCCGAGGGCCTGATCGGCGTCGATTCCGGCGTGCGCGAGGCCGCGGTCGTCGAGGTCAATTCCGAGACCGACTTCGTAGCCCGCAACGCCGCCTTCCAGGAGATCGTCGCCAACGTCGCCAAGGTGGCGCTGGCCTATGGCACGAGCGAGGCCGTGGCTGCCGCGAAGTACCCGGGTTCGGACAAGTCGGTCACCGACACCATCAAGGACGCCGTCGGTACCATCGGCGAGAACATGGGCTTCCGCCGTTCGGCCAAGCTCACCGTTCCGCACGGCGCCGTCGCGACCTATGTTCACAACGCGGTTGCCGACGGCCTTGGCAAGCTGGGCGTCCTGGTCGCTATCGAGACCACGGGCAACGAGCACGCGGCCAATGCATTCGCCCGCCAGGTCGCCATGCATGTCGCCGCCACCAACCCGATGGCGCTGACCACCGAGGAACTCGATCCCGCGGCAGTCGAGCGCGAGAAGGCGATCTTCGCCGACCAGGCGCGCCAGTCCGGCAAGCCGGAGGCGATCATCGAGAAGATGGTCGAGGGTCGGCTGCGCAAGTTCTACGAGGAAGTCGTGCTTCTGAAGCAGGCCTTCGTGCTCAATCCCGACATTACCGTCGAGAAGGCGCTGAAGGATGCCGAGAAGGAGATCGGCGCTCCGGCCAAGATCTCGGCCTATCTGCGTTTCGCGCTCGGCGAAGGCATCGAGAAGGAAGCGACCGATTTCGCGGCGGAAGTCGCGGCGGCGGTCAAGAAATAGCTCGAAGAACAAGTAAGGCTAAACGGCTCAGGCAACTCGGCCGGGTGTCCGCATGGATGCCCGGCCGATTTCTTGTGCGGCGTCGATGAAGGCCCTCAGCTTCGGCGCCATCGAAGCCCGGCGCGGAAAGTAAAGGAAAAGGCCGGGCTCCTCGATTGCCGTCTTTGGCAGGACCTGGACGAGGCGTCCTGCGGCAAGATCGGCGCGTACAAGCGGCTCGAACACATAGGCGAGCCCGACCCCTGCAAGCGCAAGATCGATCGCCGCCAGCGAATCGGTCACGACGGCCGTGCCACGCGTCTCGACGACGACTTCCTTGCCATTGTCGTTCAGATCCCAGCGATAGAACGCGCCGGAGCGGAGAAGCCTGTAGCCTATGCAATTATGGTTCGCGAGGTCGGCCACGTCGCAGGGACGGCCGTGCCTTCCGATATAGTCCGGCGAGGCGACGAGCACGGCCTTGAAGGGCTGCGTCAGCCGTATGGCGGTCATGTCCTGCGCGATCATCTCGCCCAGCCTAATGCCGGCGTCAAAACCTTCCCCGACAATATCGACCAGGGCTTGATCGGCGAAAACCTCGACCGTCACATCCGGATAGCGATCGGCCATGGCTGCGATCACAGGCGTCACCGCCAAAGGGATCGCGATGTTGGAGGCATTGATCCTGAGCAGACCGGAAGGCCGTCCCTTGACGCCGCGGATGCGGTCCATCCGCTCCGCGATGTCCTGAAGGGCAGGGCCCGCTGTCTCCACCAATGCCTTGCCGGCTTCTGTCAGCGAGACGCTACGTGTCGTGCGCGCAAACAGCGGCTGGCCGATGCGTTCTTCCACCAGCCGCACCGCATGGCTGACCGCCGACGGGCTCATGCCGAGCTCGGCCGCGGCAAGCGCGAAGCCGCCCCGTCGCGCCACGGCAACGATGACGGGCAGGTGGGTAAGCAGGTCCCGGTCCATTCATGAATGATATCGCATAGTCTTTGCGAACAATGCAATCTTATCGATGGCGGCGCGTTGCTCCACATTGTCCTCGATACATCGTCGGCGGGCTGATTTTCCAGGAGACGAGACATGAATGCTTTGAAACACGTGACATTCGCTGCAGGATTGGCGCTGGCGCCGATCGATGCCGGCGGAGCCGAACCGGCGGAGTGGCAGGCGCTTGCCGACGAGCGCGCGGTCATCCGCATCGCCGATGCCATCGACCGCGCCGTCGATGCACAGGACTGGAAACTTGCCCGCAGCTATTTCGCGGATCGGGTTACCGCGGACTTCAGCAGCCTGTCCGGACAGCCGGCGGCCAATATTGCCTCCGACGACCTGATCGGCGCCTGGGCCGGCAACCTCAAGGGCGGCAAGACCAGCCTGCATCTGCGCACCAATCACCAAGTCGTTCTCGAAGCGGACACGGCGACCGTCCTGTCGAACGGCTATGCCTGGAACCGGATGGAAGGCAATGGCGAGCCGCTTTGGGAAGTCTGGGGCACATATGAGCACCACCTGACCCGCTCCGGCGCGGGTTGGAAGGTCGACGGCTTCACCTTCCGCGTGACCCATGAGCGCGGCAATCCCTGGGTCAAGACGACACCCGGCCAATAACCCAACATCAAACTCGATCGGAGAATATCATGACCATGAACTACTACACGCTTGGCAACAGCGGCTTGCGCGTCAGCCGGTTGGCGCTGGGCACCATGACCTTCGGCACCGAATTGGGCTGGGGCACTGACAGGGATACAGCCCGCGCAATCTTCGACGAATATGTCGAGGCGGGCGGCAATTTCTTCGACACGGCCGATCTCTATACCGGCGGCACCGCCGAGACCTGGCTCGGCGAATTCGTCGCCGAGCGCGGATTGCGCGACAAGGCGGTGATCGCCACTAAATTCACCTTCAATTCAGAACCCGGCAATCCGAACGCCGGCGGCAATGGCCGCAAGAACATCATGCGCGCCGTGGACGCCTCTCTGAAGCGGCTCGGAACCGACTATATCGACCTCTATCTCATGCATGTGTGGGACAGGCTGACGCCGGCCGAGGAGGTGCTGCGCACGCTGGACGACCTGGTGCGCGCGGGCAAGGTGCGCCACGTCGGCCTTTCCGATGTGCCGGCCTGGTATGTGGGGCGGGCGCAGGCGATCGCAGAATTGCGCTGCTATGAGCCGATCTCGGCCCTGCAGCTCGAATATTCGCTGGCCGAACGCTCGATCGAGCATGAGTTCGTGCCTTTCGCCACGCATCATGGCGCCGGCGTCATGGTTTGGAGCCCGCTGGCCAGCGGCTTGCTCAGCGGCAAATATCGCCCGACGCAAGCCGGCAATGCCGGCCGGCTCGACGGTTTCCGCAACACCACGCATCCGAGCTTCCGGAAATTCAGCGACCGCAATTGGGCGATCGTGGCCGAGCTCGAAAAGGTGGCCGCCGAACTCGGCCGCAGCATGGCCCAGGTGGCACTCAACTGGGTGGCGACGCAGCCCGGCGTCGCAACCGTCATCCTGGGCGCGACCAAGCTCGCGCAACTGCAGGACAACCTCGCGGCGCTGGATTTTTCGATTGCCCCCGAACTCCGCAAGCGGCTGGATTCGGTGAGCAGCATGCCGGCGCCGTTCCCGCATTCCTATTTCGGGCCCGAGATCCAGGTCAGGGTGGCCGGCGGTGTCGTGACCGGCGACAAGCCCTCCGGCTATTCGCCGCAGGTTCTGGTGGAAGGCGAGGCGGTCAGCATCAGCAGCAACTGATCGAAAAAGCCTGGGATTTTGCGCAAGGGCGCGGCGTGACATCGCCGCGCCCTTCGTGTATCGGGTCGAACCATCATGCCAGCGCCGCCAGGCGAAGCGGGGCAGTTTCGCCTCCTGATTTGCCGCGCCGAGATTTTCGAGGACCAGATGACGGTGAAGCCCCTCTACCGACGTGTCTTGCTGAAAGCGTCTGGTGAAGCGTTGATGGGCGAACAGCATTTCGGCATCGACGTCTCGGTCGTCGACCGCATCGCCGGCGACATCGCCGAAGCCCGCGCGCTCGGCATCGAGGTTGGCGTCGTCATCGGCGGCGGCAATATCTTTCGCGGTGTGGCGGTTGCCTCCAAGGGTGGCGACCGCGTCACCGGCGACCATATGGGTATGCTCGCCACCGTCATCAATTCGCTAGCGCTGCGCACCTCGCTGAACAAGATCGGCGTCGATGCGGTGGTTCTTTCCGCGATCGCCATGCCTGAGCTTTGCGAGAGCTTTTCGCAGCGCCAGGCAACCGCCTACATGAACCAGGGCAAGGTGGTGATCTTTGCCGGCGGCACCGGCAATCCGTTCTTCACCACTGATTCGGCCGCGGCACTTCGCGCCGCTGAAATCGGCGCCGACGCGCTGTTCAAGGGCACACAGGTCGACGGCGTCTATTCTGCCGACCCGAAGAAGGACCCGAACGCGACGCGTTTCGAGCGCATCAGCCATGCCGAAGTGATAAATCGCGGCCTTTCCATCATGGATACGGCAGCGATTGCACTTGCGCGCGAAAACAACATTCCGATAATCGTCTATTCGATCCACGAAAAAGGTGGTTTCGGCGATATTCTAAGGGGCGGCGGCCGCTGCACGGTCGTCGCGGACGATTGATCCGGGGCCTGATCGCGGAAAAGGCGAAAACCGGTTTCGAAATCAGGCTCGAACACGGGGCCTTGCCCCGAAAGCAGTGAACCCGCGTCAGACGGGTCGAGGAGACTAAGATGAGTGGTGAGTACGACGATCTCAAGCGGCGCATGGATGGGGCAATCGCCGCGTTCAAGCATGACCTGGCTTCGCTGCGGACCGGTCGCGCTTCCAGCAACCTGCTCGACGCTATCCAGGTGCAGGCCTATGGCACCAGCATGCCGATCAACCAGGTGGCCAATGTCACGGTGCCTGAGCCGCGCATGATTTCGGTGTCGGTCTGGGACAAGTCGATGGTGGGCGCGGTCGATCGCGCCATTCGCGAATCCAATCTGGGCTTCAATCCTATCGTGGACGGCACCAATCTCAGGATTCCGCTTCCGGAACTCAACGAGCAGCGCCGTAAGGAACTCGTCAAGATCTCGCATGGCTACGCCGAGAACGCCCGTGTCGCAGCGCGCCATGTGCGCCGCGACGGCATGGACTTCCTGAAGAAGGCGGAGAAGGACGGCGTCATCAGCGAGGACGATCAGCGCAAGCGCTCCGACCAGGTCCAGAAGCTTACCGACGAAACGATCAGCACCATCGACCACCTGCTTTCCGACAAGGAAGCTGAAATCATGCAGGTTTAGGGTCTGGCCGGCGGCTGGCCCGAAAGCGAGATCATGGCAACGCCCGCGCATGTCGCGATCATCATGGATGGAAACGGACGCTGGGCCAAGGCGCGCGGCATGCCGCGGCTCGCCGGCCATCGCGCGGGCGTAGAAGCACTGCGCAAGACGGTGCGCGCCGCGCCCGATCTCGGCATTTCCTACCTGACTGTCTATGCCTTCTCTTCGGAAAATTGGTCGCGGCCGAAATCCGAAGTCAGCGACCTGATGGGTCTGTTGAAGCTGTTCATCCGCCGCGATCTCGCCGAACTGCACCGCAGCGGCGTGCGCGTGAGGATCATCGGTGACAGGGCTGGGCTGCAGCCGGATATCAGGCTCCTACTGGAAGAAGCCGAAGCGCTGACCTCGGCCAACGAGGCGCTGACGCTGATCATCGCCTTCAACTACGGCGGACGCGACGAGATCGTGCGCACGGCGCGCAAGCTTGCCTCGGCCGTCGCGCGCGGCGAGCTCGACAGCGAGGCGATCACCGCCGAATCCTTTGCCGGCTGCCTCGACACGCAAGGCGTTCCCGATCCCGAACTGGTCATACGCACCAGCGGTGAGCTTCGCCTTTCCAATTTTCTTCTGTGGCAGGCTGCCTATAGCGAGCTTGTGTTCCTGCCCTGCTATTGGCCCGATTTCAGCCGAGAGCATCTAGCCGAGGCCTTGCGCGAGTTCGCCGGGCGCGAACGCCGTTTTGGCGGGCTGGATCCGCAAGATGTCGCTTCGCGGCCGGCCGCGGGATGAGCAATCTCCAGCTTCGCGTTCTTTCGGCGGTCGTGCTTGCCATCGCGACGCTTGGCCTGACCTGGTTCGGCGGCCTGCCGTTCCGGCTGCTTTCAGCCGCGATTTCGGCGGTGATCTTCTACGAATGGACGCGCATGTCTCGCCCTTCCGGGACGACCGGGCTCGGTTTTTTGCCGGAAGCGCTGCTGCTGGTGTTTCTCGGCGCCCTGATCGCCGGCCTGCCTGCCTTGTGGCTGCTGCTTCTGGTGGCTGCACTGGTCGCCGTCACGGCCATCGCCGCCCAACTGCGCGGGGCCGGGCAGTGGGATGCCTCCGGCCTTGCCTATGCAGCCGTCTCGGGTCTTTCCCTTGCGCTTCTGCGTGACGGCGACCATTCCGGCCTCGTCGCCATCCTGTTCCTGTTCGCGGTGGTCTGGGCGACCGACATCTTTGCCTATTTCGTCGGCCGGGCCGTCGGTGGCCCGAGGCTGGCGCCGTCCATCTCTCCCGGCAAGACGCGAAGTGGCGCGCTCGGCGGCGCCGTGGGCGGGGTCGTTGCGGGGCTCATCCTGGCCGTCGCCGCCGGTGCGGGCAACCTGCCAATGCTCGGTCTCGTCGCGCTCGCGCTTTCAATCGTCTCCCAGGCTGGCGACCTCCTGGAATCCTGGGTCAAGCGCCGCCACGGCCGCAAGGATTCGGGCACGCTCATTCCGGGCCATGGCGGCGTCATGGACCGTGTCGACGGGCTTGTCGCGGCGGCTTTCGCCCTATACGTCATCGGCTGGATTTCGGCGGGCGCCGATCAGCCGGCACAGGGGCTGTTTCCCATTTGAACGGCATCGTTCCACGATCGATGCGGGCGCGCCTTGGATTCGCCTGGATTGATGTCACAGTCGCGGCGCAACGGTGTCGCGGAAGAACTGAGGATTTGAGTTGAACGAGATTCTTCACGCGATCTTCGGCATGGAAGGCTTCCTTCTCGGCACGCTCGTGCCCTTCCTGTTCGTGCTGACCGTGGTCGTGTTCGTCCACGAGATGGGCCACTATCTCGTTGGCCGCTGGTGCGGCATCGGCGTCAGGGCCTTTTCGATCGGTTTCGGCCCGGAACTCTTCGGCTTCAACGACAGGCACGGCACGCGCTGGAAGCTCTGCGCCATACCGCTTGGCGGCTATGTCAAATTCGTCGGCGACATGAACGCCACCTCCAGCCAGCCGTCGACGGAAGAGATCGAAACGCTGACCGACGAGGAACGCAAGGTCGCCTTTCACACCCAGCCGATCTGGAAGCGGGCGGCGACGGTCGTGGCCGGGCCGCTGTTCAATTTCCTGCTGACGATCGTCGTCTTTTCGGTGCTGTTTTCAGCCTATGGCCGCTATGTCGCGGAACCCATGGTGGCCGAGGTGACCGCCGGCAGCCCGGCGGCGAAAGCCGGCATCCTGCCCGGCGACCGATTCGTCAGCGTCGACGGCAGCAAGATCGAAACCTTCGGTGACGTCCAACGCCTGGTTTCGGGCCGGGCCGGCGACAGCATCACCTTCGTCATGCTGCGCGACGGCAAGGAAGTGACCGTGACCGCCACGCCGCAGCTGATGGAGCAGCAGGACGCGCTTGGCAACAAGGTCAAGGTGGCCGTGATCGGCGTCGTCAACAACCAGGAACTCGGCCAGCCCAGGCTGATCACCTACAGCCCCGCCGGCGCGTTGACCGCGGCGGTGGAGGAAACCGGGCACGTCATCCAGCGCACCGGCCAGTTCCTGCAGCGTTTCGTCGTCGGGCGCGAGGACAAGTGCCAGCTCGGCGGCCCGGTGAAGATCGCGGACATGGCCGGCAAGGCGGCGAAGCTCGGCTTCGAATGGCTCGTGCAGCTCGTTGCGCTGCTGTCCGTGGGCATCGGCATCCTCAATCTTTTGCCGATTCCCCCCCTCGACGGCGGCCATCTCCTGTTCTACGGCGTGGAGGCCGTCATCCGCCGGCCGGTGTCGGAACGGATGATGGAAATGGCCTATCGGGCCGGTCTGCTTCTGGTTTTGGGCTTCATGGGTTTCGTATTCTGGAACGATCTGTTTGGATGCTGAAATCATGAAGAAATTTGGCTTCGGCATGGTCGATGTTGAGACGCCGTTTACCATGCACGGGGATATGAGTGACGCGAAAGCCACGCACCAGGGTTAAGTAAATACAAATTAACCAGAAGCCTTGCGTGTAGGGAAAATCCGGTTAATACGGTACGAGAAATTACCGCACGTCCGGTTTTCTCGCCGTGGGGACTACGAGAAAAGGTTATTAAGCCCGATGAAGGCAGCATCCAAGTTTTTGAGCGCCGCTTCCGCGGCAGCCCTGTCCGCGGCTTTAGTCGTGCCAGGTGCGCTCGCAGTGCAGTTCGTTGCCACATCGGCGGCCGAAGCCGCTGTCGTCAGCAGGGTGGAGGTGAGCGGCAACCAACGTGTCGACGCCGATACCATCCGCAACTACATCACCATCAAGCCGGGCAAATCCTTCTCAAGCTCCGACATCGACAGCGCGGTCAAGGCGCTGTTCGGAACCGGGTTGTTCTCGGATGTGCAGATCAATCAGGTCGGTTCGACGTTGGTGGTCAAGGTTTCCGAGTACCAGGTCGTCAACCAGGTGCTGTTCCAGGGCAACAAGAAGCTCAAGGACAACGCGCTTGCGGCTGCCGTGCAGTTGAAGCCGCGCGGCACGTTCTCGCAGGCGGCGCTCGACGCCGATGTAGAGTCGGTCAAGGCCGCCTACAGACGTATCGGCCGTGACGATGCCGCCGTGACCACCGAGGTCATGCAGCTCGGCGACAACCGCGTGAACGTGGTCTTCCATGTCAATGAAGGTGATCGCACGCAGATCGCGGCGATCAATTTCGTCGGCAACAGCGCTTATTCGAGCCGCCGCCTGTCAGATGTGATCACGACCAAGCGCTCGTCCTGGGTTTCGTTCATCCTGCGCGACGACGTCTATGACGACGACAAGCTGCGCGCCGACCAGGAGCTGCTGCGGCGCTTCTACTACAATCACGGCTATGCCGACTTCCAGGTCGTGTCCGCTGTCGGCGAACTCGACAACGCGACCAACAAGTACACGGTCACCATAACCGTCCAGGAAGGCGAGCGTTATACGTTCGGCGACATCAGCGTCGAAAGCACGATTCCGGAAGTCGACTCGAAGGCGCTGGAATCGGTGGTCGAGACCCACAAGGGCGACGTCTACAACGCCAAGAACGTCGAGGACACCATCATTGCCCTGACCGAGAAGGTGGCCGGCTCCGGCTACGCCTTCGCGCAGGTCACGCCGCGTGGCGACCGCAATTTCGAGAATCATACGATTTCGGTGGTCTACACCATCGACCAGGGCACCAAGGCCTATGTCGAGCGCATCGAGATCCGCGGCAATGACCGCACGCGCGACTATGTCATCCGCCGCGAGTTCGACGTCAGCGAAGGCGACGCGTTCAACCAGGTGCTGATCCAACGCGCGAAGAAGCGGCTGGAAGATCTCAATTACTTTGACAAAGTCGAGGTTTCGACGGTCCCCGGGTCGGCGCCGGACCAGGTCGTGCTGGTGGTCGACGTGGTCGAAAAGTCGACCGGTGAGTTCTCGGTCGGCGCCGGCTATTCGACCGGTGGCGATACCGCCGGTCCGTCCGTCGAAGGATCGATCACCGAGCGCAACTTCCTCGGCCGCGGCCAGTTCATCAAGGTGTCGGCGGGTGGCGGCAAGAACTCGCGCGATTACAGCCTTTCGTTCACCGAGCCCTATTTCCTCGGGCGCCGTATCGCCGCCGGCTTCGACATCTACAAGCGGACCAGGGAATACGACGACTACGACAGCGATACTGTGGGCGCGACGGTGCGCTTCGGCCTGCCGATCACAGACAGCATCTCGACCCAGCTGGCCTACAATATCTCCCGGGAGAAGTATGAGGTAGACGACGGTTGCGATGCCACCGATGTAGATCCCAGCGGCACCTGCGACATTTCCAGAGCCGTGTTGGATGGCATCGAGCAAAGCCCTTGGATCAAGTCGTCGGTCAGTCTGGGACTGGTTTATAACACCATCGACGACATGAAGAACCCGCATGAGGGTATCTATGCCACCTCCACGGTTGAAGTGGCCGGCCTCGGTGGCGACGCCAAGTTCGTGAAGGTCACCGGACGCGGCAGCGTCTATCAGACGCTGTCCGAGCAGTTCGATCTTGTCGGCCTCATTTCGGGCGGCGCCGGCCATGTCGAAGGCTACGGCGGCGACGGCGATCTGCGCATCTTCGATCACTTCCAGAGCACCGATCGCATGATCCGCGGTTTCGCTTATGGCGGCATCGGCCCAGTCGACAGCGACGGTGCGGGTGACCACCTTGGCGGCACCACTTATTTCAACGCGTCGGCAGAGGCTCAATTCCCGCTGCCGGTCGTTCCAGAAAGCTTCGGTCTGCGCGGCGCGGTCTTTGCAGACGCGGCAACACTCTATGGCAGCAAGGTTGCCAATGATTTGGTTGACCAATCATCCGTGGGCATGAAATGGCGCGCCTCGGTCGGTGTCGGCCTGATGTGGGCTTCGCCGTTCGGTCCGATCCGTATCGACTATGCGATCCCGGTCAAGAAGGAAGCGAGGGACGACGTGCAGGAATTCAACTTCGGCATATCGACCCGCTTCTGACCGGCGGATGACGATGCTCCCGGGTCGTTGAGGTCCGGGAGAAAATGTTCCGATCTAGCTGGATATAGCTTCTGGAATGACCGATCCGGTGTTCTTCGCGCCATCACGCCGGTATACGGCGGGCGAAGTCGCGAATCTGACCGGCTCGGTGCTTGTCGATTCCGGCCAGTCCGGCGTTTTCATCGACGCGCTGGCGCCTGCCAACGAAGGCGGCGAGAATGCGCTCGTTTTCGTCGATGGCAAACGCAATTCCGTGCTGATGCCGTCGCTGCGGGCTGCCGCTGTGCTGTGCCCGGCGGAGTTCGCCGGCAAGGCGCCTGCCGCCATCGCCGTCCTTGTACATCCCCGTCCGCAACAGGCATTCGCGCTGGTCGGACGACTGCTGTTTCCGACGGCGGCGACCCCGGGGCCAATGACCGGTGAAACCGGTATCTCGCCGCATGCCCATATCGATCCGAGCGCACATGTCGAGGAAGGTGCCGTCGTCGAAGCCGGCGCGGTGATCGGTCCTGCGGTGTCCATAGGCGCCGGCACCGTCATCGCGCCTCACGCCGTCGTCGGCCGTTCCTGCCAGATCGGGCGTGACGGCTATATCGGCCCGGGCGCCAGCGTCCAATATGCCTTGATCGGCAACCGCGTCATCATCCATGGCGGCGCCCGGATCGGCCAGGACGGCTTTGGCTTCGTTGCCGGCGCCAAGGGGCCGGAACGTGTTCCGCAGATCGGCCGCGTCATCATCCAGGACGACGTCGAGATCGGTTCCAATTCCACGGTCGACCGCGGCGCCATGTCCGATACGATCATCGGCCAGGGCACCAAGATCGACAATCTCGTGCAGATCGCGCATAACGTCCGCATCGGCCGCAACTGCATCGTGGCCGGACTTTCGGGTATCTCCGGTTCCGTCGTCGTGGGCGACAATGTCACCATGGGCGGCGGCGTCGGGCTTGCGGATCACCTGACCATAGGGTCGGGCGCGAAGCTTGCCGCGAGAAGCGGATTCATGAGCAATGTGCCCGCGGGCGAGATCTGGGGCGGCTATCCGGCACAGCCGATGGCGGAAGCCATGCGCGAGATAGCCATGCTGCGCAAGCTCGCCAGGACCCGCAAACAGGGCGAGGGGAGCAATGGCTGACATCACCGGGACGACGCTGGAAGCAGTCGACATATTGGGGCTGATGAAGCTCCTGCCGCATCGCTATCCGTTCCTGATGATCGACCGCATCGTCGACATTGATGGCGACGAATCCGCCACCGGCATCAAGAACGTGACCATAAACGAGCCGCATTTTCAGGGTCACTTCCCCGAGCAGCCGGTCATGCCGGGCGTGCTCATCGTCGAGGCGATGGCACAGACTGCCGGGGCCATCTGCATCCGCAGTCTTCGCACTGAAAAGCCGTCGCTGGTCTATTTCCTGACCATCGACAACGCCAAGTTCCGCAAACCGGTCGTTCCCGGCGATCAGTTGAAGATCCATGTCAAGAAAATCAAGAAACGCGGCAACCTGCTCAAATTCGCCTGTGAAGCCCTGGTCGACGGCAACAAGGCCGCCGAGGCTGAGATCTCAGCCATGATGGTCACCGGCGACTGACAATCGAATGCTTATGAAAATCAAGACATCCATCCATCCTTCCTCCGTCGTGGAGGAAGGCGCTCAAATCGGCCAAGGCGTCCGCATAGGACCGCTCTGTTATGTCGGCGCAGATGCCGTGATTGGCGACGGCGTTGAACTGGTCAGCCATGTCTCGGTGATAGGCGCGACGACGATCGGCGCGTCGACCAAGGTCTATCCGATGGCGATACTGGGCGGGCCGCCGCAGAACACCAAGCACAAGGGCGGCCGCACCACGCTCGTCATCGGCGAGAACTGCACGATCCGCGAAGGCGTCACCATGCATGTCGGCACCGATACCAGCCGCGGCGAAACGACGGTCGGCGACAATGGGAATTTTCTCGCCTACGCCCACATCGCCCATGACTGCGTCGTCGGCAAGAACGCCACCTTCGCCAACGGCGCGACGCTGGGCGGACACTGCGAAATCGGCGACAACGTCTATATCGGCGGTCTCAGCGCCGTTCATCAATTCGTGCGGGTAGGCGACAACGCTTTTCTTGGCGGGTGCTCGGCTTTTGTGGGTGATGTCATTCCCTATGCCATGGCGGCGGGAAATCGGGCCAGCCTGCGCGGCCTCAACATCATCGGGCTCAAGCGCTCCGGTCTGCCAAGATCCGAGATCTATCTGCTGCGCAGGGTCTATAAGACAATATTCGACCGCTCGCGCACCGTTGGCGAGAACATCGAATTCGCCAAGGCGGAATTCGCCACGTCACCGACCGCCATGAAGATCATCGATTTCATCTCCAGTCGCGGCAAGCGGCACTATGCTGTGCCATCGCTCAAGGGGAGCGATGGCGATGACGGCGATGACGAAGACTGAGGCGGCGGCAGCGGATTTCGTTCTCTCGCCGGGGGCCAGGGTCGGCATCGTCGCCGGTGGCGGCAGCCTGCCGGTGGAAGTCGCTCAAGGCCTGGCCGCGCATGGCTACCCGCCCTTTATCCTCTTGATGGAAGGCGAGGCCGATCGCCGGCAGGAGTTGCTGCGATACGAGCACGGCAGCCTTGCCCTCGAGCAGATCGGTTCACTGGTGGCGACGCTGAAGCGCCACGGCATCACTCATGTGATCCTTGCCGGCGAAATCAGACGCCGGCCCCGGCTGACCGACATCCGCCTGAGCCTTGGCTTGCTGGCGATCGTGCCATCGGTGATCATGGCGCTGGCGCGCGGCGATGATGGACTTTTGAAGGTGGTGACACGCGGCCTGGAGAAGCGGGGCATCAAAGTGGTCGGCGCGCATGAGGTCGTTCCCGAACTGGCCGCCGGCGAAGGCACGCTGACCGCGGCGAAACCAAAGCAATCGGACTGGCGCGACATCGAGGCGGCCAGGCTGGCCGCCAAGGCCATCGGCGCGCTTGATATCGGGCAGGCGGCGATTGCGATCGGAGGCCGGGCCATCGCGCTGGAAGGCATCGAAGGCACGAGCGGCCTGCTCGAAAGAGCGCGCGCGCTGCGCGGCCATGGCAGGCTTGCCGGAAAGACCCGCGGAGTGCTGGTCAAATGCGCCAAACCCGGCCAGGAGCTGCGGGCCGACCTGCCGTCGATAGGGCCGCAGACGGTGGAAGCAGCGCATGCGGCGGGGCTTGCCGGAATTGCCGTCGAGGCGGGGCGCTCTCTCATCCTGGAGGGGCCGGCGACGCTGTCGCGGGCGAATGCGCTCGGCCTGTTCATCGTCGGCCTGCCAGCAGGGGAGCCGGCGCATGGCTGACAAGGCGCTGAAGATCGCAATCGTGGCCGGCGAGGAATCCGGCGACCTGCTTGGCGCCGACATCGTGCGTTCGATCAAGCAGTCGACGGGCCGCGAGGTGCAGCTCGTCGGTCTCGGCGGCCGCCATCTGCAGGCGCTCGGGCTGGTCTCGCCGTTCGACGCCGGCGAGATCGCGCTCATGGGCTTCAGCGCCATTCTGCGAGACCTGCCGCGGCTGATGCGGCGGATCGGCCAACTGGCCAGGATGGTCGCGGATGAGAAACCCGACTGCCTCATCACCATCGACAGCCCCGACTTTTCGCTGCGCGTGGCCAGGAAAGTGCGCGCGGCCAACCCCACCATCCCGATCATCCACTATGTCTGTCCCAGCGTCTGGGCATGGCGGCCGGGCAGGGCGGTGGCGATGAAGCCCTATGTCGACCACATCCTCTGCATCCTGCCGTTCGAGGTGAAGGAGCTCGGCAGGCTCGGCGGACCGCCAGGGACCTATGTCGGACATCGCCTCACCCATGACGCGGGCGTGCTCTCGGCAGCCAGGACGCAGGCCCAACCGCGGGATCTTTCGCCGGATCGCCTGAAGACGCTGCTCGTCCTGCCCGGCTCGCGACGCAGCGAAGTGCGGCGGCTGCTCGAGCCGTTTGGGGAGACCGTGTCGATGCTGCGGGCACGCGGGCATCGCCTGCGGCTGATGTTGCCGACCGTGCCGCATGTCGCCGATGTCGTGCGCTCGGCGGTCGCTCGCTGGGACGAGAAGCCCGAGATCATCCTCGACCCTGAGCGAAAGTGGCAGGCCTTCGGCAAGGCTGACGCGGCGCTGATCGCGTCCGGCACGGTTTCGCTTGAACTGGCGCTGTCCGATGTGCCGATGATCTCCTGCTACCGGCTTGACCCTGTTGCGCGCATCGTGGCGCCATATCTCGTTTCGGTCTGGTCGGCGCTGCTACCCAATCTGATATCGGATCGGGCGCTGATCCCGGAATTCTACAACGAGTATGTCAAGCCGAACAATCTGGCCCGCCAACTCGAAGCGCTGTTCGCCGACACAGGCATGCGCAGATGGCAGAAGGACGGGTTCGCCGAGATCGCGCGGCGCATGACAACCGCCAAGCCGTCAGGCGACATCGCCGCGCAGGTGGTGATGGGGTATATCAAGAGAGTGAGTAGTGAGTAGTGAGTAGTGAGTAGTGAGTAGGATTACCGCTCTTTCCCTACTGACTACTGACTACTCACTTATTCACTTCTTCCTTTTTACCGCTTCGCGATCGGCACATAGTCTCGCTCCGGCGCGCCGGTGTAGAGCTGGCGGGGGCGGCCGATCTTCTGGCGCGGATCCTCAATCATCTCCTTCCACTGCGCGATCCAGCCGACGGTGCGGGCGACGGCGAACAGCACGGTGAACATGGTGGTGGGGAAGCCCAGCGCCTTCAGCGTGATGCCGGAATAGAAGTCGACATTGGGGTAGAGCTTCTTCTCGATGAAATAGGGATCGGTGAGTGCGATCTTCTCCAGTTCCATGGCGATGTCGAGCAGCGGATCGTCCTTGATGCCGAGTTCGCCCAGCACCTCATGCGCGGTCTTCTGCATGATCTTGGCGCGCGGATCGTAGTTCTTGTAGACGCGGTGGCCAAAGCCCATCAGCCGGAACGGATCGTCCTTGTCCTTGGCGCGGGCGATGAATTCCGGAATGTGATCGACATGGCCGATCTCGCCCAGCATGTTCAGCGCCGCTTCGTTGGCGCCGCCATGCGCCGGGCCCCACAGGCAGGCGATGCCGGCGGCGATGCAGGCGAACGGATTGGCGCCAGACGAGCCGGCGAGCCGCACGGTAGAGGTCGAAGCGTTCTGCTCGTGGTCGGCGTGCAGGATGAAGATGCGCTCCATGGCGCGCGCCAGGACCGGATTGATTTTGTATTCCTCGCACGGCACGGCAAAGCACATGTGTAGGAAGTTGGCGGCGAAATTCAGTTCGTTCTTCGGGTAAATGAAGGGCTGGCCGATATGGTATTTGTAGGCCATGGCCGCGATCGTCGGCATCTTGGCGATCAACCGCATCGACGCCACCATGCGCTGGTAAGGATCCGAGATGTCGGTGGAGTCGTGATAGAAGGCCGACAGCGCGCCGACCACGCCGCACATCACCGCCATCGGATGCGCGTCGCGGCGGAAGCCGGTGAAGAAGCGCGACATCTGCTCATGCACCATGGTGTGGCGCGTCACGCGGTAGTCGAAATCGTCCTTCTGCGCCTTGGTCGGCAGTTCGCCGTAGAGCAGGAGATAGCAGACTTCGAGGAAGTCGCCATGTTCGGCCAACTGATCGATCGGATATCCGCGATGCAGGAGAATGCCGGCGTCGCCATCGATGAACGTGATCTCGGACTCGCAGCTTGCCGTCGAAGTGAAGCCGGGATCGTAGGTAAAGGCGCCGGTGGTGCTGTACAGCGTGGCGATGTCGATGACGTCAGGCCCGACCGAACCACTTCGCACCTTGAATTCGTGCGTCTTGCCGGCGAATTCCAGCTTTGCCGTGGCTTCCTGGGTCTTGCCGCCCAGTTCCCGTCTTGTCGCAGCTTCGGTCATTGCAAACTCCTTCTTGTTTCCTCATGCCGGCAAAGGCAAATTCTGCAAAGCGACACGTCGAAGTCACCGAATGCGCGTATTCGCGACCGCATTTTAGGAAGTGCGTGCCAGATTGGGCCAAGGCTCAATGTTGCACTGCGAAACGCGCCTTTCAATGCCAATCTTCTTGGGCCAGATTGCTCCTAATCGATTTGATCCGCGATGCGCGCCAGGCTCTCCTCGCGACCAAGCACGGCTAGAACGTCGAAGACGCCGGGCGAGGTGCTCTTGCCGGTCAAGGCGGCGCGCAAGGGCTGGGCGACGGCGCCGAGCTTGTAGCCGCCGGCCGTCGCATAGTCGCGGATCGCGGCTTCAGTCGAGGCCGCCGTCCAGTCGCCTGAAACCGCCTCGAGGGCGTCGTGAGCGCCACGCAGGACCTTGCGCGCATCGTCATTGAGCAGCAGGGCTGCCTTCTCGTCGATCGGCAGTGGCCGCGCGGCAAACAGGAAGGCGGCGCCATCGACAAGCTCGACCAGCGTCTTGGCGCGCTCCTTCAGCCCCGGCAACGCTGCCAGCAACTGTGCCCTGTTCCGGTCGTCGAGGCGTGCGGCCATTGCCGGGCCGCCCTCGAGATAGGGCAAGGTGGCGATGAAGATGTCGAACAGCTCGGCATCGCCCATGCGGCGCATGTGGACGCCGTTTAGCGCCTCCAGCTTGGCGAAATCGAAGCGGGCGGCGCCCTTGTTCACATCGCCGATATCGAACCAGGCGATCATGTCCTGGATCGACATGATCTCGTCGTCGCCGTGGCTCCAGCCGAGCCGAGCCAGATAGTTCAACAGCGCTTCGGGCAGGTAGCCCATGGCGCGGTAGGCCTCCACGCCCAGCGCGCCGTGCCGCTTCGACAGCTTGGCGCCGTCGGCGCCGTGGATCAGCGGTATGTGCGACATTGAAGGCACATCCCAGCCCATGGCGTTGTAGATCACGGTCTGGCGGGCGGCATTGGTCAGGTGGTCGTCGCCACGGATGATGTGGGTGACGCCCATGTCGTGGTCGTCAACGACGACGGCATGCATGTAGGTCGGATTGCCGTCCGAGCGCAGGATGATGAAGTCGTCCAGATCCTTGTTGGGAAAGCGCACGTCGCCCTGGACACGGTCATGCACCACCGTCTCGCCTTTGGTCGGCGCCTTGATGCGGATCGCGCCCTTGACGCCAGGAGGCGCCTGCGAAGGGTCGCGGTCACGCCAGCTTCCGTCATAGCGCGGCGGCAGGCCCTTGACCCGCGCCGCGTCGCGCATTGCCTCAAGCTCGGCAGGGGTCTCGTAGCTGTAGTAAGCCTTGCCCATGCGCACCAGCTCCTCGGCCACCTCGCGATGGCGCGGCGCGCGCTCGAACTGCGAGACGGCGTCGCCGTCCCAGGTGAGGCCGAGCCAAGTCAGTCCTTCGAGAATGGCTGCTGTCGCCGCATCGGTGGAGCGCTCGCGGTCGGTGTCCTCGATGCGCAGCAGCATCGTACCGCCGGTGTGCTTGGCGTAGAGCCAGTTGAAGAGCGCCGTACGCGCGCCGCCGATGTGCAGGTAGCCGGTGGGCGAGGGGGCAAAACGGGTGACAACCTTGTCGGACATACAACTCTCGGGAAACGTCTGGAGCGGGGTGCGGATCACACGCACTTTCGCGCGTCGCGCGTTCATGTAGCATAGGGTGTCGAGGGCGCAAGGGGCAGACCCGATGGCTGGAGCGGGCCGGGGCGCGGAGGAAGGCGAGGACGTCGTTGCCGGCGTCAGCGAACGCTCTCTTTTTGCCATGCCCGCGCCCGCCTCATTGCCGCTGGCGTTGCCGCCCCTACAGCAGCCGGGCAAGTCGCCGCCGGCGGATGTTTCCACGCCGCCCGGCATTCCCGCAGCCGGCGCGGCCGTGCGTCTGCGCCGTGAGTTCGGCCGTGCTTCATGGCCTCGTCTGCGCAACGGCGTGGCCAGAGCGTCCGAGCTCGAACTCGATCGGGGCATAGGCTTCCTGCTCGTCCCGGTGTTCCTGGCATGCGGATCGATTGCGTATTTTTCGTTGGCGGCGGAGCCGGGCTTTGCCAAGCCTGTCGCGGTCGCGATCCTGATGTCGCTGTGCGCGCTCGTTTCACGCTCATGGCCGAAAACGCATCTGTGCTTCATGGCGGCGCTGTTGTGCGCGCTCGGCATGCTCGCCGGCAAAGTCGAGACGTGGCGGGCGGGAACGCGGATGCTGGGCTCGGAGATCTCCACGCAAATCACCGGCCGCGTCGTTTCGGTCGACCAGATGGAGACCGGCCGCATCCGGCTGACCATCGATGTGACATCGACCGCGCGGCCGAAACTACGCTACGCGCCCGAGCGCGTTCGCCTTTCGGCACGCAAGGTGCCGGCTGAAGTGACGGCCGGTTCGCTCGTGACCGGCTATGCCAGGCTGTTGCCGCCGACCGGACCGGTGCGGCCGGACAGCTACGACTTTTCCTTCGACAGCTACTTCGCCGGCATAGGCGCCAGCGGCTTCTTTCTCGGCAACCCCAAAATCGTCTCAGCCGATGACAGGCCGCTGTGGGCCGCCCTTTCAGCCGCCATCGAGAGTGCTCGCGAAAGCATTGCCGACCATATCAGGGGCAGCATCGGCGGTGCCGAGGGCGAGATCGCCGCGGCGCTGATCGTGGGTGTGCGCGCCGGGATTCCCGACGAGATCAACGAAGCGATGCGACGCACCGGCATCTACCACATCATCTCAATTTCCGGGCTGCACATGGCGCTGGTCGCCGGCACCGTCATGGGTCTGCTGCGTGGCGGCTTCGCGCTGTTTCCGAATTTTTCCTCCCGCCGGCCGGTCAAGAAATACGCGGCCGCGGCGGCACTTTTCTCGATCGCCGCCTATCTCGTCATTTCGGGCGTCGTTGTCGCCGCCGAACGCAGCTTCATCATGCTGGCGGTGATGCTGATCGCCGTTCTGTTCGATCGGGCGGCACTCACCATGCGCAATCTGGCTATTTCGGCGATCGCCGTCATCGTGGTGTCGCCGCACGAGGTGGTAGGGCCGAGCTTCCAGATGTCGTTCGCCGCCACCGCGGCCCTGGTGGGCGCCTATGCCGGCTGGTCGGATCGCAAAGCCGACAAAGCGCGGACCCCGCCGCCGCAACGGACCTTGCCCGGCCTCCTGACGCGAAAATTGCTGCTGGCGACAGGTGGGCTCGCGATGACCTCGATTATCGCGGGAAGCGCCACGGCGCTTTTCGCCATCTGGCATTTCCAGCGCGTGTCGCCGCTCAGCCTGTTCGCCAATCTTGCCGTCATGCCGATCGTTTCGGTCGTGATGTTCCTTGCGGTTGCCAGCGCGCTGCTGATGCCGTTCGGGTTCGATGGACCATCCCTTTATCTGATGGGGAAGGGACTGACCGCGATGATCGCCATATCAGGATGGATCTCGCAACGCTCGCCGGTCGACGCGGTCGGGTTGATTTCGCAGCAATCCGTCCTTCTGGTGGCGATCGCCCTGGTCATCGCGACGATGGCCACGACATGGCTGCGGCTGGCGGCACTTCCCTTCGCGCTCGCCGGCCTGTTGACCGTCTCGGACACGCGCACGCCGGACGTGCTGATTTCGGAGGATGCCCGCCTGGTGGCGTTGCCGATCGGCGGCGGCGAGCTCGCGATCAACCGGGCGCGCCCGAACGAATTCACCGTCGATAATTGGAAACGCGCGCTGAAGTCCGAAACCATCGTTGCGCCGGAACTGTTCGACAGCGGAGACCGACAGTTCGACATCTTCGATCCCGCGCAACTTCCGGCGGGAGCGCCTTTCTATTGCTTCACGGGCCTGTGCATGGCCCGGCATACCTCGGGGGCGATCATCGCGCAGGTGGAGGATCGCAAGGACGCCTGGAGGGCCTGCTCCTATGCGGATCTGATCGTCATCAACGACCCCGCAGGCTACGATCCCTGCCACAATCCGCTGGTTCTCGTCATCACCAAGCGGCAGCTCGCTCGTAAGGGAAGTGCCGCCGTCTTCTTCGACCAGCAATCGGCGACGGCACCGGCACGGGTCAGCTTTGCCGTCGACAGGCCATATCGGCCTTGGCACGAACAGCGGAAATTCTCACGCGAGGCAAGGGGACTGCCGCCTTACCGTAAACCCGAAAAGCCCACCGCCGACCCCGCTCAGTAGCGCCTGATCAGGCCGACCAGCTTGCCTTGCACCTTGACCCTGTCCGGTCCGAAAATACGTGTTTCATAGGCCGGATTGGCAGCCTCGAGCGCAATCGAAGCACCCTTTCGGCGGAAGCGCTTCAGCGTTGCTTCCTCCTCGTCCACCAGGGCCACGATGATCTCGCCGGGACTTGCGGTGTCGGCATTGCGGATGATGACCGTGTCGCCGTCGAAAATGCCGGCCTCGATCATCGAATCGCCCTTGACCTCCAGCGCATAGTGTTCGCCGCCCATGATCATGTCAGGCGGCACTGAAATGGAATGCGTCTGATGCTGGATGGCGTCGATCGGCACACCCGCTGCGATGCGACCCATGACCGGGATCGACACCGCTGAAACCGCATCGTCGTCATTGCCGGCAGCGGGCAGACGCGAAGACGTCGCCGGCTTGATCTGCCGGCTAGGGCTGCTGCCCTGTCCGAGGCTGCCCTGGATGACGCTCGGGGAGAACTTCTTTGCCGCGTTAAGACCCGGCGCGATCGAGTCCGGCAGGCGCAGCACCTCCAGCGCGCGCGCCCGGTTGGGCAGGCGGCGAATGAAGCCGCGCTCCTCCAACGCCGTGATCAGCCGATGAATTCCCGACTTGGAGGCGAGGTCCAGCGCTTCCTTCATCTCGTCGAAGGACGGCGGAATGCCGCTTTCCTTCAGCCGTTCATGGATGAACATCAAGAGTTCATGTTGCTTGCGCGTGAGCATGGCGGCCCCCAAAGGCATTGCACGAAGGGTCTGGAACCAGAATCAGAAAACAAACCCAGAACAAACACTATCTGTTCCAGTTGTGTTCCGCAACCATTTAAAGTTTAATGAATTTCTTAAGGCGACGGAAACGAAATGCCCTCCCGCAGCCAGCATCCTGCCAGCGCGGTCCGTCGTCAATGCGCTCCCGGGCCCTTTGAAACTATTTTGGTTAATGGCCTGTGGCCCGACCGGTCTCCACTCTTGGCACAAGCCTGCAAGCTGGGTGACCGGCAGGTGCGGGGTGCGTTTGGGCGGATTAGAAACCCCTGCGGCTCGTGAACGAAACGAAACCAAAATGCCAACTTCCGCCGGAAAACGGCCAGACACCACCACTGGTCGCGATGGGCTGCGTTCGCTCGCTCCTTGCTTCCCGTTCGCTTGACGAAACCGTATAATAATGTACGGTTTTCGAAGAGGAACACCAATGATCACGCCGAAGCAGGCCGCGCGACGCGAACGGATAGAGGAGGCCGCCTATGCGGTGCTCCGGGAAACCGGCTACAAGAGCGCCTCCCTGCTTGCTATCGCCAAGCGGGCATCGGCCTCGAACGAAACCCTCTACAACTGGTACGGCAACAAGCAGACCCTGTTTCGATCCTTG
Organism: Mesorhizobium sp. B2-5-3; assembly: GCF_006441005.1. Classification (NCBI taxonomy): domain Bacteria; kingdom Pseudomonadati; phylum Pseudomonadota; class Alphaproteobacteria; order Hyphomicrobiales; family Phyllobacteriaceae; genus Mesorhizobium; species Mesorhizobium sp. B2-5-3. The sequence continues at coordinate 56,550 of NZ_VFUS01000011.1, forward strand.
ATCGAAGCCAATGCGGGAGAGGCAAGGAAGCTGCTGGAGGACGCCCTTCACCAGGCGCGCGATCCGCTCGAAACCCTGAACTTGCTCGGGCCAGTCCTGCTGACCCTCGTGACGGGCGACAAGGCGGTGGCGCTCAATCGCGCCGCGGCCGGCGACGTCAACGATACAGGCACGCTTGGCCAATCGATCGCGCAATTCGGCCGCAATACCATAATGCCGCTTGTTGGCGACCTGCTTCGAACCGCAAGTCGGGCCGGCCTGATCGCCTGTGACGATCCTGCCGAAGCCGCCGACATCTACATCAGTCTTTTGATCGGCGATCTCCAGGTTCGCCGGATCGTTGGGGTGCTCGAGGAACTGCCTCGGGCGGAAATCGAGCAAAGATCGAACCGGGCGTTCACCCTGTTCTTGCGCGTCTATGCGGCCAGCCCTTGCCCGGGCGGCAAAACAGCCGGCCCGTTTCCAGGGCGCTCTTCTCACCGAGGAACATCGCGACCATGAGCAAAATTCCCGATCTCGCAGCGATCGAGGCAATGGACACCGCGGATCCGCTGCGTGCCATGCGTGACCGCTTCACCTTGCCCCAGGGGGTGATCTATCTCGACGGCAATTCGCTGGGCGCCGCTTCGCCCGCCGTGTTCGGCGAGCTGCAGAAGGCCGCCACGCAGGAGTGGGCGCAGGATCTCATCCGCGCCTGGAACACCGCCGGCTGGTTCGACATGCCGGTCGAACTCGGCGACCAACTCGGGCGCCTGATCGGGGCCGCCGCCGGCCAGACGGTGGTCTGCGATACCACCTCGATCAACATCTACAAGGTGCTGCATGCGGCACTCGGGATGCGGCCGGACAGGTCAGTCATCGTCGCCGAGGGGGACAGCTTTCCGACCGATCTCTATATGGCCGAAGGCGTTGCCTCGACGCGGCCGGGCACGGTGCTGCGGCTCGAGGGTGTCGATGCGCCGACCATAGAAGAACTGATCGACGAGCGGGTCGCGGTCATCCTGGTCAACCACGTCAACTACAAATCCGGGCAGTTGCGCGACGTGGCCGCGCTGACGCGGACGGCACATGATGCCGGCGCGCTGATTGTCTGGGATCTCTGCCATACCGCCGGCGCCTTGCCCGTCGAGCTCGACCGTTCGAATGCCGATTTCGCCGTTGGCTGCACCTACAAATATCTCAATGGCGGCCCGGGTGCCCCGGCCTTCATCTACGCGGCCGAGCGCCACCATGGCGATGTCCGCCAGCCGCTCAGCGGCTGGTGGGGCCATGCGCGGCCATTCGCCTTCGAACAGGGTTTTGCTGTCGGCACAGGCATCCGCCGGTTTCTCTGCGGCACGCAGCCTGTGCTGTCGATGCGCGCGCTCAAAGGGGCGCTCGATGTCTGGAACGACGTCGACATGGCAGAGGTGCGCAGGAAGAGCATGGCGTTGACCGATCTGTTCATCCAACTGGTCGAGGCAAAATGCGGCGCCTACGGCCTCGAACTCGAAAGCCCGCGCGATGGCAATGAGCGCGGCAGCCAGGTTTCGTTCCTCCACCCGCATGGCTATCAGGTGATGCGGGCCTTGATCGAGCGCGGCGTGATCGGCGATTTCCGCGCGCCATCCACGATTCGCTTCGGCTTTACGCCGCTTTATGTCGGCTATGTCGATGTCTGGCAGGCTGTCGAGGTGCTGGAAGACATTTTGCGCACGGACGCGTGGCAGGAGGCGCGTTTCGCCGTCAAGGCGGCGGTGACTTAAGAGCCTGTCGCTCAGAAAAGCGCAGTGGGTTCGGGATAACGATATGCAGTCGGCAAAGCTACGTCAGAGCCGGGTGCGGACCTTCCACAGCTCCGGGAACAACTCCACCTCCAGCATCTTCTTCAGGTAGGACGCGCCCGATGTGCCGCCGGTGCCGCGCTTCATACCGATGATGCGCTCGACCGTGGTGACGTGGTTGAAGCGCCAACGGCGGAAATAATCCTCGAAATCGACCAGCTTCTCGGCGAGTTCGTAGAACATCCAGTAGCGCTGCGGGTCGCGGTAGATGATCTGCCAGGCGACAAGGACCTCTTCGTTCTCGGTCCGCGTTTCGCGCCAGTCCGTACGCCTTGCGTCGGCACCGATGTCGAAGCCGTTACGGGCGAGCAGCAGCAGCGCCTCGTCGTAGAGCGACGGTTGCGCCAGGATCGCCTCCAGTTTCTCGCTGAGGTCCGGCCGGTGCTTGTGCGGTCCGAGCATTGCGAGATTGCGGTTGCCGGCCATGAACTCGATGGCACGGTACTGCCACGACTGGAAGCCCGAGGACTGGCCAAGCGCGTCGCGGAACTCGGTGTATTCGCTGGGCGTCATCGTGCGCAGCACGTCCCAGGCATTGTTGAGCTGCTCGAAGATGCGGGCGACGCGCGAAAGCATCTTGAAGCTCGGTTCGAGACGGTCGGCGCGGATGGAGCGGATTGCGGCGCCGATTTCGTGCAGCGCGAGCTTCATCCAGAGTTCCGATGTCTGGTGCTGGATGATGAACAGCATCTCGTCATGGGCTGACGAAAGCGGCTCCTGCGCCTCGAGCACCTTTTCCAGATGCAGATAGTCGCTGTAGGACATGCGCTCCTTGAACGACATTTCCGCGCCCTCGGCGGACGGGTCGTAGGGCTTGCTCAATTGATCTTCTCCGCGCGCAGCCGGAAGCGCTGGATCTTGCCGGTCTGCGTCTTGGGCAAAGCGGCGATGAATTTTACCGAGCGCGGATATTTGTAGGGCGCGATCGTGGCCTTGACGTGATCCTGCAGACGCTTGACGGTCATTGCGTCTGGCGCCACGCCTTTCACGAGCACCACATGAGCCTCGACGATCTGGCCGCGCTCGGCATCCTCGGCGCCGACCACCGCGCATTCGGCGACATCGGCATGCGCCAGCAGCGCCGCTTCGACCTCTGGGCCGGCGATGTTGTAGCCGGCACTGACGATCATGTCGTCGGAGCGCGCTGCGAAGTGGAAAAAACCGTCCTCGTCCTGCCAGAACGTGTCGCCGGTGAGGTTCCACCCGTCGCGGACATAGTCGCTCTGCCTGGCATCGGCCATGTAGCGGCAGCCGGTCGGTCCCCGCACCGCGAGCCTGCCCGCGGTGCCGCGCGGCACTTCGCGCATTTCGTCGTCGACGACGCGCGCCTGATAGCCGCCAACGGCCTTGCCGGTGGAGGCAGGCTTCATGTCATCAAAGCGGTTGGAGATGAAAATATGCAGCATTTCCGTGGCGCCGATGCCGTCAAGGATCGGCTTTCCGGTTTTCTCAGTCCATTCCTCGAAGACCGGCGCGGGCAAGGTCTCGCCGGCCGAAACGGCGACGCGCAGCGACGATAAATCGGCCCCTTCGTCCATGGCCTTGAGCATTGCGCGATAGGCGGTGGGCGCGGTGAAGGAGATCGTCGCTTTGTAGGTTTCGATGATGTGGACCATGTTGGGCGGCGTTGCCTGTTCCAGCAGCGTCGCCGCGGCGCCGAAACGCAGCGGGAAGATGGCGAGCCCGCCAAGGCCAAAGGTGAAGGCCAGGGGCGGCGAGCCGACGAAGATGTCGTCAGGCGTCACCTGCAGGATCTCGCGGGCGTAGGCGTCGGCGATGATCAGGAGGTCGCGGTGAAAATGCATCGTCGCCTTCGGCACGCCTGTCGTGCCTGAGGTGAAGCCGAGCAGGGCGACGTCGTCACGCCCGGTCTGCACCGCGGTAAACGTCACGGGCTTGTCGAGGGCGGCGCGATCGAGTTCGGCGTCGTGGTTGGCGGTGCCGTCGAAGCCGATGACCTGCTTGAGGAACGCGCTGTCCTTGGCGCAGGCGGTCATCTCGTCCATCAGCCTGGTGTCGCACAGCGCTGTGGTGATTTCGGCCTTGTCGACGATCTTGGCGAGTTCGCCGGCGCGCAGCATCGGCATCGTGTTGACCACGACGGCGCCGACCTTGGCGGCGGCCAGCCAGCAGGCCACCATTGCGGGGTTGTTGGCCGAGCGGATCAGCACCCGGTTGCCTGGCTTGACGCCGTAATTCTCGACCAGCGCATGCGCCAGCCTGTTCGTCCAGTCGGATAATTCCTTGTAGGTGCGGCGGCGGCCGTTGCCGATCAGCGCGGTGTGGTCGCCCAACCCTTTCTCGACCAGCCTGTCGGTCAGTTCGACGCCGGCATTGAGCCGTTCGGGATAGTCGAAGCCGTCGAGCAGGAAGTCCGGCCATTGATCCGGCGGCGGCAGGTTATCGCGCGTGAACGTGTCGATATGCGCTGATGGCCCAAGCATTTTCGGCTGCCCCTGTCTGCCTCACGCCCATCGCTGAACAAGGCACAGGATCGCACCAGTCGAAATTTGTTTCAAGCCTAAAATGTTTTGCCCCCGGAGCATTGACGTTGCCGCTGTCGATCGCCATTGCTATCGGCTGAAACGATGCCGTCCGGGGGAGGGTGCCGATGCTCGAACATCGCATTGCCGATTGGGACAATGCCTACGCCAACGGCGCCAACATCGCCGGCAGCGATCGCTGGCCAGCTGCATGGGTCGAACCGGCGCAGGCATTTCGCGATGCGCTTGCGGCAAAGGGCAGGGCTCAGCTCGACATCGCCTATGGCGACAGGCCGCGCAACCGGCTCGATCTCTTCCTTCCCGCCGGGGCACCCAAGGGGCTCGTCGTGTTCATCCATGGCGGCTACTGGCTGGAGTCCGACAAGGATAGCTGGTCGCATCTCGCCAAGGGCTCGGTTGACAGCGGCTTTGCCGTGGCGATGCCGTCCTATACGCTCTGCCCCGCCATACGCATCGCCGGCATCTCCCACGAGATCGGCGCGGCGATCGGCAAGGCGGCGGCGATGGTCGGGGGACCGCTTATGCTGACCGGGCATTCGGCCGGCGGCCATCTCGCCAGCCGCATGGCGGCGACATCAACGCCCCTGGCGGCCGGCGTGGCAAGGCGCGTACGCCACGTCGTTTCGATTTCGGGCCTGCATGACCTGCGTCCGCTTATGCGCACCGGCATGAACGCGGCGCTGAAAATCGATGAAGCCGAGGCGCTGACGGAAAGCCCGGCGCTGCTGCGGCCCATGGATGGCGCTCGCGTCACGTGCTGGGCCGGAGGCGGCGAGCGGTCCGAGTTCTTGCGCCAGAACGCCTTGCTGGCCAATATCTGGACAGGGCTTGGTGCCGTCACGAGCGCGGTGGTCGAGCCGGACCGACATCATTACGACATTGTCGAAGGCCTGGCTGATCCGGTCCATCCGCTGACACGAACTTTGCTTGCGGAGTAGAAAAACGGCGAAACTTCACCTCAGCATTATAACGCTGCAGGCATTTCCTACAGCCGCGGCGGACGCAGACGGTTCGCGCACGATCAGTCCGTTGGCGTCGGCCAGTATCCTCAGCATCGAGGAATCCTGGATGCTGAAAGGGGTTGCCACCAGCATGCCGGCCTCTTGCCTGACCACCGCCCGCACATAGTCCTGGCGCAGATCATTGGCCTGCATGGCGGCGCCCAGCCTTGCCTGACGAATATCTTGCCGGAAATCGCGGCCGCCGAGGCGTGCCAGGAGCGGTTTCAGGAACAGTTGCGAGCAGACGAGGCTCGCCACCGGATTGCCGGGCAGGCCGATGCACCTGATGTCGCCGAGGCGGCCGAACATCAGCGGCTTGCCGGGACGCATGGCGATCTTCCAGAAACCGAGCGTCATGCCTTCGCCGGTCAGCACGTCATGGATCAGATCGTGGTCGCCGACCGAGGCGCCGCCAAGCGTGACGACGACATCAGCGCCGGCCGCGACCGCTTTCCTGACCAGCGCCGCGATGGCTTCCTCGCGATCAGCGGCAATGCCGAGATCAAGCGCATGCGCGCCGACCGATTGCGCGGCGGCGGCGACGCCATAGGCGTTTGACGAAATGATCTGGTCGGGGCCGAGTTCGCTGCCGGGCGGCAGCAGCTCGTCGCCGGTGGCGATGATGGCAACCAGCGGCCGCTTTACGACGCCCACCCGGGGATGGTTGGCCGAGGCGACAAGCGACAGTGCTGCCGGATCGAGCACGCGGCCTTTTTCCAGCAGGATGTCGCCCTCGGAGAAATCGAGCCCGAAGCGGCGGATGTTGCGCCCCTCGGCCGTCGGTTCGACCACCTCGATGCTGCCGCCGCCGAGGTCACGAACGTTTTCCTGGATGACGATGGTGTCTGCGCCTTGCGGCAGCGGAGCACCGGTGAAGATGCGCACGGCCTGCGCCTTGCCGACGGCGCCGTCAAAGCCGCGCCCGGCCGCCGCCACGCCCATCACCGAAAGCCGGGACGGCACGGACGCGACATCGACAGCGCGGACCGCGTATCCGTCCATGGCAGAGGCGTTGAAGGGCGGTTGGGTGCGCAACGCCACCACCGGTTCCGCGAGAACGCGATCCACGGCCTCGAGGAGCGAAACGCTTTCGCTCGCAAGCGGCGCAGCACCCTCCAGCAGGCGTTCGAGCGCTGCTGCGACCGGAAGCAGCGCCATCAGGCGACCGCCCCATCTTCGCCAGCGGCTTTGTAGTCGCCCGACTTGCCGCCGGTCTTTTCGACCAACCGGATGCCGGTGATGACCATGGCACGGTCGACCGCCTTGGCCATGTCGTAAATGGTCAGGCAGGCAACCGAAGCCGCGGTGAGCGCTTCCATCTCGACGCCGGTCTTGCCGGTGACGCGCGCCAGCGCAACGATCTTCAGTCCGGGCAGGGCAGGATCGGGCTCAATGTCGACGGAGACCTTGGTCAAGAGCAGCGGATGGCAGAGCGGGATCAGCTCATGCGTCTTCTTCGCTGCCATGATGCCGGCTATGCGCGCGGTGCCCAGCACATCGCCTTTCTTGGCATTGCCGGCCAGGATCATCTTCAGCGTCTCGGGCCGCATCGAGACGAAACCCTCGGCGACAGCGGTGCGCGTCGTTTCGTCCTTGCCGCCGACATCGACCATGTTGGCCTGGCCCTGCGGGCCGAGATGGGTGAGGGCGGCCGTCATCGTCAGACGGCCTCGGCCGCTGCCTTGCCGGTGAGCAGCGCGCGCGTTGCCGCGGTCACATCCTGCTGGCGCATCAAACTTTCGCCGACCAGGAAGGTGCCGATGTCGCTCTTCTGCAATCTGAGGCAGTCGTCATGAGAGAAGATGCCGCTTTCGCTGACCAGCAAGTAACCGCCCGGAATCATCGCCCGCAGTCGTTCCGAGGTTTCGAGACGGGTCTCGAATGTCCGCAGATTACGGTTGTTGATGCCGATTAATTGCGACGACAGCTTCAGTGCGCGCTCCGTCTCGGCCTCGTCGTGGACCTCGATCAGCGCATCCATGCCGAGTTCGAATGCCGTCGCTTCAAGCTCGCTCGCCAAATCATCATCTACGCTGGCCATGATGATCAGGATGGCGTCCGCCCCCCAGGCGCGAGCTTCATGGACCTGATAAGGATCGAACAGAAAATCCTTGCGCAGCGCGGGCAGGGTGACGGCGGCTCTTGCCTTGGTGAGAAATTCCGGCGCGCCCTGGAAAGACGGTGCGTCGGTCAGCACCGAAAGACAGGCGGCGCCGCCCTTTGCATAGGCCCGCGCGAGCGCTGGCGGATCGAAGTCGGCGCGGATCAAGCCCTTGGACGGGCTTGCCTTCTTGATCTCGGCAATCAGAGCGAAGCCGCCGGATCTGCGCTTCGCCTCAAGCGCCGTGAGAAAGCCGCGCGGCGCGTCAGTGTCTTTCGCCCGCGCCTTGATCTCGGCCAGCGGCACGCGCGCCTTGGCCGTCGCGATCTCGTCGCGCTTGTAGGCCTCGATCTTGCGCAGGATGTCCGACATCTGTCTAACCGTTCGAAATCTCGACCAGCCGGTCGAGCACCTGCAGCGCCCGGCCGCTGTCGATGGCTTGCACTGCCGTCGCCATGCCGTCGGCGAGCGTCGTCGCCTTGCCCGCCACCACCAAGCCGCCGCCGGCGTTCATCAGCACGGTGTCGCGAAAAGCGCCCACGGCGCCACCCAGCATAGCGCGCAACGCCTCGGCGTTGTAGGCAGCGTCGCCGCCGCGCAGTTCTTCCTTGGTGTGACGGGTCAGGCCAACCGCTTCGGGCGTCAAGGTGAAGGTGCGGATCTCGCCGCCGATCAGTTCGGCGACATGCGTTTCACCCGTGGTGGTGATCTCGTCGTAGCCATCACCATGAACGACCCAGGCATGCTCGGTGCCCAGCGCCTTCAGCGTCTGGGCCACCGGTATGATCCATTCCGGCATGAATACGCCGACCATCTGCCGGCGCACGTCGGCCGGGTTGGAGAGCGGACCGAGCAAGTTGAAGATGGTCCTGGTGCCGAGCTCCACGCGGGTCGGGCCGACATGCTTCATCGCCGGGTGATGTGCCGGCGCGAACATGAAGCCGACACCAGCCTCGTGGATGCAGCGGCCGATGGCCTGCGGCGTGAGGTCGATCTTGACGCCGAGCGCGGTCAGGACGTCGGCCGCACCGGTCAGCGAAGACAACCCGCGATTGCCATGCTTGGCGACCGGAACCCCGCTGGCGGCGATGACGAAAGCGGATGCCGTCGAGATGTTGACGGAGTGCGAATTGTCGCCGCCGGTGCCAACGATGTCGATGGCGCCGACAGGTGCGTCGACGCGAAGCATCTTGGCGCGCATGGTGGCGACGGCGCCCGAAATCTCGTCCACCGTCTCGCCGCGCACACGCAACGCCATCAGGAAGCCGCCGATCTGGCCGGGCGTAGCATCGCCCGACATGATGATGTCGAAGGCCTCGCGCGCCTCGTCGAAGGACAGGGCGGTGCCGGTCGCGACCTTGGCGATATGGGTTTTCAGCGCGCTCATCTTGTCGAGGCTTGGGCAACGGCAGCCTGGTCGACGCGGACGCCGTACTGCGTCTGCAACTGCGCCACCAACTGGTCGAGCAGATCGTCCGACATGCCGGCGGTGAAGGACTTGCGCGCGTCCTCGGGCACCGAACTGGCATCGGCCCCGGCGGGTTCGAACACCTCGGCGACCTTGAACAGGATTTGCGCGTCGCTGGTGGGAGAGGGGATCAGGCCGGTGCCGCCTTCGCCGACGCCGAACATCACCGCTGCACCTTCCTTGCCGAAATCGGCGTCGTCGGCTTCGCGCTTCAGGCCACGCTTGGTCTGCTTTTCCAGCTTGAGCTCGCCGGCAATGACGTCGAGCGTTGCGCCGGCCTTGAGCCGCTTTTCCAGCTCCTGCGCCTTGGCGGTCAGCCGCTTGGCCGTCTCGGCCGCGGTCCAGTCGGCAACGACCTTCTGGCGAACTTCGTCCAGCGTGCGGTCGCGGGCCGGCGTGATCGAAGCCACTTCATAGAAAATGAAGCCGTTATCGGCCGTGGTCAGCGCCTCGTTTTCAGTATTCGGTTCGGCATCGAAGGCAGCCTTGATCAGGGCCGGCGATTCCGGCAGATCCTTGACGATGGAGCCATCGGGCCGCAGGCCACTGCGATCGATCGCGTCGACAGTGACGACCTTCAGCTTCAGCTTGGCGGCGGCGTCGGCCAGCGAACTGCCGGCGGCGCGACTGTCCTCGTAATTATCATGCACGTCCAGAAGGATGCGGTTTGCCTCGCCCAGCGCCAGGTCCTTGCGGATCTGGTCCGACACTTCGGCCAGCGGCTTCACGACTTCGGGCTTGATCTCGGTGACGCGCAGCAGCACGGGACCAAAGGCACCCTGCACGACAGGGCTGACCTCATTGACGTTGAGCGCAAAAGCAGCGTCGGCGACCGCCTTGTCGGCGATCTTGTCCTTGGCGAGCGTTCCGAGCAGCGTGTCGGCCGGGGTCTTGCCTTCCGCAGTGACGAGCTTGTCGAAGGTTGCGCCGGACTTCAACGAATCGAGCGCGGCCTTGGCCTCGTCCGGCGTCTTGAACACAAGCTGCTCTATGGTGCGCATCTCGGGAGTGGTGTAGCGCGCCTTGTTCTTGTTGTAGTCGTCGCTGACCTGGGCGTCGGTCACCGAGCTTGTATCCATGATGTCCTGCGGCTCGAGCCTGACATAGGAAAACTTGCGGTATTCGGGCGCGGCATAGGTCTTCTTGTTGACCTCGAAATAGGCCTGCAGCGCGCTGTCGCTCGGCGCCTCGATGGGTTCGACCAGCGCCTTCGGCAAGGCCAGATAGTCGACCGTACGATCCTCGCCACGGTACAGGGCCACCGCCTTGAAGAAGGTGTCAGGCGCCTTGAGGCCGTCCGAAACCGCCTCGACGATCTGCTGGCGCACCGCGACCTGGGCACGATTCTTCAAATAATCCTCCGGGCGCATGCCGACCTCACGCAGCCTGTATTCGAAGGCTCTCCGGTCGAACTGTCCGCCGGGGCCCTTGAACGCCGGATCCTCGCGGGTGAGTTCCGCCAGCCGGTCCTTGGACAGGCCAAGGCCGAGCTTGCGAGCCTGTTCGTCGAGGACCGCGCCCGAAACAAGCTGCGCCAACACCTGGTTGTCGACGCCGAGCGCCTTTGCCTGTTCGTGGGTGAGGCGCTGACCGAACTGCTGCGACATGACGGCGAGCTGGCGGTCATAGGCGAGGCGGTATTCGTTGATCGACACCTTGGTGCCGCCGGCCGTGATGACGGAGTCGTGGCCGGCAAGGCCACCCATCAGCCGTCCCGATACGCCCCAGACCGCAAAACTGACCACCAGCAGCGAAAGCAGTAACTTCGCGACCCAGGTGCCCGCCGCGCTTCTCAATATACCAAGCATCGTTACTTCCGATTTATGCGCATTTTCGGATGCGCCGAGTCTGAAACAAGCGCAATAGCGCCCTTCCGGTCCACTGTCGATTGCTTTGTGGCTTGATTTTGGTAGTGAGAACGCCAGCCGAATGTCACCCGGAGAAGCAAACGATGACGCCAGGAATTCGCCCGCTCGTCGCAGGCAACTGGAAAATGAACGGTACCAGCGCCTCGCTCAACGAACTCAGGATGATCGGCAACGGTTTCATGAGCGGGCTCGACGCAGACACCGAGGCGCTGGTCTGCGTTCCCGCGACCTTGCTCGCCCATGCCGCCGAGATTCTGTCGCGTACGCCGGTTCATGCCGGCGGTGAGGATTGCCACGCCAAGGAGAGCGGCGCCTACACCGGGTGCATCTCCGCGGAGATGCTGAAGGATGCGGGCGCGACCCACGTCATCGTCGGCCATTCCGAATGCCGCGAACAGCGCGGCGAGGATGATGCCACAGTTCAGGCAAAGGCCTCCGCAGCCTGGCGCGCCGGGCTTGTGGCCATTGTCTGCATCGGCGAGACGCGGCAGGAGCGCGAAGCGGGCGCGACGCTGGACGTGTTGTCACGCCAGGTTGCCGGTTCGGTGCCGGCAAGCGCTACCGCGTCCAACACGATCATTGCCTATGAGCCGGTGTGGGCGATCGGCACCGGCCTGACGCCGACCGTCGCCGATGTAGCCGAGGCGCATGCGCATATTCGCGAAAAACTGTCGGAGAAACTCGGCACCGCCGCGGGCAAGATGCGCATTCTCTATGGCGGTTCGGTCAAGCCGTCCAATGCAGTGGAACTGCTTGGGGTCAGGAATGTCGACGGCGCGCTGGTTGGCGGGGCCAGCCTGAAAGCGGCCGACTTCCTGGGCATCGCGGACGCCTATCGCAGCATCTCCTGATGACTTCGCGCGGCGCCGAAGCGGGCGCGGCGCACGGGAAATCGTTGTAAAGGACGCCTTGCTTCCCATATTCCGGCCACGGGCTTGGAAATGCCGTGAAAGCATTGTATTGAGCCGCCTCCAATTCCCCGGTCGTGTCCGCGGCCGGGCAGGGCATTGCCAGGATAAACTATGCAAACCGTACTGATCGTCATCCATCTCATGGTCGTTCTGGCCCTTGTCGGCGTTGTGCTGCTGCAGCGCTCCGAAGGCGGCGGCCTTGGCATTGGTGGCGGATCTGGCTTCATGACGGCGCGCGGCGCCGCCAATGCGCTGACTCGGGCGACGGCGATTCTGGCGGCCGCTTTCTTCGTGACGTCGCTGACCTTGTCGATCATTGCCCGCTACGGCGAGAAGCCGATCGACATTCTCGACCGCGTTCCCGCAACATCGGACGGCGCCGGCAAGGGCGTACTCAACCAATTGCCTGGCACGACCACCCCGACGCCGCCTTCAGGCAACGCGGCGCCGACGCCGCCTTCCGGCAACGGAGCCGCGACAACGCCCCCGGCCAACGCTCCGGCCGCGCCGCCCGCCGCCGGCTCGACGTCGCCGGCGACCAACGGCGCCAGCACCGCGCCCGCGGCCCCGCAGGTGCCGAACCAGTAATCCGGGTTCGTTCAAGGGCTATCTGACAGGGAGCGCCGGCGTGCGAACGCCGGCATTCTGCGTCGTTACAACCGAACTGCGCTCGGTTCCGGCTCTCGCTGCCGGGCCCTCGGCCCGCTCTGATCTCTTACACTCAGCCGATCTGTTGTCGTTTGACCACAGTCGCGGCAAATGCGGCGGCATCACGAAGATTCGACGGGAAGTGCAGCGGCCTCGCGCTTGAGGCGCCCGCGCTTATTCGACTATAGATTGCGCGCGGCATTTTCGGTGTCCTTGGGGGACGCCGGGCGACGCCGTGGGCAACAAATATTGAACGATCGGATCTTCGCCATGCAGCTTCGCAGCTTCATCTTCCTGGGACTTTGCGCCGCACTCGGCATGAGCTCCCCGGCTTTCGCCGGCGTGCCAGCCAATTTGGCCGCCAATCAGTCGGTCGGCAAGACCGACGCCATCAACGTCGCAGCCAAGAGCGATGCGGCGCAGTTGAGGCTTCTCAAGAAGAAGAAAAATCCGACACCGGACGATCTCGCCCAGATCAAAAAGATCGAGGCCAAGATCGTTGCCGACAAGGAAGCCGCCAAGGCCAAGGCGCTGGAAGCCAGGAAGATGGCGATGCGCGAAGCGGCGAAAGCGAAGGCCGAGGCGGAACGGCAGGCGTTCCTGGCCAAGAGAGGCAAGACTGCCCCGGCGACCGAAGTGGCCGCGGCCAAGCCGGCCAAGAATGTCACGAAGATCATCGAGCCGTTGACGCCGATCGAGCCGATTCCTTCGGCCGAACCGGAATCGGCCGAGGTGATGAACGTTGCGCTGACCGGCAATAATGGCGAATTGCGCAGCGAGCTGCCTGGCCAGAAGCAGCGCACCGGCGGCGGCCTGTTCGCCGGACTGTTTGGCGGCCAGATGGCATCGTCCTCGATCAACTATCTGCCTGAGACCCGTGCGCTGGATTCGGCGCTCGCCAGGAAAAACGCCAAGAAGCCGTTCAAGGTAAAGCCGGAGTTCGTGCCACAGGACGTGGAATTCACCGGTTACGAGGCCGGCACGATCGTCATCGATACCAGTGCCCGCCGGCTCTATCTGGTGGAATCATCGTCCACCGCCCGCCGCTACGCCATCGCGGTCGGCCGCGAAGGATTGCAGTTCAAGGGCACCGTGGCGGTCGGCGACAAGCAGGAGTGGCCACGCTGGATCCCGACGCTGGACATGCAGAAGCGCGAGCCCAAGCATTATGCCCAGTACAAGGACGGCATGCCCGGCGGCGGCCAGAATCCGCTCGGCGCCCGCGCCATCTACCTCTATGACGGCAAGAAGGACACGCATTTGCGCATCCACGGCACCATCGCGCCGCAGTCGATCGGAACCAGCGCTTCCAATGGCTGTTTCCGCATGATGAACGAGCACGTCATGGACCTCTACAGCCGCGTCAAGGTCGGCACCAAGGTCGTCATCATCTGACGTTTGCAGCAGCTTGCCAAAAGGGCCGGTTCAGCCGGCCCTTTTGTTTTGCCTCGCTCTTGGTCGCGTTCCAGTGGAACGGGCCAGCCCGTTCGACATGGGCCTATCCGAAAACCGGATCCCATTTTCGGATCACGGTTCGAGCGCCTTCTTGGGAAAAAGCCTTAGCGGCGGTTTTTTCTCTGGCGGAATCAATCCGGCCGCGTTAAGCGATGACTCCCATGGCGCGATATGTATTCATCACAGGCGGCGTGGTTTCCTCACTTGGAAAAGGCATTGCCGCAGCGGCCCTAGGGGCTCTCTTGCAGGCGCGGGGCTATCGCGCACGCATCAAAAAACTCGATCCCTACCTCAATGTCGATCCGGGCACGATGTCGCCGTATCAGCATGGCGAGGTGTTCGTCACCGATGACGGCGCCGAGACCGATCTCGATCTTGGCCATTACGAGCGGTTCACTGGCCGTTCCGCCAACCAGCAGGACAACATCACCACCGGCCGCATCTACAAGAACATCATCGAGCGCGAGCGGCGCGGCGACTACCTCGGCGCCACCGTGCAGGTCATCCCGCACGTCACCGACGAGATCAAGAATTTCGTCCTCGACGGCAATGACGACTATGATTTCGTGCTGTGCGAAATCGGCGGCACCGTGGGCGACATCGAGGCGATGCCTTTCCTGGAGGCGATCCGCCAGCTCGGCAACGACCTGCCGCGCAACAACGCCGTCTATGTGCATCTGACGCTGATGCCCTATATCCCGACCGCGGGCGAATTGAAGACCAAGCCGACCCAGCATTCGGTCAAGGAGCTGCGCGGTATCGGCATCGCGCCCGACATCCTGCTCGTCCGCGCCGACCGGGCCATTCCCAAGGAAGAGCGTAGAAAACTGTCGCTGTTCTGCAATGTCAGGGAGAGCGCGGTCATCCAGGCGCTCGACGTGCCGCACATCTACGACGTGCCGATGGCTTACCACAAGGAAGGGCTCGATTCGGAAGTGCTGGCCGCGTTCGGCATCGACCCCGCGCCGAAGCCGCGCATGGAGCCGTGGCAGGCCGTGTCCAACCGCATCCACAATCCGGAAGGCGAGGTGACCATCGCCATCGTCGGCAAATATACCGGCCTCAAGGACGCCTACAAATCGCTGATCGAGGCGCTGTCGCATGGCGGTCTGGCCAACCACGTCAAGGTCAAGCTCGACTGGATCGAATCGGAAATCTTTGAGAAGGAGGATCCGACGCCCTGGCTGGAAAAGGTGCATGGCATCCTTGTGCCCGGCGGTTTCGGCGAGCGCGGCTCGGAAGGCAAGATCCTGGCGGCGAAGTTCGCGCGTGAGCGCAAGGTGCCGTATTTCGGCATCTGCTTCGGCATGCAGATGGCCTGTATCGAGGCGGCGCGGTCCCTGGCCGGAGTCGATGAGGCCTCCTCGACCGAGTTCGGCCCGACCCAGGAGCCGGTCGTCGGCCTGATGACGGAGTGGCTGAAGGGCAACATGCTGGAGAAGCGCCGGGCAACCGGCGATCTCGGCGGCACGATGCGGCTCGGCGCCTATCAGGCCGAGCTCGCCAAGGGTTCCAAGATCGCCGACATCTATGGTGACACGCAGATCTCCGAGCGTCACCGCCACCGCTACGAGGTCAATATCGACTATAAGCAGCGGCTGGAGGATTGCGGCCTGGTGTTTGCCGGCATGTCGCCCGACGGCGTGCTGCCCGAAACGGTCGAATACCCCGACCATCCCTGGTTCATCGGCGTGCAATACCACCCCGAGCTGAAGAGCCGGCCGCTCGACCCGCATCCGCTGTTCGCCAGCTTCATCGAGGCGGCGGTCGAACAATCGCGCCTGGTATAGGCGCGCCAGGCGGGGTTCGGCAACCGATGCAGACCTATGTCGCCCTTCTCTACAGCATCGTCCTGGGAGAAGGGCGCCGGGTCGTGATGTCCGACCTGAGGGCGATGGCGGAAGGCCTCGGGCTGAAGAATGTCCGTACGCTCGTGGCGACGGGCAATCTTGTCTTCGAGGCGCCGGCGACGGACGTCGCCGGTCTCGAGCAGCGTCTGGAAGCCGCCTTCAAAAAAGCTTTCGGCCGCCATGTCGATATCATCGTGCGCGCTGCCGAAGATTGGCTGAGGCTCGCGGCCGGCAATCCGTTTCCGGCTGAATCCGCCGAGACCGGTGACCAGGTGGCGGTCCGGATAATGCGCAAGCCCGTGCCCGATGATGCGGCGGCGGCGCTCGAGACCTATGCCGCCGCCGATGAGAAGGTGATGTCACGCGGCGGCGACATCTGGGTCGTCTTTTCGCGGGCACGACCGAGTTCACGGCTGCTCGCGGCCGCCAATCACAAACGCCTGGGCGTCGGTACGTCGCGCAACTGGAACACGGTGCGCCGATTGGCCGAGATGGTAGGAGTAGGCAGTAGGCAGTAGGCAGTAGGGGGAAGCCGTCTGCTTTCCCTACCTTTCCTGCCTACTGCCCCATTTCAGGCCTTCGCCGTCTTGGCGCCGGCACCCACGGCCGCGGTGCGCAGCACGTAGTAGATGATGCCGGCAATCCCGACGCCGAAGAACCAGCCATAGACGCCCCACCAGGATGGCAGCCAGTTGGTGAAGTTCGGCAGGATCGAGGAGAAGACGGCGCCAATGCCGGCAGCGATGAAGGCATTGACATGCCAGCCGCCCTGGAAGCGGAACTCGCCGTCCTCGCGATAAAGCGCTTCGACGTCGACCTCGCCCTTCCGGATCAGGTAGTAGTCGACCATCATGACGCCGAAGATCGGCCCCATCGTCGCACCGATGATGTTGACGAAGGACGCAGCGCTGCCTTCCCAAGGCGCGAAGGGATAGAGCACGAGCGCGATCAGTGCCGCGATGTAGCCGCCCTTCTTGAAGTCGATCTGGCGCGGGAAGACGTTAGAGAAGTCGAAGGCCGGCGAGACGAAGTTGGCCACGACATTGATGCCGAGCGTCGCCACCGCGAAGGTCAAGGCGGCGAGCGCGGCCAGGAACCAGCTGCCGAATTTCGCCGATATCTGGTCGGGGTGCAGCAGCACCTCGTGATAGACGTCGTAAGCGGCAATGGTGGTGACGCCAGCGACCAGCGAGAACAGGATGAGATTGATCGGCAGGCCCCAGATATTGCCCTTGCGCAGCGATGCCTTGTCCGGTGCATAGCGGGCGAAATCGCAGAAGTTGAGATAGAGGGCCGAAAAATAGGTCACCCAGATCGCGGCGACGGCGAACAGCGACGTCCACGATCCCGGCGTACCTGGCACGCCCGCATCCTTGGTCTTTTCGAGCAGCACCTCCATCGGAATGTCACTGGTGAAGGCGAAGGTCCCGGCTTTGACACAGAGATAGACGGCCAGGATCAGCATCATCACCCACACGGCTGGCCCGGCCCAATCCTGGAAGCGGCGCACCGTCTCCATGCCGTTCTGGATAATCAGCAGCTGCAGCGCCCAGATGACCACGAAGCAGATCACTTCCAGCCCGGAGTGGCCGAGGAAATGGGTGTTGGCGTTGAAATCGGCGAACCATTGCGAGCGGATCAGCAGCGCGACAATGGCGCCGGAAGCGGCCGCCGTCTGTGCGCCGTACCAGAAGCAGGCGACGATGGCGCGCACCAGCGCCGGTATGTTGGCGCCCCATATGCCGAACGAGGCGCGGGCGAGCACTGGGTAAGGCACGCCGGTCTTCACGCCGGCATAGCCGACCATGTTCATCAGCGCGTAGATGACGAGCGAGCCGATGCCGATGGCGATGATGAAGTTGACGAAACCGCCGCAGAACAGGAAAAGGCTGGCGGCGAGATAGTAACCCCAGAGGCTGTGCACGTCCGACGTCCAGACGTTGAAGATCGAGAATGGTCCCCAGTTTCGTATCTTGGCCGGTGCGAGATCTTCGTTATATAGATCCGGCGATGCGCCTTGTATCGTCATTGCAATTGTCCCCTTCTTGCAGCACGCGCCCTCACGCGTTGACCGTCAAGGTTACGCCTGACGCGAGGGAAGGGGCAATCGGCTGATTTGCCGGCTTTGGCCTTAAAGATATTCAATGGGGATCGCCATTGTCGCGCGGCATGATGCTTGCCCTCTGATCGGCGAGTCGGGTTCGTGGCGCTTTCAAGCGCCGGCGCGACGACATCGGAGCCGCGACGGGCAAACCTGCCCTTTTTTTGCCAAGCGTACGTTTTTTATGGAACCAAGTGGATGATGGCGCGTTTGATGGGGTTCGGTCGAACACGTCGCGACCGAGCGGGAGGATATGATGGACTATTTGCATTTTTTTTCGCCCGTGCGGATTTCACGCGGGCAGGGACACCCTATCGAGGAAATCGACAGTGTTGCCGAGGCCATGATGTTTTTGCGTAAATGGCCGACCGGGCGACGTGGCCCTGTCTATCAATGCGCGCTGAACTGCTGCGCGGCCGCCCTGTCGGGGCAGATGTCGGCTGAAGAAGCCAGGAAGGCGTTCACCGGCTTCGCCCGGATCACGCGGCTTCTGGATGACGACATGGCCTTGTCGGTGGGCAGCGAGCCAGCTGGGCGCGTGTACGCGCTGCGGCGGTAACGTTCTGAACCGGCTGTAGTCGAAAATCGGCGCCGACCCCCGGCGCCGATCGACTGTTTGTCCGTTTGCCATGGCGTCGGCGAACGCCTAATGCGGCGCGGCCCAGGATGGCCACCACCTGCTTGTGGTCGGCAACTTCGGAAAGCAGCCAATCCTGGAAAGGCGGTCCCCCGTCTTGTTCGCCGCAGTTGAAAGACTATCGACCAGGTCGCAAAACGGCGTGCCGCTCTCCTGCGGTGTAGCAAGGGGGTGCAAGCTTCCGATTTCTTGGAGCGATTTCGCCCAGCACTCGAAAAAAACGAGAAGACAGCACTTCAGGCCATAGGATTTGGCAGGCGCAGAAGGACCGCCTTCAGACTTACTGCTCGAGCGAGGGGCTTGCCTACTTCGCATATGTCGCCGATATGAGGATTGGTGGCCATACCGCCCGCATCAACCAACCAATTGACGCAAAAAATGTCGAGATACCAAGAGCATAAGGTGGCAATCGCCCCGATGATGGATTGGACGGACCGCCATTGCCGGTTCTTCCATCGCCAGCTGACTCGCCGTGCGTTGCTCTACACCGAGATGGTGGTGGCGGACGCGGTCATCCAGGGCGCGCGCGAGCGCCTGCTTGGTTTTGATGAGGCGGAACATCCGGTCGCGCTGCAGCTCGGCGGCTCCGATCCGGGGAAGCTGGCCGAGGCGGCGCGCATCGGCCAGGCTTTCGGCTATGAGGAAATCAACCTCAATGTCGGCTGCCCGTCGGACCGCGTCCAGTCCGGTACGTTCGGCGCCTGCCTGATGAAGGTGCCTGACCTCGTCGCCGACTGTGTCGCGGCGATGAAGGCGGCCGTGACCATTCCCGTAACCGTCAAATGCCGCATCGGCGTCGACGAGCAGGATCCCGAGCCGGCGCTGGATGCGCTTGCAGACGGCGTTTTCGCGGCCGGCGCCGACGCCCTTTGGGTGCATGCACGCAAGGCATGGCTGGAGGGGCTGAGCCCCAAGGAAAACCGCGACATCCCGCCGCTCGACTACGGTCGCGTCTATCGGCTGAAGACGAGAAAAACGAGCGAATTCATCGGCATCAATGGCGGTATTCAATCGCTTGAAGAGGCGCAGACGCATCTCCAGCACCTCGACGGCGCCATGCTCGGCCGCGCCGCCTACCATACTCCAGGCATTCTGACCGGCGTCGATTCCATGTTTTATGGAGAGCGGACCGTTCCCTTCGATTTCGCCGCGCTGATCGACGTCATGGCCGGCTACGCCGCACGCCATGTCGAACAGGGCGGGCGGCTCGGTCATGTCACCCGCCACATGGTCGGGCTATTCCATGGATTGCCCGGTGCGCGCCGCTACCGCCAGATCCTCTCCACGGATGCAACGCGCCCCGGCGCTGGGCCGCAGGTGCTGAAGACGGCGTTCGCTGCGGTCGACCTCAGCGGGGCGGTCGACAAGGCCGCCTGAACCGCTTTCGCCGAACGTCAATCCCGGAGGGTCATCCGGTCGCCGCGCACGTCGAAGCCGGACAGCGAACTGATGAAGTTCATGCCGAGCAGGCTCTGGCCAAGCATACCGGGTGCCGCGACCATCACCGGCATATTCTTTCGCACGATGCCGCCGATGGCCAGTTCGTTGGTTTTCACAGCCGCGGCGCGCGCCGTGCCGTTGGCGGTCGAGACCGGTATGGTGAAATCGAGAGCGGCGGGATTGATCCCGGCTGCCTGGGCGTCCTGCGACGTCAACACGGTGCTGGTCGCTCCTGTGTCGACCACCGTGCGCACTGGCGCGCCGTTGATCAGGATGCGCGCCTCGAAATGGCCATTGTCGGCCTTGTCGAGCGTCACGGTGGCATGGCCGTCCTCGATGCCCAGCGCCAGCGGGCTGCCGGGAACAAGGCCAGCGGTTACCCGGTTGGCGAAATCCTGCAATTCGTAGCGATATTGATAGCCGGCGATCAGCGCGAGCGCGATCGCCGCCCACGCGCCGAGATTGCGCGCCATGGCGCTGAGCGGGCGGCCCGACCTTAGAAGGCCGGCGCCGATGAGCGCGCCGAAGGCGCCCAGCCAGATCAACCGGCCGAAATCATCGTTCTCGACGCCGAGCGTATTGCCGGCGGAATCGTTGAACATCAGCAGCACCGCGCCGACGCCGATGACGAGCATCAGGATCCAGAACAGGCGGTTCATGTCGGCAATCCGTTCACGAGAGCGCGTCGCGTTCCCGTGCCATACGGGTGCGGCGGGTTTCGCGGCGCGGCCGGCGCTCGACCGTCTCCAGCCTTGCAGGCAGTTGGGCCATGACGTTACGGCGCGCCTGCGCCGTCATGTCGATCCAGGCGCCGATCTCGTCCCGGGTGCGGCCGCACCCGAAACAGAAACCGGTCTTCATATCGATCGAACAGACCAGAATGCATGGGGATTCGATGGCCGTCATGAATGTTTCCTTGGCTGACTTCCACATGGTGCAACGGCATGGCCTTTGCAAGCCCTCGGGAATGCGTCGCTCGCGGCCGCTTTTACATCAGGCGCGGGAGGTTGTGCCGGCGCACGAGGGCGGCTATGCCGCTGCCATCTGCAAGGACGATTTCCACGACATGACCAGAGCACAGCCCTTCGACGATTTCCGTAACCTGCTGGCCAACCTGCCGGCGGCCGACACGACAGCCGAGGCCCGTGTGCGAACGCTGTTCGCCAAGGCGGACAAGCCAAGGAACTCGCTTGGTCGCATCGAGGATATCGCTGCCTGGCTGGCAGCATGGAGCGGCCGTGCGCCGCCGGCAGTGACGCGGCCTCTGGTCGCGGTCTTTGCCGGCAACCATGGTGTTGTCAGGCACGGCGTCTCGCCGAGAGTCGTGGCGGCGACCGCCAACGCCGTCGAACTGTGTGCGGCCGGCGGTGCAGCGATCAACCAGGTCTGCGTCGCCAACGACCTCGGGCTGAAGGTTTTCGATCTCGCCTTGCATATTCCGACAGCCGACATCACGCAGGATGCCGCACTCGACGAGCGGGGTTGCGCCGCGACCATGGCCTTCGGCATGGAGGCGATCGCCGGCGGCGCCGACCTGCTTTGCCTCGGCGATCTGGGCGTCGGCAATTCCACCGTCGCCGCGGCCCTGTTCGCGGCCGTGTTGGGCGGCAAGGGCACCGATTGGGTCGGCCCGGGCTCCGGCGCCGATGCGGCGATGCAGGCGCGCAAGGCGGAGGTGGTCGATGCGGCGCTGGCTTTCCACGCCGGCCATCTCGATGAACCGTTGGAGGTGCTGCGCCGGCTCGGTGGCCGTGAGTTCGCGGCGATAGCCGGCGCCATCCTTGCGGCACGGATGCAGAGAATCCCCGTGCTGCTCGACGGAGTTGCGGCAACGGCCGCGGCGGCGGTGCTGCATGCCGCAAATCCTGCGACACTGGATCATTGCCTGCTCGCCGGCCTGTCGCCGGAGCCCGCGCATGCGCAGGCCGCCGAGCGCCTTGGCCTTCGCCCCTTGCTTGACCTCGGCGTCGGCCACGGCGAGGGAGTAGGCGCGGCACTTGCCGCCGGCCTAATCAAGGCAGCGGCACTGACCAGTTCGGGCATGGCCGCGGCCGTTCGCGGCTAGGCCGAGCATTCGTCGCTCATTCCACGCATGAGGCGCGTCAACGCCGACGCGCCGCGACCGCCGCGGTCGGCAGGGCCGGGAGTTCCTCCATTACCCGGCTCAGCGGGAAGATGGCAATCGCCTCTGTGCCTTCGCGCAGCTTGGAATGAAGTTGGAATTCGCCGCCATGCATGGCGAGCAGGCCCTGCACGATCGGCAGACCAAGTCCGGTGCCCTGTTCGGCGCTCTTGATGGCGATCGAACCCTGGCCGAAGGCCGAAAGCACTACCGGGATCTCGTCTTCCGGTATGCCGGGGCCGTTGTCCCTGACCGAGATGTATTGTCCGCCGCCGGCCGTCCAGCCGACGCGCACGCGGATTTCGCCGCCGGTAGCGGTGAACTTGATCGCGTTGGACAAGAGGTTGAGGGTGATCTGGCGCACCGCGCGCTCGTCGGCGAACAGGCGCGGCAAGGCATGTTCGAAATCCTGAATGACGCGGATATCCTTGTTGCGCGCCTTCAACTCCATCATGTGGCAGCAATCCTCGACAATGCCGAGCAGCATCACCGGCTCTTCATTGAGCTGGTACCGGCCGGCCTCGATGCGCGACAGGTCGAGGATCTCGTTGATGAGGTCGAGAAGATGCTGGCCGGATTCGTGCACGTCATGGGCATAGTCGCGATAAGTGGGATTGCTCATCGGCCCCAGCACTTCGTTCGACATCACTTCGGAAAAACCGAGAATTGCGTTGAGCGGCGTGCGCAATTCATGGCTCATCGAGGCAAGAAAGCGCGATTTGGCCAGATTGGCATCTTCCGCGCGCCGCCGCGCCTCGTCCGACATCGATTTCGCGGTCTCGACTTCGGCGATCAGTGCGTCCTTTTCGGAGCGGAACGACAAAAGCATCAGGGAGGAGCGGTTGAGGTTCCGCGCGATATAGGCAAAGAAAGGCAGCGAAAGAACGAGCAGTACGGCCATGATCGCCCCGACCGGCATCCACAGCCTTATTTCGGCGTAGGCGTAAAGCGTCACCGGAACAGCGAAAGTCGCCAGCAACGCCCCGCGCAGGGATGAGGCCATGATAGCGGTTCCGGCCATGGCAAGCAGCAGCACCACGGCCTTGACCACCTGAAACTGGTCGACCGCGCAGGCACCGCAGCCGAGCCAGACGAACCAGCCCCAGCCGAGGCCGCACAGGAAATGTGCGAACAGGAATTCTCTCTGGGTTTGCAACGGGTTAAGATCGGACGCTTCCACGCGTTCGACGCGGCGCGCCATGAAAGCCAACATCGTGTAGCAGGTCAGGGTGAACAGCGCCCAGAGAATGATCTCATTGCCGATGCCGGCCAGCCGGCCAAGCGCGGCGATCGCCAGGACGAGCAGCGGAATGGCAATGGCCCCGCTGGTCATCGCGCGCGCATGGAGTCTCAGCAGTTCGCGATCGAAATCCGGATTGCCGGCCTGTTGCGAAAGACGGTCGCGCGTCTTGCGCACCGCGCGCGCGACATCGCTGTTGCGATGGCGTTTCCTGCGGTCCACAATGAATTTGTCCGCTGTGTTCGAGCGTTGCAAAGGCATGAAGACTTCAATTATGCGGGCGGCATTTCAAGGTGTTAAGCTACGTTCGAATGATTAACCAACCGTTTGCCATATGAGCCGTTCCTGGTCGCAAGGACCGCGCCGGCGGTACGCTGCGCCGCGCCCGCGAACCCCATGGCGCAAATTGCTGGACTATGGGCTGACGGTCATCGTTCTGGGGCTGCTGATCGTGCTTGCGGCGCGCCTCGATCGCGTGGAGACGCGAAAGACACAGGGCGTCGCCATCATCAATGATGGCGACTCGATCACGCTCGGGGCCGAACGCATCCGCATGCGCGGCATCGACGCGCCGGAATACACCCAGACCTGCCGCAAGAACGGCGCCGATTATTCCTGTGGCACGCTTGCGCGCCAATCTCTGGTGCGCCTGATCGCCGGCAGGCCCGTCATCTGCAGCGGCTGGCAGCGCGATCGTTACGGCCGGCTGCTCGGCGATTGCAAGGCGGGCGATACCGATCTCAACCGCGCACAGGTCGAGGCAGGCTGGGCGGTCGCTTTCGGCGATTACGAGAGCGAGGAAGCCATCGCGCGCGCGGCAAGGGCCGGCATCTGGGCAGGTACATTCGACCAGCCGCAAGATTGGCGCGACAGCCACCATGGCGAGTCCGTCGAGAGAAAACATGGCACGCTCGCCTCCATCGCCGATGCCGTGCGAGAGATTTTCCGCTTCTGGTAAGCCGGCGGAAGCTGAACCCTGCCGTCACCGGCAAGAACTGGAGGATCGAATGAAGCTCTTCGACGGCGGCCGGGCGCCCAACCCAAGGCGGGTTCGCGTTTTTCTGGCCGAGAAGGGAATCGCGGTTCCGCTGGTGTCCGTCGACATGGGCGCGCTGGAACACAGGCAACAGGCGGTCAGCTCGCGCAATCCACTGCGGCGACTGCCGGTGCTGGAGCTTGACGACGGCACCGTCATCACCGAGTCCGTCGCCATCTGCCGCTATTTCGAGGAACTCAATCCCGAGCCCGCACTGTTCGGTCGCGGGGCGCTCGGCAAGGCGCAGGTCGAGATGTGGCAAAGGCGGATGGAATTCAACCTGCTGACCTGCGTCGCGCAAGCTTTCCGCCACACCCATCCGGCCATGAAGGAATGGGAGATCCCGCAGATTCCCGAGTGGGGCGAGGCCAACAAGCCGAAGGCAATCGAATTCCTGCGACTTCTCGACGGCGAGCTGGGAACCCGCGAATTCGCCGCCGGCGACGCCTATTCGATCGCCGATATCACCGGGATGATCGCCATCGATTTTATGAAACCGGCGCGCATCAAGGTGCCGGACGAGTGCAGCAATGTGTTGCGCTGGTATCGGATGGTTTCGAGCCGGCCGAGTGCCGCGGCCTGAGGATGACTGCGGAACTCGAAAGCTTCGCCGCGACGGTTCGCGCCTGCCGCATCTGCGTCGACAATCCGATCGGCCGGCCACTGCCGCACGAACCGCGCCCGGTGCTGCGACCCTCGTCGAATGCCCGCATCCTGATTGCCAGCCAGGCGCCGGGAACCAAGGTGCATCTGTCGGGCATGCCGTTCACCGATGCTTCGGGCGACCGGCTGCGAGACTGGCTCGGCGTCACCAGCGAGGAGTTCTACGACACCGAGAAGTTCGCTATCGTGCCGATGGGCTTCTGTTTCCCCGGCCAGGACGCCAAGGGCAGCGACTTGCCGCCAAGGCGTGAATGCGCGCCGGCCTGGCGCGCGCCGTTGATGGGGCTCATGCCGCAGATCGACTTGGTGCTGACGATCGGCATCTACGCGCAGTCCTGGCACATGGGTGCCGCGCGGCGCCCGTCCCTGACGGAAACGGTGAGGGACTGGCGCTCCATCTGGGAGAAATCCGCTGGCCAGAAGGTGCTGCCGCTGCCGCATCCGTCCTGGCGCAACACCGGCTGGCTGAAGCGGAATCCCTGGTTTGAAATGGATTTGCTGCCTTTCCTCAGGTCGGAAATCCGCTATCGCCTCGGTTAGACATTCAGCAAGAAACCACCGGCTTTTCCGCCAATCAGCAGAATTTTTTTCTTGTGGAAGCCTATAATAACGCCGATTATGGCCAATCCATTCCTTCAGGAGCTTTCAATGGACCGCCTTGACCGAAAAATTCTCCGCCTCCTGCAGGAGGACGCGACGCTCGCGGTCGCAGATGTCGCCAAGAAAGTGGGACTGTCGACGACCCCTTGCTGGCGGCGCATCCAGAAGCTCGAGGAAGAGGGCGTCATCAAGCGGCGTGTCGCCATTCTCGATCATGAAAAGGTCAATGTGCGGGTCACCGTCTTCGTCTCGATCCGCACCAATTCGCACAGCCATGAATGGCTGCGGCGTTTTTCCGAAGTCATCCAGGAATTCCCCGAGGTGGTCGAGTTCTACCGCATGAGCGGCGATGTCGACTACCTCCTGCGTGTCGTGGTGCCCGACATTGCAGCCTATGATGCCTTCTATAAGCGGCTGATCGCCAAGATCGAGATTCGCGACGTCTCGTCCTCCTTCGCCATGGAGCAGATCAAGTACACGACCGAAATCCCGCTCGATTACATGGTGCTGGACAAGGAATCGGGCGCGAACGCGGCCTGAGCGCGCGTGGCCTTGGTGCATGCAAGGTCACGCAAGCTCGCCTTGCTTAGTTCTTCTTTTTGTTGAGGAAAGTCCAAGGCGAGTTGACCGGTAGGGTTATTGTGTCCGGCACGGTGTCGACGCCGGTCACGTCTGCCTTGCGCACGGTATAGCCCGACTGGATGACCGAGACGCCGTCCAGGATGAAAAGCTGGCTCTTCTCCATGCCTGGTTTCAGCGCGCCGGTTACGGAAACCGGCTGGTAGGCCCGCGATATTTTGTAGGGCTGAGCCGGGGTGACCAGGACGATCTGGTTGGGTGGTGGTGTCGGCATGTGGCTGCAGGCGCCGGTCCACGGCACCAGTAGGAATTGATAGACAAGATCGCCTTCGCGATCGACCGGCAACGCATAGCCGGCTATTTGTATGGTCTTGTCCTGCAGGCCGAGGGATAACGTCTCGCCGCGATCGGGCAATTTTGCCGCGATCATCGGCAGGCCAGCTTCTTCGGCAACCGCCTGGGTCGCCGGGCGCAGATCCTTCCAGAATATGTGTGTGGTCTCGGCCGAAGCGAGGGCGGCTGTAAATGCCGACATTGCGCCTGCGAACGCTGCCATGGCTATGAGACGTTTGGTCATCGGACGTTTTCCTTTGCGTTCGAGTAAAGACACCGCCACCGGCGACGTCAACGCTCGAGCCGCATTACATGCCGGCGAGAACCGGTCATGCCGGCGTCGTGAAAGCCGCGCGCCGCAAACATGTCGCGAAACCCCATGAAACGGTAGCTCGGCGATGCCTCGCCCACCGGATAGGCCTCAATGATATGCGCCCCCTTGGCGAACGCGTGGTCAATGGCCGCATCGAGCAATGCGGAAGCAAAACCGCGGCCGCGCAAAGCCCTTGGCACATAAAAGCAGACGATCGACCATACCCCCGTCTCGCTGTCGTCCTGCCGCTTTGAAAGCCTTCGGTAGGTTTCGCGCGGCGCGACCGAACACCAGGCAACGGTCTTGCCGTCGATCTGGGCGAGGATGCCGACCGGCCTGCCGGCATCGATAAGTGCCATCATCTGGCGCTTTTTCTCATCATTCGGGATGTGCTCGCGGACGGACTGCCGCCACGCCATGCACCAGCAATATTTTGGCGCACCCGGCTGCTCGAACAATATCTCGAAGTCGCCGCGTGTTGCCGGCGTCACCTCCGTGAACCGGATATCGGCAAGATCAGCTTTTTCTGGAGGTGAGCCGTTCCAGCCTTTTGGCATCCGTTAACTCCTTCACGGCGTCCCGGCCGATCCAGCGCGCCGTCTTGTCGGATGATCCGGCCAACTTTTGCGCTAGCGCAAGGGCAGGGGCATGCAGCGCCGCCGAGCGTTTGCCAATCTGCCGCAGCGCCCAGCTGACCGCCTTCCTGACGAAATTGCGCGGATCGCCGGCATGCGCCCCGATCAACGGCAGATAGGCGAGAAACGTCGCGTCCGGCTCCTGCTTCAGATGTACTGCGCTCCACGCCACCATGGCAAAGCCGGCGCGGCGCACGAACTCGCGTTCGTCGGCAGCAAACTCCTCGATCAACTCACGCCGGAACGGCGTTTCAGCAAAGAGATCCGAAACGCTGTCTACGATCTCCCAGGAATCGAAATCGCCGGCCCAGCGGCGGCACTGCTCGGCCGTGATCCTTTTCGGCTCCCCGGTGAACGCCGCCACCAGCCGCGCCTCGCGAACACCGCTGTCCCACAGGGCAAGCGCCCGCTCGTGATTGCGCTTCAGCTTGCGCGCCAGCGGCCGCAAATCCGAATTGCCTACACCAAGCGCCGTCGCGGTGTTGATGCCGAACCGGGCCATGCCGGCGCGGTTTTCCTGCGTGCCTATCGAGCGCAGGTGAGCGACGATGTCGTCCGCGCTCCAGCTCGGGCAGGGCAGGGACATTTGCGTTCTACTTTTCCAGCCTCGCCAGCAGTGAGGATGTGTCCCAGCGCCTGCCGCCCATCGCCTGGACGTCCTTATAGAACTGGTCGACGAGCGCCGTCACGGGCAGTCTGGCCCCGTTGCGGTCGGCTTCATCAAGGCAGATGCCGAGATCCTTGCGCATCCAGTCGACCGCGAAGCCGAAGTCGTATTTGCCTGCATTCATCGTCTTGTGCCGGTTCTCCATCTGCCACGAGCCCGCTGCGCCCTTGGAGATCACATCGATGACCTTCTCGATGTCGAGCCCGGCCTTCCTGCCGAAATGGATGCCTTCGGACAGTCCCTGCACCAGCCCGGCGATGCAGATTTGGTTGATCATCTTGGTGAGCTGGCCGGCGCCTGCCGGTCCCATAAGCCCGATCATCCGGGCATAGGCGTCGATGACGGGCCTGGCTTTGTCGAAGGCTGCCTGATCGCCGCCGACCATGACGGTCAGAATGCCGTTTTCGGCGCCGGCCTGGCCGCCGGAGACCGGCGCATCGAGGAACGAGAAGCCGCGCTCCTGTGCGGCCTCGGCCAACTCGCGCGCGACCTCGGCCGATGCCGTGGTGTTGTCGATGTAGACGGCGCCCTTTTTCACGGCCTGAAAGGCACCGTCCTTTGCCGTCGTCACCGAACGCAGATCGTCGTCATTGCCCACGCACGAGAAAACAAAGTCCTTGCCTTCGGCAGCCTGTGCCGGCGTCAGGGCGAGAGCGCCGCCATGCTGGGCGACCCATTGCTCGGCCTTCGCCCTGGTGCGGTTGTAGACGGTGACGTCGTGGCCGCCCTTGTTCTTCAGATGCGCGGCCATGGGATAGCCCATGACGCCAAGACCGAGAAATGCCACCGATGCCATGGCTTGTTCCTTCCGACGGGAGCAGAGATTGCAGTTGCGGAAGGTCTAGGCCATGCGGCGGATTCGTCAAGCCGCGCGCCGCGCCATCGACTGGCACAGATCAGGTAGGCTTACCGTTTCAGGTGAATGGTGATCCGGCGCTCGATCCATTCGACACCGTGGCGCAGGATCTCGACCATCACCAGATAGACGATTGCCACCCAGACATAGGCCTGGAAGTCGAAGGATTTGGCGTAGGCGAGTTTCGCATTGCCCATCAGGTCGTAGACGGTGATGATGGCGACGATGGCGGAGGCCTTGATCATCAGAACGAGTTCATTGCCGTAGGGTCGCAAGGCCACGATGATCGCCTGGGGCAGAATGACCTTGCGCAGCGTCTGCAGCTTGTGCAGGCCGAGCGAAGCGGCGCCTTCCCACTGGCCCCTTGGAACGCTCTCTATGGCGCCGCGCAGGATTTCGGCCTGATAGGCGGCCGTGTTGAGCGCAAAGGCGAACACGCCGCAGTTGAAGGCGTCGCGGAAGAACCACCATAGCCCGACCGATTCGAGCTGCACGCGGAAAGAACCGACCCCGTAATAGACCAGATAGACCTGAACCAGCAGCGGCGTGCCGCGGAAGAAATAGACGTAGCAATAGGCGGGCCACGACAGCAACCGGTTGTTCGACATGCGGCCATAGGTGACGGGCAGCGACAGGATGGCGCCGGCCACCATCGACACCGCCACCAGCGACAGGGTGGTTCCAAGTCCCTGCAGATAGGCCGGCGCATATCGTGCGAAGAACTCGCCGTTCCACGCGGAGACCAGATAGGCCAGTATACCGAAGCCGAAGAGGATCCAGAGGCCGACGAGTGCGTATCCCACGATACGGGCACGCGGCCAGCCGCGCGCCGGCGGCGGCGGCCGTTCGACGGCAATGGTGTCGGTGACGCTCATCGCGCTTCCCTCTGTCCGAGCGACCGCAAGATGAAGCCGGTGGCGATCGAAGACAGGATTGCCAGGATGAGAAAGACCAGCGCCGCGACGCTGTAGAACAGGAACGAATGTTTGGTGACGCGCGCCGCGACGCCCGCATTGCGCAAGGTCTCGGCGAGGTTGACGACCGAGACCAGGGCTGTGTCCTTGAGCAGGCTGAGCCAGCAATTCTCGAGACCGGGGAAGGCGATGCGCAGCAATTGAGGCAGGATCACCTTGCGCATGGTCAGCCACTTCGACAGACCGATCGCATAGCCGCCCTCATACTGGCCCTTCGGAATGGCGCGAAAGGCCGAAAGGAATACCTCGCTGGCATAGGAAGAGAAGATCAACGAGAGCACGATCATGCCGGCGATGAAGCTGTCGACATCGATCGTCGCCTCGGGCCTGAAGAAGCGGATGATGTATTGCAGCAGGATGGGCATGCCGAAGAAGAACAGGAAGAGCGTCACCAGCTCCGGAAGGCCGCGAAACATGGTGGTGTAAATGTTCGCGGCCAGCCGCAGCGAAGGCTCTTCGGATTGCTTTGCCCAGGCAATGAAAAAGCCGATCGTCAGGCCGATCGGAAGCGTGGCGAGCGCCAGCGCGATGGTGACCACCGCGCCATAGGCGATATCGTCAAGCCAGCCATTGGGTCCCCAACTGAGAAGTGTCCATATGCTTTGGGCTGGCATCGAGTGGTGTTATCTCCAGAGCTCCCAGATCGGGTAAAGCGGCAGGGAGACCCTGCCGCCCTTGGAGGTGATTATCAGGACTCGGCGCCGTAGACGTCGAACTTGAAGTACTTGTCGTTGATTTCCTTGTATTTTCCGTTGGCCCTGATGGCGTCGATGGCGGAATTCAGCTTGTTGACCAGATCGGTCTCGCCCTTGCGCACGGCAATGCCGGCGCCAGGTCCGAAAATCTCGACCGGCTGCGGCGAGGGCTGGCCGAGGATCTTGCAGCAGGCACCGTCAGGCGAATCCAGCCACTGCTGCAGCACCACGATATCATCCTCGATGGCGTCGAGGCGGCCGTTGGCCAGATCCGCCTGTTCCTCGGGGCTGCTCGGATAACCCTTGATCGTGCTGTCGGTGTAAGTCTTCGAGGCATAGTTGAAATGGGTCGTCGTGGTGGCCACGCCGATACTCTTGCCGGCGAGGTCCTCCTTGGTCACGCCCTTCAGCGTCGAATCCTTCGGGACGGCCAGCGCCGAGGGCGTGTTGTAGTATTTGTGAGTGAAGTCTACCTTCTCGGCACGCTCCGGCGTGATCGACATCGATGCCACGATGGCGTCGAACTTGCCCGCCTGCAGCGCCGGGATGATGCCGTCCCAATCCTGGGCAACGAAGGTGCACTTGACCTTCATCTCATCGCAGAGCGCCTGGGCGATGTCGATGTCGAAACCGACGAGCTTGCCATCGGAAGTCAGGTTGTTGAAGGGCGGATAAGCGCCCTCGGTGCCGATCCTCAGGGTCTTTTCCTGGGCCTGGGCTACGCCGAGCGTCAGCAGCGCGGCCGAAGCGGCGAGCGCGATACGCAGTGCAATACGCATAATGATCCTCTCTTTATGGTCCCGGCCGTCGTTCCGAAACGGCTCTGTGGGGGCGGTGCTTTTGACCGCCCGCTGGCCCGATACTCCCACTCTTTCCAAGAAAAAAGCAACTGCAAAACCACGAAAATCGGCAATGTCCTTCTGCCGTTACGTTACTTCTCAAGCAACGAGGCCGGTCGCGCGCTCGACGAAGTCGGCTATCGATTTCACGTCGTCGAGATCGAACACCGGCAGGCTTTTGTCCTCGATGGCGAAGTCGGCCGCAATGGCAACGATCCCGGGGTCACCCGCCGAAAGCGGCGTCCGGTCCTTCGCCTCCAGGCGCCGGGTTTCGATCTTGCGGTGGGCTTCGCGCTTGTAGCCTTCGACCAGCACGATGTCGGACGGCGCAAGCCGCGACAGGATCGCTTCCAGCGCCGGCTCATCCTCGCCGCGCAATTCGTGCATCAGCGCCCAGCGATTGGCGGAGACGATGGCGACTTCCATGGCTCCTGCCTGCCGGTGGCGAAAGCTGTCCGCGCCCGGCTTGTCGATGTCGAAATCATGATGGGCGTGCTTTACGGTCGAAACCGTCCAGCCGCGCCCAACGAGTTCCGCGACCAGTTTCTCAGTCAGGGTCGTCTTGCCGGAGTTCTTCCAGCCGGTGATGCCGAAGAGGCGCTTGTTCATCTCAGATGCTCTGCAGCAACCGCGCCGCCTTGGCAAGATCGTCGGGCATGTTGATGTTGATCGGCCGCCGTGGCCAGCCGCTTTCGAGCCGCAGCAAGGTCTTGTCGCCGCCGCCCCTGCGTCTGGATTGAACGCCGGCCAGCATCAATCCCGCAATATCTCTCACCATCATCGAGCCCGTGCGCCTTCGCGAAAATTCCCCGCGAGCCTCTTATATGCCGTCCGGGGCCATGGCAGGACCAGTGCTTTCCGCGACGATCCTGCGCCGGCCGACGACGCGCTCACGATAAAGCGCGTAAAGGCCGGAGCCCACGATTGTGCTGGCGCCGATGATCATCGTCATGTCGGGGACATCGCCGAAGACCAGCAGGCCGAGCACAATGGACCAGAGCAGCGCCGTATAGCGGAACGGCGCTATGAAGGAAATCTCGCCCGAGCGCATCGCCATGATGATGAATTGATAGCCGATGAGCACCAGCACCGCTGCGAGCGCCAGCAGCGCAGTGGCTTTTCCCGTCATCGGTGTCCAGCCGCCCATCGGCGACAGCAGCAGCGCGCCGACCATGGTCATGGCCAATGCCGTTGCGGTGGAGACGAGCAGCGTGGGGATAGCCTGCGGAATCCGCTTGGTGGCGAGGTCGCGCACTGCGCAGCAGGCGACGCTGGCCAGCGCCACGAGCGAAAACATGCTGAACCCCTCGAAGCCCGGGCGCACCACGACCAGCACGCCGGCAAATCCAACGGCGATCGCCAGCCAGCGGCGCCAGCCGACCGCCTCGCCCAAGACAAGGGCCGCGCCCATTGTCACGGCCAGCGGCAGTGCCTGCAGGACGGCCGAGACGCTGGCGATCGGCAAATGGGCAAGCGCGACCAGGAAGGTCACCGTCGCGCCGGCCTCGGCAAGGACGCGCAGTGCCACCAGCGGCTGCAGCATCGAGCGCGGACGGACCAGCGCGCCGCGCTGCCAGGCAAGCAGGCCGACGAAGAGCGAGGCAAATGCGCCTCTGATCAGCATGACCTGCGCCATGTTCATCGACTGCGACGAATATTTGGTGATCGCGTCATTGAGGGTGAAGCCGGCCATCGCCACCACCATGAACAACGCACCGCGAAGATTGGGAGAAAGGGGCAAGATCTCTACCGGTTCTGCTTTGAAAAAAGCCTGTAGCAGCCGGGACCGAAACAGCAACGACAAAGGGCTGGGCCACGGCCTTGATCGCGGCCCAGAATTTCAACCGCGGATGACCGGCCTTACTTCTTCGGCGTTAGCACCTCGGTGCCGCTGCCGTCTTTGCCGGCGATCGTCCACAGGCCGTGCAGCGAGCCGTCGTCATCCATCTTGTAGACGACAAGGCCGATCTCCTTGCCCAGGACATAGCCGGCCGAGAAGGCGTTGTCGTTGCGCATGCAGATGCCGTCCGAGGACGAGCCGCCGGTTTCCCAATGGATCGTGCAGGTCGTGCCGCTTGTCAGCGTGATGGTTGCTTCGCCGCCATAGGCCGAACCATCGAAATTGGTGCCGGCGACATCGTAAGTGCCGCCGATGGATTGCGCCGCCGCCGGCATGGCGGCGAGGCCGAGCAAGGCAACAGAAAAGATGAATTTGCGCATAATGTTTTCCCCCAACGGAGCGAAAGCCGCTACCGGATGGAAGGCTAGGCGCGAAAACGGCTGGGGTAAATCAGGCGGGCATCCGCCGGCGGAGATTTATTGCGGCATGGCCGCAATAGTCACGGTCCCTCGAGGCTGGCGGCGATGGCGCCGACCAGCGGGTCGTATTTCGGCTTCACGGCCGGCGGATATTCGATCCAGACGGTGCGGATGACGCCGTCCTTGCCGAACAGGCGGCGCTCATAAAAGATGTTCCCGGCCTTCAGCCCCGAAAGCACGGCCCAGTCCTTTCCCGTCCTGCTGTAGGTGACCTTGTAACCCGCCTCCGTGCTGGCTTTCTCGGTCGCGACGAAGTGTCTCGGCGTGTCGTTGTCGATATTCAGGATGCCGGAACAGATCAGGCTGGCGCCGTCGGGCGCGAGCCATTGCTGGCCGTCACCGTTGTCCGGTTCGGGCTGGCGGTCGGTGAAAACATCATCGGGAAAGGTGCAGACCGTGCCGAATCGCTCGTTGGTGTAGGTGAAAGGAGCGGCGGCCGAGGGGATTGCCGCGATCGCCGCAACGAATGCCAATACCGAGCGCGCGCACTTCATTCCATTCCTCCAGCAGCCAGCCGGAAGCGATCCTGCACCAGATCCGTGGGAAAATCAGCCGCCGGTGACGCTCATATGCCGCGACACGGAGGGGCGGCTGGTGCGACGGTCGATGATGAAATCATGCCCTTTCGGCTTGCGCCCGATCGCCTCGTCGATCGCCGCGCCGACCAGATCGTTGCCTTCGGACGCACGCAACGGCTCCCTGAGATCGGCGGCATCCTCCTGGCCCAGGCACATATAGAGCGTGCCGGTGCAGGTCAGCCGGACGCGGTTGCAGCTCTCGCAAAAATTATGGGTCATCGGCGTGATGAAGCCGAGCCGGCCACCGGTTTCCGCGACATGGACATAGCGGGCCGGACCGCCGGTCTTGAACGGGACGTCTGTCAGCGTGAACTGGCGCTCCAGCGAGGCGCGCAGCAGCGACAGCGGCAGGTACTGGTCGGTGCGGTCGGCGTCGATCTCGCCCATCGGCATGGTTTCGATGACGGTCAGGTCCATGCCGCGGCCATGCGCCCAGCGCATCATCTCAGGCAATTCGGCGTCGTTGAAATCCTTCAGCGCCACGGCGTTGAGCTTTATCTTCAGCCCCGCCGCCTGCGCCGCATCGATGCCGGCCATGACCTTGCCGAGATGGCCCCAGCGGGTGATTGCGTGGAACTTGTCGGCATCAAGCGTGTCGAGCGAAACATTGATGCGCTTGACGCCGCAATCGGCGAGCTCGGCAGCAAAACGCGAAAGCTGCGAGCCGTTGGTGGTCAGCGTCAGTTCTTCCAGCGCGCCGCTTTCGAGATGACGCGACAGCTGACGGACCAGGTGCATGATGTTCTTGCGCACCAGCGGCTCGCCGCCGGTGAGACGCAATTTGCGCACGCCTTTTGCGATGAAGACGCTGCACAGCCGGTCGAGTTCCTCGAGCGACAGCAGGTCCTTCTTGGGCAGGAAAGCCATGTCCTCGGCCATGCAATAGGTGCAGCGGAAATCGCAGCGGTCGGTGACCGACACCCGCAGGTAGCTGATCGTGCGGCCGAAAGGATCGATCATGTCCATGCGTGAAGCGTTTCCCGTGGCTGTGAACGACAGCGTTATATATCGCTATGTGATACGATCCGGCTTGTCGTTCAAGATAGCCGCTCTCGATCTTTGGTAACATTCCCCGACCGACACCGGATGTCGGCTGCCTGGTACGGGCTTTTCCAATCCGGCGAAGCGGCGTAGGGAAGGGCGGTTCGAAACGGGAAAACACCATGACGGCGCCGAAGGAACTGCGGGTCTCCAAAGACCGCAAACTGCTCTCCGTGACCTTTCCCGGCCACCAGCCATTCGAGCTGCCGGCCGAGCTGCTGCGCGTCGCCTCGCCGTCGGCCGAGGTGCAGGGCCATTCGCCGGACCAGCGGGTGACCGTTCCGGGCAAGCGCGATGTCACCATCCTCAAAATTGAACCGGTCGGCAACTACGCGGTGCGCATCACCTTCGATGATTTCCATAACACCGGTATCTTCACCTGGAATTACCTGCACACGCTGGGCCACGAGAAGGATGCGCGCTGGAATGCCTATCTTGCCGAGCTGGCACAAAAGGGTCTCAGCCGCGACCGTTAGCCGGCGGGCGTCGTCAAGATGTCATGGAGCGGGAGTAGGGGCGGCGGATCGGGAGACAAGACAATGTCCATCATAACCACCGTCGAACAGCTTGAAGCGTTCTATGGCCTGCCCGGCGAAGCCTCGGTGGTCAAGGAACTCGACCACGTCATTCCCGAATACGCCGCCTTCATCGAGGCCTCGCCCTTCGTCGCGCTGGCGACCAGCGGGCCGGAAGGGCTGGATTGCTCGCCGCGCGGCGATCTCGCCGGCTTCGTGCGCATCGTCGATCCGAAAACCCTGATGATGCCGGACCGGCGCGGCAACAACCGCGCCGATTCGCTGAAAAACATCATTCGCGATCCCCGCGTCGGGCTGCTGTTCCTGGTGCCGGGCTCCGGAACGACGCTGCGCATCAACGGCCGCGCGCGCATCACCACGGATGCCGCGCTTTGCGCGTCGTTCACGGTCGACAGCAGGCCGGCACGCTCGGTGAGCGTCATCGATGTCGATACGGTCTATTTCCAATGCGCCCGCGCCATCGTGCGGTCGGAACTGTGGAACCCGGAAAGGCATGTCGATCCGAAGTCCCTGCCGACGCCAGGAAAGATCCTGGAGATCACCAGCCGCAGGAACATCGACGGCGAAACCTATGACAAGGAATGGCCGGAGCGGGCAAAAAAGACGATGTGGTGATCCGCTGGACCGCAATGGCGGTCAGGCGTCCTTCAACACCTCGTAGATCTTGCGCATCTGCTCGCCGATCATGTCGCACTGCTCCGGCGTCGACTGGCTCATCGCTTTCTCGATCAGCGCCATGTGCACCTTCAGCGCCTGCATCAGCAGCGCCTCGCCGGCTTCGGTGAGGGCCAGCCGCAGGATGCGCTTGTCCTTCTCGTCGCCTTCGCGGCGCAGCAGGCCGCGAGCCTCGAGCTGCGGCAACAGCATGGTGACGTTGGAGCGGCCGACGAGCAGCTTGCGGGCGAGATCGTGCTGCGACATGCCGGGATGGCGGTAGAGATTCATCAAAACATCGAGCTGCGCGGGTTTCAGATCGAGCGGAGCGAGCTTCACGGCAAGCGTGCGCTCCAGCACATGGCAGGCGCGCGCAACCGCGACCCAGTTGCGAAACCGCAGGTTGTCCCAGGGCAGCTCTTGTTTATTGTTCATCTTTGAACTATTATGTTCATGCTTGAACGTATGGATGGATTCCCACTATGGCATCATTCGGACTGAAGGTCATCCGGGGTGTATTCGGGGCCGCCGAACATGTCGCCCCCCGCCTCACCGGGCGCGCCGCATTCGAGCTGTTCTGCCGTACGCCGAACGCCAGGGTGCTGAGCGAGGGCGAACGCCGTGCCGTCGACCGCGCGGCAGATTTCATGGATGAAGCGCGGCATCACCGGCTGAAAGCCGGATCCGGCTGCGTCATGGTGCATGAATTCCGTCCGGAGCCAGGCAGGGCGTCCGCCGGAACGGTTCTCGTCGTTCATGGGTGGCGCTCGCGCACCGAATATATGCGCATGCTGATCGAGGGCTACCGCGCCGCCGGCTACAGGGTCGTCTCGCTCGACCTTCCCGGCCACGGCCAATCGCATGGCCGGCGGTTGAACATGGTCAATGCCGTGGATGCGGTGCGAATCGCGGGCGAATGGTTCGGCCCGTTCGCGGCGGTGGTCGGTCATTCCTTCGGCGGCGCCGTCGCCGCCAATGCAATCGCCGGATCGATCAGGAACATTGCGCCGCTGGCGGCCGGGCGCCTGGTGCTGATCGCCGCGCCCAGTTCATTGCCGGCCATCTTCGCCGACTTCAGCCGCATGCTCAATGTCGGTCCGCGCTCGCAGGCCGCCATGGCGGACCGTGTCGAATATCTTTCCGGCCGGCCGCTGCACGAATTCACCGGCGATCGGCAGCTTGCCCAGGCGCCGGTGCCGACGTTGGTCATCCACGCACCCGACGATCGCGAAGTCTCGGCCGATCATGCCTGGCGTTATGCCGGCGCCGGTGACCATGTGTTGCTCCACTGGGCCGAAGGGCTCGGCCATCGCCGCATCCTGGCGGACAAGGGCGTGGTGGAACGCGCCGTCAGCTTCGTGGCCGCGCAGCGGGAGCCGTCGCTGCTCCATTGAACCGCAATCAGGGCTGTTTCTTCTTCTCGCCGGGTTCCACCGGCAGTCCGGCCGCCTTCCAGGCGGTGTAGCCGCCAAGGATATGCTTGACCCGCGACAGCCCCATGTCCTGCGCGGTCTTGGTGGCGAGCGCCGAACGCCAGCCGCCGGCGCAGAAGAACACGAAGCTCTTTCCCGAAGCGAAGAACGGCTTGTGATAAGGGCTCTCGGGATCGATCCAGAATTCCAGCATGCCACGGGTGACATGTTTCGCGCCGGGAATCCTGCCGTCGCGTTCAATCTCGCGAGGATCTCGCAGGTCGACAAAGATGGTGCCTTCGTCCTCGATCAGGGCTGCCGCTTCCTCGGGCGAAAGCACTTCGATCTCGGCATTCGCCTCGTCCAGCAGTTCGCGATAACCCTTTTTCACCGTTCGATCCTCCCGGCCCGTTTAGACTGGCGCTCCGTCCGTTCGGATTTCGAGCACAACGCCCGGCGTTTGTCATCCCGCGTCGGGACCGGCTATCGTCTTCCAGGCCGCCAATGCCCCCTCCGCGGTCGCCAGCAGGGCCGCATGCGAAGCACCGTCGCGCGCCTGGATCGACATGCCGTGTTGAGCCGTCGCGAAAGAGGTCGCAGCGGCTTCGCAGTCGAAACTCCTCGGCAATTCGCCCACGGCCATGCGCCGAGGTCTGACGACGCCCCTGGGCTTCGACGGCCAGAGCGGATTGTGTCCGCTCCGGCCGTCACGATGTTGTGAAACCGTTCTGCCACAGCCGCCCCAAAATTTATGAAAGCTTAACGAAATCGGTATGAATCGGTATAGTCGCGTCTTACATCCGCCATGCGGTGGGCAAGACGCACGAGCGTGCGGAACGGAGCCGGTTGCGGCTGGAGCGGGTGACCATGAAATTGCCGGGAAACAAAGCTACCGCGTTGCCGCTTGCAGCGCTCGTGGCGACGCTGGCCCTGGGAACGCCGCAAGCAGGCGCGCAGGGGCTTTTCGACATGCTTTTCGGCGGCGGCGTAAGGCACGAGCCGCGAGGTGAGTTTCCTCCTCCGCCACCAAGGCGCAAGCCGAACCCCAACGTATCCGCCGGCGGTGGTGGCGGCGGCAGCGTGAAGATCAGCAGCCCTTCCTACTACACCTACAAAGCCGACAAGCTCGTGCGCGTCGACTTCTCGGCGCTTACGGCAGCGCCGCAGCCGGCGACGCCGCAGGACGCCGCCTTCGTGCCCTCAGCCACCGGCAACGCCTTTCGCGAGGCAATCGCCGGACTGAGCGACTACGAGCTCTATGCGGAGCCGGATATCGCCAAGGCGCTGATCGCCTATTATTCGGCCAATCCGGATTTCATCTGGGTGACCGGAGCCAACGCCAACAGCCGCGCGCAGGACGCGGTGCGGGTGCTTGGCGAGGCGGCGAGCTACGGCCTGGCACCGTCCGACTACACGGTCGACGTGCCGACCGCCGCTGCGCCGACTGGTGACGCCGCTGCACGTTTGAAGGAGTTCGTGCGCTTCGAAATGGCGCTGTCGGCCCGCGTGCTTCGCTATGTCCATGATGCCCAAAGCGGCCGCGTCGAACCCAACCGCATGACCGGCTACTATGATTTCCCCGCCAAGCCGCTCGACATGGAAGGCGTTTTGAAGACGCTGGCGCACACCCAGGAAGTGCGCACCTATCTCGAATCGCGGCATCCGCAGAACCCGGAGTACCAGGCGCTGCGCGTCGAGCTGGAGTCGCTGCAAGCGAGCGCCGAAAACGAGATCGTCGTCGATCCCAACCTGTTGCTGAAGCCGGGCGAAACCAGTCCCGAGCTTCCCAAGCTGCTGAGCCTGATCGCGCGCGATCTCGACGACGAGATGGGCGGCGCCTACGGCGAAGTGCTGTCGCGGCTCGCCACCAGCGACGTCTACCTCCCTGAGCTGGTCCCGGTCATCAAGGCGGTGCAGCAAAAAGCAGGCATGAAGGGCGACGGCGTCATCGGACCGCGCACCGTCGCGTCGCTGGCCGGAACGTCCAAGGCCGACCGGTTGCTCAAGGTACAGGTGGCGCTGGAAGAACTGCGCTGGCTGCCATCCGACCTCGGCAGCCCGCGTGTGTTCATCAACCAGCCAGCCTTCACGGCGAGCTACATCGACAATGGCGAGGAAAAGCTGAAAACCCGTGCGGTCATCGGCAGGACCACCAACCAGACCGCCTTCTTCTACGACCAGATCAAGCAGGTCGACTTCCATCCCTATTGGGGGGTGCCGCAGTCGATCATCGTCAACGAAATGCTGCCGAGATTGCGCGGCGATCCGGGTTATCTCGACCGCGCCGGCTATGAGGTGACCGATTCGCGCGGCAAGCGCATTCCATCCTCGGCGGTCAACTGGGGCGGCTATGGCGCGAACATCCCCTACAGCGTGCGCCAACTCCCGAGCGAGGCCAATGCGCTGGGCGAATTGAAGATCCTGTTCCCCAACAAGCACGCCATCTACATGCACGACACGCCGCAGAAGTCGTTCTTCCAGCGCGATATGCGTGCGCTCAGCCACGGCTGCGTGCGGTTGCAGGACCCGCGCGGCATGGCGGCTGCGGTGCTGGGCACGTCGGTCGACTACATCGCCGAGAAGCTGAAGCACGGGCACGCGACCGAGAATGTGACGCGCACAATCCCGGTCTATGTGGCCTATTTCACCGCATGGCCAGACATGTCCGGCAAGGTCGAATACTTCAACGACGTCTACGACCGGGACACGCGGTTGAAGCAGGCCCTGGACGCCACCGAAGCGGCACGCTCCCCGTCGAGCTGAGAATTCAGCGGGCCGAGAGCGGTCGCCGGAAACCGGCGTCGCGCCCTGCGATCAGCCAGTAGACAAGCCCGGCGACCAGGCCTGCAGCGGCGATGATGCCGATGTCGGCCCAGCGCTCCGAGGCCATGTCCTCGAGCGCGCTCGGCCAGATCAGGGCAAAGCCGCCGACCGCCGCCGCACCGCCGAAGAGCATGTGGAGCCGCAAGCCGCGCAACGAGAAGAATTCGGCGATCAATGCGAAGATCAGGGTCTGCGCCCCGGTCAGCACGATCGTCAGGAAATAGATGAACATGCCGAGCGGCGGCACCACCAGCGCCGCGATCGGCGAGACGCCCATGAGGTCGAAATACCGGGGCGCATTGGGCAGGGAGCTCAGCGCAGCGTAAATCGCGACGATGGCAATCAGTCCGACCAGCACGGCGACGAGATAGCCGGCAAGCACCATCAAGATACGTTTCAACACATGCCTGGCCGTCGCCATGCATACCCCCCGTGAAGCTCCGCTGTAATCAGCCATCAAAGGTGCATTGGCGCAAGGGCGGGCACATCTCACGCCGCAGGCTCGGCATTTTCAGATGGAACCGGTGATCATTGCCGGGAGGGATCGTAGAACGGGTTGCCCATCCCGCAGGTTTCCCCTGACGAAGCTATCTGGGTTCGGCTGTCACCGGATCATAGGTGATTTCGACCTTCGCCTTGTCGGCGGTGTAGTAGGTGACGGTATAGGCGCCATCATCCCAGTCGACCTCCTTGACATAGCGGAAGCCATCGCGCTGCTCGACCTTGTCGATGATGTCCGACAATTTCTTGGCATTGGGCGGCGGCAGCGGTTTTTCGTCGGCCGCCAGAACCGGGCCGGAGCCGAGAAGAACGGCGACGCTTGTCGCCACGAGAAATCTGGTCATGGTTTTCCCTCAAGTTTCGACAGGGGGAAACTCAGTGATGGGGAGGTTTGTTCCCCAGGCGGGATGGATGGCCAGGCTATGCATCGGCTTTGTGACTGCCCTCGAGCAATTCCCGATTTTCTTGCAATCAACCCCGCCGGCTTTGTCCCGGCGCTACAAGACGGCGAATGATCATGGTCGAATCGATCGCGATTCTCGAATACCTGCTCGCCCGCACGGGCCGAGCCCGCTCGCCGTCGCCCCACATGATCCGGCTTTCGTCGCCTACCTGCAATTTTTCGGAGGGCTTCTCAACCCCCACGCGTCAGGCTGACCGCTTAAGCTCTGCCACCTGCACACCCAGCCGGAACGCCTGACCGTCGGCGTATGAGCGCGCATAGCTTTCGGCTGAGAATGGGACGGTGGTGGTGA
The DNA here is from genome assembly GCF_006441005.1 of Mesorhizobium sp. B2-5-3. NCBI lineage: Bacteria > Pseudomonadati > Pseudomonadota > Alphaproteobacteria > Hyphomicrobiales > Phyllobacteriaceae > Mesorhizobium > Mesorhizobium sp. B2-5-3. The sequence goes on from NZ_VFUS01000011.1 coordinate 98,528, forward strand.
CGCCATTGACGGTCACGCGAACCGACCACGACTTTTCCCTGACGATTTCAACGGCGTGTTCTGCCATGTTCTCCCCCGAGAATCTGACGTTGAGGAAGCGACCATAGCGTCGCCCAACTGATTTGCATACAAACAAACCGACAGATGGTGACGGAAACCCAAAATCAATAAGGGCGAGGCGCCAAGCTGTTTGGCCTACGCGCCAGTAGCTTTTTTGGACAAAGTGGAGGGGCCTAGTCATCCAACAAATCAGTTTAGTTGGATGGTGGGCGATGCAGGGATTGAACCTGCGACCCCACCCGTGTGAAGGGTGTGCTCTCCCGCTGAGCTAATCGCCCGCTCGTTGCCCGAAGGCCAAGCGAGCCGCGATATAAGGGAGGGCGGTGCGGGAAGTCAAGGCGGTGTCCGGCGTTCTCACAAGGGGCAATCGCTTCAGGTTTCGTCATACTCTTTCAAGCGCCGGCGCCGCCCCTCACCTGCCTGCCGGCATCCTCTCCCCGTATAGACGGGGAGAGGGGGCTGTGTCGCCGTTTTCGCCAATTTTTAACGTTGCAATGGAGGCGCCAGCGTTCCGGCCAGACCCTTCTCCTCGTCTCTGTGCGGGGAGAAATGCCCGGCAGGGCGATGAGGGGCGGCGCCGACTTCGATCATTAGAGGCATCCGCCGCAAACAGGAAACTGTCATTGAACCTGTCCCGGCCGCCCGCTATCCGTTCAATGTTGCGCCGCGGCGATCAGCCGCTCAGCTAGGTCCAGCGTCAGCGCGTCGAAATGCGAGATTACCGCCGAGGGCTCGAACTCGCGCACGTGGCGGTCGGTGTAGCCGAAGTCGACGGCCACCACTGGGATGCCGGCGGCTTTCGCGGTGTCGATGTCGGTCTGCGAATCGCCGACCATCAAAGCGCGGTGCGGGTCGCCGCCGGCGCGCTTGATGGTTTCGGTGAGGTGGCGCGGATCGGGTTTGCGGAAGGCGAAGGTATCCTGTCCGGCAATCGCCGCGAAGTGTTTGGTCAGGCCGAGCGCCTCGATCAGCGCCAGCGAGTTGGCCTCGTATTTGTTGGTGCAGACGGCCAGGAGGTAGCCGGCCTTCTCGAAGCGGGCGATCGCCTCGAGGACGCCGGGGTAGGGGCGGGACTTGCCGGGAATGTTGAGGGTGTAGTGGTCGAGGAACAGTTTCAGCAGCCGGTCGTGTTCGGCGACATCGAGCGACCGTTGCTGCGCGGCGTGCGCCCGTTCGATCATCACGCGGCCGCCATGGCCGACGAAGCGCCTGAAGCCGGCTTCGTCGACGGCCGCGAGCGCGCTGGCGGCAAGGCTGTGGTTCAGGCTGTCGAGCAAATCCGGTGCTGTGTCGATCAGCGTACCGTCGAGGTCAAACACGATGATCGGGCGGGTCATGATCCATCCTGGGCAGTTTATGCAATGGGCAGGCGATAAAGGCTGCGGCGCGTCAAGGCAAGCGCCGGGCAGGCTCGTTCAGGCAAGCAAGCTCCCCGGACCGGGCATTCGCGACGAACCGCCAGCCATGAAAAAACCCGCCAGTGCGGCGGGTCCCGGCGCAAATCTGCACCATAGGCAAATATGTAGCATAACTGCCTTCACCCAGTCAATGGCATATAAGAAAAAATTCCTATGAACGTTACTCGCGCATCGCTCGCTGGCCGCGCGGGCACACCATTGACGGGAGGCCGAACGTCATCAACCTACGCCGCTGCAAGGGCTTTGACCGGACCGGCAAAAATGGTAGGAGCCGCAAACACCAGGTTCCGGGGCGGTAAAAGCGGCATGGATGCAAGACAGTTGAAGGTCGAAGCCGCGCGGGCGGCCCTTGCCCATGTCACCGACGGCATGCGGCTCGGCATCGGCACCGGCACCACCGCCGACGAGTTCGTGCGGCTGCTTGCCGACAAGGTGGCCACGGGCCTGACCATCATCGGCGTGCCAACGTCCGAGCGCACCGCCTCGCTGTGCCGCGAACTTGGCGTGCCGCTGTCGACGCTGGAAGAGACGCCGGAACTCGATCTCACCGTGGACGGCGCCGACGAAGTCGACCCCGCGCTGACGCTGATCAAGGGCGGCGGCGGCGCATTGCTGCGCGAGAAGATCGTCGCGGCGGCTTCCGCTCGCATGATCGTCATCGCCGACCGGTCCAAGATGGTCGAGACGCTCGGCCGTTTCCCATTGCCCATCGAGGTCAACCCATTCGGTCTGCGCGCAACCGAAATCGCGATCGGCAAGGCGGCTGCAAGGCTCGGCCTTTCCGGTCCGGTTACATTGAGGATGACGGGCGGCCAGGCTTTTGTTACAGACGGCGGCCACTTTATCCTCGATGCATCTTTTGGCCGCATTCCGGATACAAGAGCGCTATCGAATGCTCTCCACGCCATTCCCGGCGTGGTCGAGCACGGTCTTTTCATCGGGCTGGCGTCAGCGGCCATCATCGCCGGGGGCGATGGCATCCAAACCGTCCATGCCGCCTGAAAACAGGGAGTTCTATCGACCATGATGTTGCATAACCGGGTTCGCCGCTTTTCCGTCCTTCTGGCGGCATCGGCCGTTTTGGCCTTCTCTTCGCCGGCGTTCTCGCAGGACGTCACGGAAGCGCACCTGAAGGCGGCGCGTGCCGCGGTCACCGCAATCCATGCGACCGACCCGTTCGACAACATCCTGCCGCAAGCCGCCGCCGCCCTCGAATCGCAGCTCATCCAGAAGAACCCCGACATGCAGGAGCTGATCGCCAAGACGATCAGCGAGAAGGCCCTGGCGCTGGCCTCGCGCCGGGCCGACCTGGAGAAGGAAGCAGCCCTTGCCTATGCGAAGGTGTTTTCCGAACAGGAACTCAACGACATCGCGACCTTCTACAATTCGGACTCCGGCAAGAAGCTCCTCGAGAGCGGCCCGGCCGTGACGCGCGACCTGGTGAAAGCGGCCGATATCTGGCAGAACGGGCTTGCTCGTGACCTCGCCCAGCAGGTCGGCGAAACGTTGGCCGCGGCGGCCAAGGCGAAAGCGCCGGCAGCGCCTGCCGATGCGGCTGCGCCTGCGAATGGCGCCGCCCCCGCCGACGGGTCGGCCCCTGCCGACGACACGCAGAACTGATCCTGCCATTCCAAACGGCCCTGCGGCCATCTGTGAAGCCCGGCTCGTCCGGGCTTTTCTTTTGATGGTTTGCGGCCTACCTGTCACTCACATTTTCCGAAGCTCAAGGAGCCGCGCAATGGCCGGTTACGACTACGATCTTTTCGTTATCGGCGGCGGTTCGGGCGGGGTGAGGGCGGCGCGCGTCGCCGCAGCGCTCGGCAAGCGCGTCGGCATCGCCGAGGAATATCGCTTCGGCGGCACCTGCGTCATCAGAGGCTGCGTTCCGAAGAAGCTCTATGTCTATGCTTCGCAATTTCCCGAGCATTTCGCCGACGCCGCCGGCTATGGCTGGACGGTGCCGGAAGCCAGTTTCGACTGGCCCACGCTGGTCGCCAACAAGGACCGCGAGATCAGCCGTCTGGAGGCGATCTACAAGAGGAACGTCGAGGGCGCCGGCGGCGAGGCCTTTCACACGCGCGCCATGATCGTCGACCCGCATGTGGTACGTCTTCTGGACGAGGACCGTACCGTCACCGCCGACCAGATCCTGATCGCCACCGGCGGCCGTCCGGCGCCGCACCCGGCATTGCCCGGCCACGAACACTGCATCTTCTCCAACGAGGCCTTCGACCTCAAGCAGTTGCCCAAGTCGATCATGATCGAAGGCGGCGGCTATATCGCGGTCGAATTCGCCAACATCTTCCATGGCCTGGGCGTCGACACCACGCTGGTCTATCGCGGCAAGGAGATCCTCAGCCGCTTCGACATGGACCTGCGGCGCATGCTGCACGAAACGATGGAGAAGAAGGGGATCAAGATCCTTTGCCATGCCGTCTCGGAATGGATCCGCAAACGGCCGGACGGCCGGCTCGACGCGTTGCTCACCGGCGGCCAGACGCTGACGGTCGACCAGGTGATGCTCGCCATCGGCCGCATCCCCAACACCGAGAATATGGGACTGGAAGGCATCGGCATCGAGATGACCGCGACCGGCGCGGTCCAGGTCGACGCGTACTCCCGCACCAACGTCGAAAACATCTGGGCGATCGGCGACGTCACCAATCGCGTGCAACTGACGCCGGTGGCGATCCACGAGGCGATGTGCTTCGTCGAGACCGCCTTCAAGGGCAACCCGACCGCGCCCGACCACGACACGATCGCCACCGCCGTGTTCTCGCAGCCGGAGATCGGCACGGTCGGCCTGTCGGAAGACGAGGCGGTCAAGCGCTTCCCCGACATCGAGATCTATCGCGCGGCATTCCGTCCGATGCGGCACACCTTGTCCGGCCGCGACGAAAAGATGCTGATGAAGCTGGTGGTCGATGGCGCGTCTAAGAAGGTACTCGGCGCGCACATATTGGGGCCGGATGCCGGCGAGATGGCGCAGCTTCTCGCCATTCCGCTGAAGGCCGGGCTGGTCAAGGATGATTTCGACCGCACCATGGCCGTGCATCCGACGGCCGCGGAAGAGCTTGTGACCATGTACAAGCCGACTTACCGAGTGAAGGATGGCGAGCGCGTAGACTGACGGACAAACGCGCCGCGGCAAGGTGCTTGCCGCGACGCAGCTAGGAGAGCTGCTACAGCAACGTGCCGCGCAGGATCACCTGCGCCACCGAGAAATAGATGACAAGCCCGGTGACATCGACCAGCGTGGCGACAAATGGCGCCGACGCGCTGGCCGGGTCGAAGCCGACGCGTTTCAAGGCGAACGGCAACATCGAACCCGACAGCGAGCCGAAGGTGACGATGCCGACCAATGCCGCTCCGACCGTCGCGGCGATCAACGGCCAGTGCGGGCCGTAGTTGTAGAAGTCGAAATACTGCCAGAGCGCGATGCGGCAGATGCCGACGACGCCGAGTATCGCCCCGAGCAGGAGGCCGGTGGGCAATTCGCGCAACGCCACCCGCCACCAGTCGCGCAGGCCGATCTCGCGCAACGCCAGCGCGCGTATGACCAGCGAGGTCGCCTGCGAGCCGGAATTGCCGCCGGAGCTCATGATCAGCGGAATGAAGAGCGTCAGCACGATCGCTTTTTCCAGCTCGCTCTCGTAGCTTTGCATCGCGTTGGCCGTCAGCATCTCGCTGATGAACAGCGCGCACAGCCAGCCGGCACGCTTCTGGATCATGGCGAGGAAGCTCATCTTCATGTAGGGCTCGTCCAGAGCCTCCATGCCGCCGAAGCGATGCACGTCCTCCGTCGTCTCCTCGATCATCGTGTCGATGATGTCGTCGATGGTGACGATGCCGAGGATCTTGCCGTGATCGACGACGGGAACGGCGAGCAAATCGTATTTGGAGATCGTCTGCGCCAGGGTTTCGCGATCGGTCAAAGGCGTGACGGTCACCGGCACGCGGTCCGGCGCCACCGACAGGATCGAATCGTCAGGCTCGCCGGTGATGAGCCGGCGCAGACCGGTCGAGCGCATGAGCAGATGCGTCTCGGGATCGACGATGTAGATGGCGTAGACGGTTTCGCGCGTCCGCTCGACCTTTCGGATGTAGTCGAGCGTGCGGCCGACGGTCCAGTCCGAGGGCACGCTGACGAACTCCGTCGTCATGATCGAAGCGGCACTGCCTTCGGGGTAACCGAGAATCGAGAGCAGGGTTGCGCGCAGCGGGGGCGCCAGCACGCCGAGCAGCTCGGAACGGGCGGGTTCGTCAAGATCGCGCAGGATGTCGGCAGCGCGATCGACCGACATGGCGGTAAGCAGCTTGCCCGCCTTGGCGCGAGGCAAGGCCTCCGCCAGCTCGGGCGCGCCCTCGAGCTCCGGCTGGTCGAAGATCTCGACCAGCCGTTCGAACGGCACTTCGCAAAGCAGCTCGGTCGCCGTTTCGCGCGACTCGCGGTTGAGCGCTTCGACCACGTCTGCGACATGGTCGTTTGCAAGGATGCGGGCGATGGCGACGGCCTCGTCGTCCGCTACGGGGGAAAAATCGTTCATGGTTCACTCCTTGCCGTCCGGCAAGACGTGAACCGTCGAGGTCACGTCAGGGCGGACGGCGGTTGCGTTCGACTGTGACTGTCGCCAGGCATGGCGCGGTGACCTTTCCGCTCGCGGGTTCGAGTTTGATGTCTGCGAGCGGGCGCAACATAGGAGCTCGCCTTGCCCTGTCAATCGAGGTGATCGAGGAAAATGCGGGCAACATGCCCCAGTCGCGAGACTGTGATCGCTGAAGCGTATCGCGCCGAAACGGTAAAATGGCTGGACGGCCTATGCCGCGGCGAGTCCGGCTACTTCTGCTTCAGCCGGCGCGGAAAACGCAGCCATTTGTCGTCGACCGGCCTTGGCACCGGCCCCGGCTGTGCGAGAATGGTGGTGAGCTCGGGAGGCAGGCTCGGCACCAGCGGCTTCTTGGTGGCGACGCCGTCCGCGATCGCGACGATCGAGTGGTAGAACTCGGCGCCGGTGACCGATCGCGGCGCCACCGCTTCATGCATGACGCTGATCACCGTTACATCGGGGCAGTTGTCCTTGATCGCCTGGTGGAAGGCAACCTTGCCCTCCGGATCGAGTGCGCCGGTCGCCTCGTCCAGGAATAGTAGCCCGGGTTGATGGAGCACGATGCGGGCCACCACCAGCTTCTGTTTCTGACCGCCGGACAGGACCTGATCCCAGCTTTTGCCTTCGCGGCTTTCGTCGCCCATATTCTCGATGAAGTCGCCCAGACCCGCCTTGTGCAGCGCGGACGCGACCTGCGCGTCGCCATGGTCGTGCTCGGAGCCCGGCAGGCAGACCAGCTGCTTCAGGGTCACCTGCTGCAGCTTGACCTCCTGGGCTGCATAGAAACTCTTCACCCCTTCGGGGAAGACGATGGTGCCGCGGCCGTAGGGCCACAGGCCGTTGATGGCCTTGATCAGCGAGGTCTTGCCGCAGCCGGATTCGCCTTTCAGGAAGGTCCATTCGCCGCGCCGGAAGCGCAGGTTCGCCGCTACGAGGAAAGGCGTTGCGTCCTCGCCCTGATGCGCCAGTTCAAGCTTCTGGATGGTCAAGCCAAAAACCGGGTTCTGGCTGGCGTAGCGGAAGTCGGAACGGCCGCTCTGGCTGTAGAATTCCTGGGGGTGCTGAACGTTCTCGATCGCATTGGCCAACTCGGTGACACGCTGGCTGTTGGCGCGCAGGGTGGCGATGGCGGGCATGACATGGATGAACCACGAACATTGGCCGATCAGCGAATTGACCAGTTCGGAGCCGGTTATGTAGCCCTTCAGGTCGAAGCCGTTGTGGATGAACGGCACAAGGCCCGGTCCATAGGCGACAATGCGGGCGCCGATGAAATTGTAGATCAGCTCGAACGACATGTAGACGGTGTTGACGATGTTGAGCCGCGTCCATGTGCCGTCAATATCGCCATAGAGGCGGCCATGCATGGTCCTCTGAACGCTTTCGCCCCGCGAGGCCGCGACATGGAAGCTGCGGCGCAGGAATGTCGTCAGCTCGCCACGGTAACTGCCTTCGGCCTGCTGCATCCTGACATTGAGACGCTCGAGCATGCCACCGAGCTTTACCGCGATCCAAGTGTTGAGCGGCACATAGATGGCGACGGCAAGGAGGGCGAGGATGGCGCTGCCATAGCTGCCGAGGAATTCGAGCCCCTTTACCTCGACGGAGGTCTCGAGCAGCTTCTGGCCGACGAAATAGAGCGAGGTGGCGACACCCAGCACGCCCATGGCCAGACCGATGGCGCCACCGGTCATGTCCTTGATCGATTCCTGGACGCGCTGATCGATGTTGTCGGGGGCCGGCGCGCCATTGCCGGTCGAGGCATGCTGGGCGTGGAAATGGGTGTGGTTGCCGTCCAGCAGCGCCTCGTTGAAACGGCTGTCGAGCCAACCGCGCCATTTGCGGTGCAAGGTTGCCGAGACAAGATTGCGGATGCCCGTGAAGCCGGCGTCCTTGAGCACGACCAGCAGCACCAAAATACCGGCATTGGCCAAAAGCGTCTGGAGAGGGGTGGTGTTGGCGGCGTCGTGGAAGAAGGCGATCGAGTTGACCAGTTCTCCGGACGCTTCTGCGAACCAGACGCCGGCCTTGCTGGACAGAGCGGTGAGCAGCGCGATCACCAGCGTCAGCGTCCAGGCCTCCTTCCACCGGTCCGAGACCCAGTAGGCCCGCATCAGGCCCCAGAAGCTGCGCATCGAGGAAACCGGGGTCAGAAGCGACCGCCTTGCGGCATCGCTGTGTAGTCCATCTGTTCCTGACAGTTGCGGTGGTCTGTCGACCCGAATCACAATCCCGCCCAAACCTTTTTAGTATTGTTACGGATGGTAACACCAATTGATCATTTTCCATTAATTTTTATAGGGGGGCAGCGGGATTGAAGTGGATGCCGTGGCTGCGGGGCAACAGGTCCGGCCTTCCGAGCGTCGCGCTAAAGCCGACGAACAACGGATTTACCCTAACGATGTCAGCTAGTTACGCGGCATCAGGGCGCGACGTCTCTACCTTCCCCTAGGGAAAGCGTTCGCACGATTTTGTGACCCGCTTGGCCTGCCCGGCAACCCGGCTTTTCATTGCAGGCTAATCAAATTCCGGAAAACACGTCGCCCTGGACGCCTGATTCCTCGCCGGCATGTCCACGCCGGAGGTCCGGAAATGACCTGAGACGCTGGGCAAACCATCGATCGACCGGACCGGCGGCGTCAGGGCAGGCCGCGACGCCGGCAAAGCCAACGATCGCGGAACCCACCGGGGCCAGGCGTTGCCTCACGCCCGGGGAGGGCTGCTTGAAAATCCTGCGTTGAAGGTCGGGTTCAGTCGACTTTTTCCAGTTCGCCACGCGCCTTGGCGGCGGCTACCTGGCGGATGGCGTCGGCGAGCGTGTCGACGTCCTGCGCGCCCATCACCGCGTATTTGCCCTCCAGCAGGAAACATGGCACGCCTGATATGCCCATGCGCGACGCGGTGGCGATCTCGGTGCGAACCGCCTCGACATCGGCATCGGTCGGCAACAGCGTCTCGACAACGGATGCGTCCATTCCGGTCTCGCGCGACGCCTCGACCAGCACGGCGTGATCGCCGATGTTGGCGCCCTCCTCGAAGTTCAGCTGGAACAGGCGGCGCACCAGCCGGTTCTGCACGTCCTCCCCGGCCGCACCGGCCCAGCGGATGACGCGATGGGCATCAAGCGTGTTGGGCGCGACCTTGATGGCGCCGAAAGCGAAGGAAATGCCTTCGGCTTCACCGAGCGGCTCGATACGGGCGTGGATCTGGCGAATGTGTTCGTCGCTGCCGAACTTGGCCAGCATATACTCGCGGCGATCCTTGCCTTCCGGCGGAATGGTCGGATCGAGCTGGAACGGCCGCCAGCGTATATGCACATCCACCTCGCCGGCGGCGGCGACCGCCTTATCCAGCCGCTTCTGGCCGATGAAGCACCATGGGCACACGACGTCGGACACCACGTCTATGGTGATCGTATTCGCTTGGCTCATCTCGATCTCCTGAACGTTCGGGCGCCGTGCACTTACCGGGCTTCCACTCCTGGGCCTATGCTCAGTTCGGCTTTCGCCACCAGGTCGGCAACTGGTAACCGAATATGGGCGTCTTTTGCGGATGGTCCAGATAATTCCAGTAAGCGATCCATTGCTGCGTGTTGTGCTGCATCGGCACCATGTAGTTGCCGGAGATCAGCAACCGGTCGAGAACGCGCACGGCGGCGACGTAATCCTCCTTGGTGCGGGCGCGCAACATGGCCTCGATCGCAGCGTCCACCGCGGGATCGGCGACGCCGGCGAGGTTGAACGAACCTTCAGCCTTGGCGGCGGAGGATGACCAACGCCCGATCTGCTCGATGCCGGGCGAGAGCGAATTGTTGAAGCCGCTCGAGCCGATCAGCACCTCGAAATCGAAACGCTGCTTGCGCGACTGTATCTGGTCGCCGTCGAGGCTGCGGATGGAGACATCGATGCCGATCTTTTCCAGCGTGCGCTGGTAGATGCCGGCGAGACGCTCCTCGTCCTGCGAGGCGGTCAGGATCTCGAAGCCGAAGGGCTTGCCCTCGGGGTCGAGCATCGTGCCGCCCTGCAGGTGGTAGCCGATGCTTTTCAGGAGATCGAAAGCCGCTTTCAGCACCTTTCGGTCCTGGCCCGAGCCATCGGTCACCGGCGGCCGCCAGGTTCCGTCCATGACGTCGGCCGGCACGCGGCCGGGGTAGGGCGCCAGCAACGCTTTTTCCCTGTCGTCGGCCGGATGGCCGAGCGCCGAAAGCTCGGAATTCTGCCAGTAGCTCATCGTTCGCGCGTATTTGCCGCCAAACAGGTTCTTGTTGGCCCATTCGAAGTCGTAGAGCATGCCGAGCGCCTGACGCACCACGGGGTTCGAGAATTTCGGCAGCCTCGTGTTGAACAGGAAACCGGTCACGACGGGTGGAATACCGGTGTCGAAAGTTTCGGCAACCACCTCTCCCCTATGGAAAGCGGGAAAATCCAGATCGCGTTCGCGCTTCACCGGATCGCTGTCGTCGTCGATGGCGCAAAGGCCTTTCTTGAACGCCTCGAGCTTGGCATTGGCGTTGAGGAAATATTCGATGGTGATCTGGTCGTAATTGTCGAAGCCGCGCTTGGCCGGAATATCCTTGCCCCAATAGTCCCGGTTGCGCTTGAAAACGATGCGCTGGCCGGGCGTCACCTGTGCGATCCTGTAGGGGCCGCTGCCGATCAACGGCTTCAGCGTCGTCCTGTCGAAAGTCTCGATGTCGAAGGCGTGCTTGGGGATGATCGGCGTCAGCGCGATGATCAGCGGAAATTCGCGATCGGCCTTGTCGTTGAAGGTGAACCGCACGCTGTGGTCGCCGGTCTTCTCAAGCTTGGCAATCCTGGCCATGCGGTCGCTGTAGGGCGGACGGCCTTTCTGCGTATAGGCATCGTAGGTGAACAGCACGTCCTCCGGCGTCACCGGCTGGCCGTCCGACCATTTGGCATTCGGGTTGAGATGGAATTCGATGCTCTTGCGCTCGGAATCCATGTCGGCCGACTCGGCAAGCAAGCCATAGAGCGTGAAGGCCTCGTCGGCATTGCGCTGCATCAGCGGCTCGAAGACCAGATTGCCGAAGATCGTGTCCATCATGCCGCGCGCCGTGGTGCGCAGGCTCTTCAGGATGAAGGGGTTGAGATTGTCGAAACTGCCGACGACGCAATAGGTAATGCTGCCGCCCTTCGGCGCGTCGGGATTGACGTAGTCGAAATGCGCATAGTCGGGCGGCAGGGCCGGCTCACCCTGCATGGCAATTGCATATCTGGGTTCCGACGCCGCCGGCAGGGGCGAAAGGGCGAAAAATGATGTCGCGGTGATCAGCCAAACGAGAACGCGGCCCATGACCGTCTCCTTACCGGGTCGGCTTGATGATTCGGTGCGCACACTAGCATGGGGCACCGCCAATGTTCGTTGCCAAGAATCGCAGATTGCGGGCTGGATTCGGCACCGCTTGCAGTGTAACACGCCGTCCGAAGTCATTCTGTTGCCTCATTTCGGCAACAGGTAGCTGGACCACACGGCGCGAAGAAGCGGGTCCCCGGGATCATTTGAGAGGAAGTGCACGACATGACGAGCCTGAACAGCAATGCGTACCGCCTGTCGGTCATGGCCGCTGGCGTGATCGGCTTTCTGGGCGCGGCAATTCCCGTTGCTTCCGCACAGCAGCAACAACAGATCCCGCAGGGCTGGTTCAAGGCTTGCACAAAGCAGGAAGACGTCGACATCTGCAACGTGCAGAACATCACCACCGCCGGCAACGGCCAGTTGGTCACCGGCGTGAGCCTGATCGAGCTGAAAGGCAAGGTGAACCGCAAGGTCTTCCAGGTGACGGTTCCGACCGGTCGTCTGGTTGGTGCCGGCATTGGCCTCCAGATCGATACCGGCAAAACGCAGAAGCTTGAATATGTGGTCTGCTTCCCCGACCGCTGCGTGGCGGAAGTGCCGCTGACCGACCAGCTCGTCGCCTCCTTCAAGAAGGGCCAGGCGCTCACCTTGACCTCGATCAATTTCCAGAACCAGCCCAATCCGATCAAGGTCGCGCTGCAGGGCTTCAGCGGCGCCTATGACGGCCCGCCGCTGCAGCAGTCGGACATCGAGGACCGGCAGAAGAAGCTCCAGGATTTCGTCGCCAAGAACAACCAGGACTTCGCCAAGAAGCTCAAGGAAGAGCAGGACAAGGCGAAGACCGCGAACTGATCGGTTCGGGCATTCTCAAAGCCACAAAAAAGCGGGGTCATGCCCCGCTTTTTTGCTTCTGCACCTGACTCACTGATCAGTGCCTGAGGTGATCAATGCCTGGACTGCCGTTTCGGTTCGTAGCGTCCGTCCGGCTTTTTGTCGAACATTTCCTTGATCTGCGGGTGGCGGACCGGTTCTCCCGATTGGTCCTCGAGCAGATTCTGCTCGGACACATAGGCGATGTACTCGGTTTCCGAATTCTCGGCGAGCAGATGGTAGAACGGCTGGTCCTTGCGCGGGCGCACGTCGACGGGGATCGCCTCGTACCATTCCTCCGTATTGGCGAATTGCGGATCGACATCGAAAATGATGCCCCGGAACGGAAACAGCCGATGGCGAACCACCTGTCCGATCGCGAATTTGGCTGTTCTCATCGTACTCACCACTGAATTCCTTAGCTTTATTTGGCGCAGACTCCGAATCAATTCAATCCCGAAGCTTTGAGCGTCCTCAAGCTGCGTGTGATACGGAGCAAAGATTGTGGGCGAGTTGCCGGCCATCGATGCCTGCCGGCAGCAAATGTGTTCGCAAGCTCACTGCTGGCGCGCTTGCTTTCCCAAGCCACCGCCAAGCGCCGCAAACCCGCTGCCGGGACGGAGCCCTTCGCGCATGAAGAAAGCGCGAAGCGGTGCAAAACCACCAAGCACGCCGAGCCCGGCACCGCGCGCCATCTGCGCCGGCAGCAGGTCGGAAAGCAGCGACATGTTCAGTAGATTGACCGCGCTGCTGCGCGCCAGAATATCGGGCCGGCGCTTGAAGTCATAGATGGCGAGGGCTTTCGCGGCCCCTGGGTCTTCATAATTTTCATTCGCGATTCCAATAAGATCGTCGATATCCCTGATGCCAAGATTGAGCCCTTGCGCGCCGATCGGCGGAAATACGTGGGCGGCTTCGCCGACAAGCGCCACCCGGTCGCGCGCAAAACGCAGCGGCGTCGCCGTTGCAAGCGGATAGACCTGCCGGCCTGGCTCGACCGTCACCCGGCCCAGCATGGACTGCATCCGCTGTTCGACCCGCAGCGACAACGTCGCATCGTCCAGCGCGGCAAGTTCCGTGGCGGTTTCCGGCTTGACCACCCAGACCAGGCTCGAGCGGTTGCCGGGCAGCGGAACCTGCGTGAACGGACCGGTTTCGGTATGGAACTCGGTCGAGGTGAAGGCATGATCGCGGCCGTGGGAGAAGTTGAGCACCAGCGCTGCCTGGGGATAAGTCCGGGCGGCGGTCGAGATGCCCGCCGCCTGGCGCGCCGGCGACAGGCGTCCGTCGGCGGCAACCGCCAGGGATGCTTCGATCACGCTGCCGTCGGCAAGGGCCGCGCGAGCCTTATCGGCGCCGAGATGCCAGGCATCGACCATGGATGTCAGCCACGCGATCCCGGAATGCGCGGCAACCCTGCCGGCGAGCGCGGGAATGAGGACGCTATTGGGCAGGTTGAGCCCGAACTGATCCTCGTCGATCTCGCTGGCGCGGAAGGTGACGACCGGACTGCGGATCAACCGGTTGGTCGCGTCGACGATGCGCATCACCTTGAGGGGCGCGGCCTGCGGCTTGATGTCGGCGAGGACGCCCAGCCGCTCAAGCACCTTCAAGGCAGGGTTCATCAGTGCCGTCGTGCGGCCATCGCGGGCGGATGCCTCCGGCCCGACGAGCGTCACCGGAAAGCCGGCATCGGCGAAACCGAGCGCGGCGATCAGCCCTGCCGGCCCCGTGCCGGCGATGAGTATCCGTGCTGTTTTCTGATGCTCCAAGATCGACTTCCGGCTTGCGATGCGGGGCAGCGCACGCGCCCCGCCACTCGATGAGCATATAGGTCAGGTCATACGGCTTGATCAACGGGGCGATTCGGCCCATTCGAAGGTCATGACCGGCCGCCAGGACGACTTCAGCCATCTCGACAGCGCAGGCCGTGCGACGGCCGATATCGCACGCAACCCGCGTTTGACGGTGAACCTCGTTGTCGGCGCCGGCATCCTGCTTGCCTGGCTGTCCCTGGCCGCAATGGCGGTCCGCGCCGCGGAGGGACGCGCCGCGGGTATCGGCGCGCCCGGCGACGCCTTGTTGAAAACCCTGCCGCAGCTGCCGTTGCCCGATTCGCTGGCCCGGTTCTTCGCCCTCTGCCTCTCGGCCGCGCCCCTGGACGGAGATATCGGCCCGCGCGCCGGTGCGCTGACGGCAATGTGGTTCCTGATGGCGACCGCGACGATGCTGCCCTCGGCGGCGCCGATGATCCGAACCTATTGCGAGATCGCCGATACGGCCAGGATCAGGCATGAGCCGGTCGTCCATCCGCTGGTGCTGGTCGCCGGCTATCTCTCGACATGGCTGGCCGCGTCGGCTGGGTTTGCGGCGCTGACGCTCGCCATCGATGCGTTCGCCTCGTCAGGCCAGATGTTCGATCCGGTTCTGGGCATTGCCGGCGCTGTCGCCTTGCTGGTCGCCGGCCTCTACCAGTTCAGTGGCCTGAAGGAGGCCTGCCTGAAGAAATGCAGGAACCCCTTCGCGATCCTGTTTGCCAACTGGAGCGCGCGGCCTGCAGCCATTTTCCGGCTCGGCGTCGCGCAAGGCATCTGGTGCCTTGGCTGTTGCTGGGCACTGATGCTGGTGATGTTCGCCGTGGGCGTGATGAACGTCTTCTGGATGGCGCTGATCGGCCTGTTCACCCTGATCGAAAAACAAGCCGCGGGCAGGCTTCCAACCCGGCTGGCCGGTGCGATACTGCTTGTCTGGGCAGCCGCGCTGCTAGTAGTCTCGCTATGAGTGGGGGAAACTCGATGACGGATCCGAGCTGGGCAATGAAGGGGGAGCTCGTACTCTCCTGCAATTGCACGGTTTTTTGCCCTTGCGTGCTGTCGCTGGGCAGCCATCCTCCGACCGAAGGCTATTGCCAGACCTGGGCGGGTTTCCGTATCGATGCCGGTCATTTCGGAGAGGTCGACCTGTCAGGGCTTAATCTCGGGCTGATCATGGAAATCCCCGGCTATATGAGCCGCGGCAACTGGACCGCCGGCCTGTTCATCGACGTCAGAGCCTCGATCTATGCGGTCAAGGCGTTGACGAAGATTTTCACCGGCAAGGCGGGCGGGACGACGTCGCTGCTTTCGATCCTCGTCGGCAAATTCCTCGGTGTCGAACAAGTGCCGATTACCTATGAGACACGCGACAAGACGCGTATCTTCCAGATACCGAAGATCATCGATGGGGCGGTCACGCCAATTGCCGGCAAGGACCGCGACAAGGACACGGTGATCAGCAATTCCGAATATTGGATCGCGCCGGAGATCATCGTGGCCAAGTCCGACAAGAGCAAGATGCGAGCCTTTGGTCGCAACTGGAATTTCGGCGGCCGTTCAGCCGAAATCTGCAAGCTGGACTGGCAGGGCCCGTGAGCAAGAACACAACGGCCAGGAAAGCCGCCAAGAAAATCGCCGACCGGATTCCGCGGCCGAAGAAGAAAGTCACCTGGCCGCAGGCGCGCGCCTTTTCGGTGCATCTCCTGACCGCCTCGGGTTCGTTCCTGGCCTTCCTGTCGCTGGTGGCGGCGAGCGAGGAGCGCTGGACGGCCATGTTCTGGTGGCTGGGGCTGGCGCTGTTCGTCGACGGCATAGACGGGCCGATCGCGCGCAAGCTCGAGGTCAAGGAAATCCTGCCAACATGGTCGGGAGAGCTCCTCGACAACATCATCGACTATGTCACCTATGTGCTGATCCCGGCCTTCGCGCTCTATCAGCGCGGCTTCATGGGCGAGGGCCTGTCGTTCCTGTCGGCGGCCATCATCGTGGTGTCCAGCGCGATCTACTATGCAGACACCGGCATGAAGACGAAGGAGAATTTCTTCAAGGGATTCCCCGTTGTCTGGAACATGGTGGTGTTCACGCTCTTCGTCATCGAGCCGGGACAATGGGTCTCGTTCGCGGTGGTCGTGGTGGCGGGCATCCTGACATTCGTTCCGATCAACTTCATCCATCCGGTTAGGGTGGTGCGGCTGCGGCGCATCAATCTCGCAATGACTCTTTTGTGGTGCGCTTTCGGCGCGCTTGCGCTTGCGCAAGCGGCACTCGCCGCCTTCTATGACCAGATCGGCGTGCTGGGCGCGCAGGTCAGCACCTTCATAAAGATTGGCATTACCGTTACCGGGCTCTATCTCGCCTGTATCGGCGGCATCATGCAGTTCTTTCCAAATCTCGGTGCCAAAAAAGCCTGATCGGCAAATTTCTCAAGGAAGCCCACCATGCCCAAAGCAGTCCGCATCCACGCCCATGGCGGTCCGGAAGTCCTGACCTATGAGGACACCGATCCCGGCCAACCGGGATCAGGGCAGATCCTGGTCAGGCACACGGCAATCGGCCTCAATTTCATCGACGTCTATCATCGCTCCGGTCTCTATCCGCCGCCCGGCGGGTTTCCGCTTATTCCCGGCAGCGAGGCCGCCGGTTTGGTCCTGACTGTGGGCGAGGGCGTTGACTGGCTGAAGCCCGGCGACCGGATCGCCTATGCCGTCACCACAGGCGCCTATGCGCAGGAGCGCGTCATCGATGCCAGCAAGGTCGTCAAGGTGCCGGACGGCATCAGCGACGAGCAGGCGGCAGCAATGATGCTGAAAGGCATGACCGCCGAATATCTCTTGCGCCGGACCTTCAAGGTCAAGGCAGGCGACACCATCCTGTTCCATGCGGCAGCCGGCGGCGTCGGGCTCATTCTCGGCCAATGGGCGAAGCATCTGGGCGCGACCGTCATCGGCACGGCAAGTTCGAGCGACAAGATCGAACTCGCAAAGGCACACGGCTTCGACCATGTCATCAACTACAAGGAGCAGGATTTCGTTGCCGGCGTCGCGGCCATCACCGGCGGCAAAAAATGCGACGTCGTCTACGACTCCGTCGGCAACGACACATTCCCGGCCTCGCTCGACTGCCTGAAGCCGCTCGGCATGTTCGTCAGCTTCGGCCAGTCGTCGGGACCGATCCCGCCATTCTCGATGTCGCTGCTGGCGCAGAAAGGCTCCTTGTTCGCTACAAGGCCGACGTTGTTCGTCTACAATGCAAAACGCGAGGATCTGGACGCCTCGGCCGCGGCCTTGTTCGAAGTCGTGCTTAGCGGCGCCGTCGAGATCAAGATCAACCAGCGTTATGCACTCAAGGACGCGGGCAAAGCCCATGCGGATCTTGAAGGCCGCCGGACCACGGGCACGACCATACTGGTTCCCTGACGGGAACTGCCCTGGTTTTGAGCTCTCTGCCGCAGGTGCGGGCACGGTTTGCGCGAAAAGGCGGCCCGCCGCGTGGTTGCGCGAAGAAGACTGATCTTTGCCCTTGAGTTTCCGCTGAAATTCTTGAAGCTCTTTCAAGTCGAGTGCTGCTTTCGCATGAGAGCTGGCCGCGCATACGATGCTTGCGGGAACACAGAACATATCCGGGAACCCGGATGGGAGGCACTGTGAGTGCAAATCATAACGGAGCGAATCTGCTTGAGGTTCGCGGCCTGACCAAGATTTTCGGCACGCTGACGGCGTGCGATCATGTCGACCTCGACATAGCCAAGGGTGAGATCCACGCGCTGCTCGGCGAGAACGGCGCCGGCAAATCGACGCTGGTCAAGATGCTGTTCGGCTCGCTGGAGCCCAATTCCGGCGAAATATTCTGGAATGGCCAGGCCGTCAGAATTACCAGCCCGGGCGTCGCGAAAAAGCTCGGCATCGGCATGGTGTTCCAGCACTTCTCGCTGTTCGAGGCGCTGACGGCGGCCGAGAACATCGCGCTTTCCCTGGATGACGGCTCCCCGATCAGCAGCATCGCGGCCAAGGCGAGGGCGCTTTCCTACAGCTACGGCCTGCCGCTCGATCCTGAATCGCTGGTAGGGGACCTGTCGGTGGGCGAGCGCCAGCGCATCGAGATCATCCGCTGCCTGCTGCAGACGCCGCAACTCATCATCCTGGACGAGCCGACCTCGGTGCTGACGCCGCAGGAGGCCGACAAGCTGTTCGAGACGCTCGAACGTCTGCGCTCGGAAGGCAAATCGATCCTGTACATCTCGCACCGGCTGGAGGAGGTCAAACGCATCTGCGACCGCGCCACCGTGCTGCGGCACGGCAAGGTGGTCGGCCACTGCAATCCGCGCGAGGAGACCGCCGCGTCCTTGGCCCGCATGATGGTCGGCAACGAAGTGCAGGCCGTGGTGCGCGCGCCGGTCGCGGGCATCGAAACGGCACAGTCCCTGCTCGAAATCCGCGGCCTCAGCCGCAAGCCGGCGACGCCGTTTTCGATCCCGCTCAAGAATATCAATCTCACCGTCCGCGCCGGCGAGGTGATCGGCATCGCCGGTGTCGCGGGCAACGGCCAGGGCGAGTTCTTCGAATCCGTTTCCGGTGAAGTCCCGCAGCCGGATGCCGCCTCGGTGCGCATTCGCGGCAAGGATGCGGGCAGCCTCAGCATCACCGGGCGCCGGCTGCTGGGTGCAGCCTTCGTGCCGGAGGAGCGCCTCGGCCATGGTGCCGCCCCGCGCATGCGGCTTTCGGAAAACCTGCTCCTGTCGCGCCATGCCACCGACGGCAAGACCTTCGTCGGGACGGGCGGAATGGTCAAGAGCGGCACCGTCTATGCCGCCGCCCAGCGCATCATCGAGGCGATGGACGTGCGCAAGAGCGCGCCCGATCCGGAGGCGGCAGCGCTGTCCGGCGGCAATCTGCAGAAATTCATCGTCGGCCGCGAACTCGACCGCAGGCCTGACGTCATGGTGGTCAACCAGCCGACCTGGGGTGTCGATGCAGGCGCAGCCGCCCATATCCGCCAGGCACTCATCGAACTGTCCCGCAGCGGATCGGCGGTGTTGGTCATCAGCCAGGATCTCGACGAGCTGTTCGAGATATCGGATGCGATCGCGGTGATGCACAATGGCGAACTGTCCAGGCCGCTGGCGATCGCCGAGGCGACCTTCGAAAAAATCGGCCTGCTGATGGGCGGCGCCGAACCAGGCCACGCCGAACACACGCTGGAGACGGCATGATGCGCCTCGAACTCGTCAAACGGCCGCAGCGCTCGGCGCTGTTTTCCATGCTGTCGCCATTCATCGCCTTCGCGCTGACGATCATCGCGGGCGGCATCATGTTCGCGCTGCTCGGAGTCAATCCGTTCAGCGCGTTCAACATCTATTTCATCGAGCCGGTCAGCCAAGTCTGGCAGTTGCACGAGCTGGCGATCAAGGCGGCGCCGCTGATCCTGATCGCGGTCGGCCTGTCGGTCTGCTACAAGGCCAACATCTGGAACATCGGCGCCGAAGGCCAGTTCGTCTTCGGCGCCATCTTCGGCTCGGCCGTTCCGGTGCTGTTTCCTGGGTTCGAGGGCCCATTGGTGCTGCCGCTGATGCTTCTGCTGGGCATGGTCGGCGGTGCCGCCTACGCGGCTATCCCCGCATTTCTGAAAACCCGCTTCAGCACCAACGAGATCCTGACCAGCCTGATGCTGGTTTACGTCGCACAGCTCTTCCTCGACTGGCTGGTGCGCGGACCCTGGCGCGACCCGCAGGGCCATGGCTTCCCGCAGACCATCCAATTCGGCGATTCCGCCATCCTGCCGGAACTGATGCCGGATGCCGGCCGCGCCAATTGGGGCTTCGTGTTCGCGCTGGTCGCGGCGGTGCTGGTGTGGCTGATGATGAGCCGCATGCTCAAGGGTTTCGAGGTTCGCGTGCTCGGCTCCAGCCCGAGGGCAGGGCGCTTCGCCGGCTTCGGCCTCAACCGCATGGTCTTCTTCGCCTTCCTGTTGTCGGGCGCCCTGGCCGGGCTTGCCGGGATATCGGAAGTTTCCGGCGCCATCGGGCAACTTCAGCCCGTCATTTCGCCCGGCTACGGCTTCACCGCCATCATCGTGGCGTTCCTTGGCCGGCTCAATCCGCTCGGCATCGTCGCGGCGGGCCTGGTGCTGGCCCTGACCTATCTCGGCGGCGAGGCGGTGCAAAGCGCGCTCGGCATCTCCGACAAGGTGGCGCGCGTGTTCCAGGGCATGCTGCTGTTCTTCGTGCTCGGCTGCGACACGCTCATCCATTACCGCATCCGGTTGATCGGTCTGGCGCTGACCAAATCGGAGAGTGCCGCGAAGCTCGAGGCCGCGCCAAAGTTGAAGGAAGCCCGCTGATGGACATCACCGTCAACATCCTCCTGACCATCGCCACGGCGGCGACGCCGCTGCTCATTGCGGCGATCGGGGAACTGGTGGTCGAACGCTCCGGCGTGCTCAACCTTGGCGTCGAAGGCATGATGATCATGGGCGCCGTCGGCGGTTTCGGCGCAGGCTATCTGACCGGCTCGCCCTGGATCGGGCTCTTGGCGGCCATCGCCATGGGCGCGCTGTTCTCGCTGCTGTTTGCCGTCATGACGCTGTCGCTGGCCACCAACCAGGTGGCGACCGGCCTGTCGCTGACACTGCTCGGCCTCGGCCTCTCCGGCATGATGGGAACCAGTTTCGTCGGCCAGCCCGGCGTCAGGTTGCCCAATCTCGATATTCCCGGGCTCAGCTCCATCCCGGTGGTGGGCAGACTGCTGTTCGGCCAGGATCCGCTGTTCTACATCTCGATAGCGCTGACGGCGGCGGTGATGTGGTTCCTGTTCCGGACGCGCACCGGGCTGACGCTGCGCTCGATCGGCGACAGCCACGCCTCGGCGCATGCGCTCGGCATCAGGGTCATCCGCTACCGCTATCTCTCGGTGATCTTCGGCGGCGCCTGCGCCGGTCTTGCCGGCGGCCATCTCTCGCTGGTCTACACCCCGCAATGGGTCGAGAACATGAGCGCGGGCCGCGGCTGGATCGCGCTTGCGTTGGTGGTGTTCGCGTCCTGGCGGCCGTGGCGGGTGCTGGCGGGCGCCTATATCTTCGGCGCGGTGTGGATCGGCCAGCTTCATGCACAGGCTTTTGGTATTCCGGTGCCTTCGCAACTGCTTTCTTCGTTGCCCTATCTGGCGACGGTCGTGGTTCTCGTTCTAATCTCGCGCAACAAGCGTCTGACGATGATGAACACACCGGCTTCCTTGGGGCAGCCATTCGTTCCGGATCGTTGACAACAATAACAAGACGGGAAGCTCCAAGGCTTAACTCAGAGAGGTAACACGATGAAAAAACTGCTTATTGCCCTGATGACGACGACAGCGGCATTTTCGCTGGTCGCGTCCGCGGAGGCCGCCGACAAGCTGAAGGCATGCTGGGTCTATACCGGCCCTATCGGCGACTTCGGCTATTCCTACCAGCACGACCAGGGCCGCCTCGAAGTCGAAAAGGCGCTCGGCGACAAGGTCGAGACCGCCTATCTTGAAAACGTCTCCGAAGGCCCCGATGCCGACCGTGCTTTCGAGCGGCTGGCGCGCGAAGGCTGCAAGATCATTTTCGGCACGTCCTTCGGCTTCATGGACGCCGAAGTGAAGGTCGCCAAGAAGTTCCCCAAGGTGATGTTCGAGCACGCCACCGGCTACAAGACGGCGGACAATCTCGGCATCTACAATGCGCGCTTCTATGAAGGCCGCTATGTGCTCGGTCAGATCGCGGCCAAGGAATCGAAGTCCGGCGTCGCCGGCTACATCGTCTCCTTCCCGATCCCGGAAGTGGTGATGGGCATCAACTCCTTCATGCTCGGCGCGCAGTCGATCAATCCGAATTTCAAGGCCAAGATCGTCTGGGTGAATTCCTGGTTCGATCCGGGCAAGGAAGCCGATGCGGCCAAGGCCCTGTTCGACCAGGGAGCCGATATCATCGTCCAGCACACGGATTCGACCGCGGCCCTGCAGGTGGCCGAGGAGCGCAAGCTGCACGGCTTCGGCCAGTCCTCCGACATGATCAAGTTCGCGCCGAACGCGCAGTTGACCTCGCTGACCGACGAATGGGGACCTTATTACACCAGCCGGGTTCAGGCAGCGATCGACGGCACCTGGAAGCCCGACAATGTCTGGCTCGGCATCAAGGACGGCGCGGTGAAGCTCGCGCCTTACACCAATATGCCCGACGACGTGAAGGCAATGGCCGAGGCGACCGAAAAGAAAATTGCCGGCGGCTGGAATCCCTTCACCGGACCGATCGCCAAGCAGGACGGCTCGCCATGGCTGAAGGACGGCGAGGTCGCCGATGACGGCACGCTGCTCGGCATGAATTTCTACGTCAAGGGCGTCGACGACAAGCTGCCGCAATAAGCTCTACGTACGTTCGTCAGGGAAGGGCGCCGCGCGGCGCCCTTTCTCATTCGGCGGCTTGCGCGGCCACCGAGACATGGCGAAACCGCACCAGGCCGGCGTCCACCACGAGACTGAGCCGGATCCTGAGCCAACGCTGCACCGGCCGCTCGAAATAGCGCCAGATCGCCCACGACACCAAAACCATGAGCGCCACGCAGGTCCACGCTGCAACCCATTTGCCGGCCAGCGGCGTCAAGGCGTTGATGAAGAGATAGCCGGCATTCTGGTGAAGAAGGTAAAGCGGGTAAGTCAGCCCGCCGAGAGCCAGCGTGAGCGGCGACGGTCTGATCCGGTCGCGCAGCAGGACAGCGCCGATCAGCGCCGCGTGCATCGCTAGGTTGGCGGCCACGAGATGGGCGGACGAGACCGCAATGCCATAATGCCCGATCATCCACTGTTGCGTCACCGATAGCGTATAGCTGGAGAGCACGAAGGCCGCCGCCAGCAACAGCAAGGCCGGCACTGAGCGACCATGCGCGTGGAGATGATGGACCAGCATGCCGGCGGCGAAGAACGGCCCGAACTCGGTGAGAAACAGAAGCCGCGCCGCGCCGCTGCCGAGCAAGAGTTCATTGACCGCCGAGATCGCCAGCCAGCCGAGGATCAGCCCCAATTTCCATCGCTGGAAAACGCCGGCAATCAGGGCCAGCGTCACCCAGCCGTAGAAAACCACTTCAAGCACGACCGACCAGTAGACGCCGTCCATGAAAGGTTGGCCGACGGCCGGCGCGAACATTGTGAGATTGGCGAGATACTGGCTGAAGGAGGCTGGGAGCAGCGGCGTGCCGGAAAAGGCGATAACCGCGAAGCTTATCGTCATGCAGAGCAGAAAGCCCGGATATAGACGCGCGAAACGCGCGACGGCGAATTCTTCCCAGCCGCCGCCTTCCGCCGACCATGCGATGACGAAACCGCTGATCAGAAAGAAAAGATTGACGCCGAGATAGCCGTACAGAGCGAGTGGAGCGGCATGAGGATAGCCCGTCGTGAGAAAGCCGTCGGCAGCCGCGCCGCGGAAGAAATAGTGAAACAGCACAACGGCCAGCGCCGCCGCCAGCCTCAACAGGTCCAGCGTCGCGATATAATCCTGGCGGACAGGTCTGGGGTCCATCCTGAGTTCCTGCGTTTACGGTCCGGAAACCATAAGGCAGGCGGCGGCCAAACAGGGTAAATGGCCGGAACTATCGCGAAATGTGGTAAATCGTGGTCCTCAGACGGCCGAACCGTAGAGATCATAGGCGTCGGCGCGATCGACCTTGACGGTGACAATGTCGCCGGCGCGCAGCGGGCGGCGCGACTGGATATGGACGGAGCCATCGATCTCAGGCGCATCGTATTTGGTGCGGCCCTTGGCCGATGTGCCATGCGCTTCGTCGATCAGCACCGGCAGGCGCTTGCCGACCTTCTTGGCCAATTGCGTCGCCGAGATCTTCTGCTGGCGCTGCATGAAGCGGTGCCAGCGCGCCTCCTTGATTTCCTGCGGCACCTGCTCAAGGCCGAGTTCGTTGGAGCGCGCGCCCCGTACAGGTTCATATTTGAAGCAGCCGGCGCGATCGATCTTCGCTTCGTCCAGCCAGTCGAGCAGCATCTCGAAATCCTCGTCGGTCTCGCCGGGAAAGCCGACGATGAAGGTCGAGCGGATGGCGAGGTCGGGACACACATCGCGCCAGCCGCGAATGCGCTCGAGCGTCTTTTCGCCATGTGCCGGCCGGCGCATGTTCTTCAACACCTGCGGCGAAGCATGCTGGAAGGGGATGTCGAGGTAGGGAAGGATCTTTCCCTCGGCCATCAGCGGGATGACGTCGGCCACGTGCGGGTAGGGGTAGACATAGTGCATGCGCACCCAGATGCCGAGCTTGCCCAGTTCCTCGGACAGATCGAGGAATTTCGCCCGCACTTCACGATCACCGAACATGCTGGCCTGGTATTTGATGTCGATCCCGTAGGCGCTGGTGTCCTGCGAGATGACGAGGAGTTCCTTGACGCCGGCCTTGGCCAGTTTCTCGGCTTCACGCAGCACATCGGCCGCCGGCCGCGAGACAAGGTCGCCGCGCAGCGCCGGGATGATGCAGAAGGTGCAGCGATTGTTGCAGCCTTCCGAAATCTTGAGATAGGCATAGTGGCGCGGCGTGAGCTTGACGCCTTGAGGCGGCAGGAGATCGATATAGGGATCATGGCTCGGCGGCGCCGCCTCGTGCACGGCCGCCATGACGCTCTCATAGGCCTGCGGACCGGTGATGGCGAGAACGTTGGGATGCTTCTCGCGAATGACATCGGGCTCGGCGCCCAGGCAGCCGGTGACGATGACCCTGCCGTTCTCCGAAAGCGCCGAACCAATGGCGTTGAGCGATTCATCACGGGCGGAATCGAGGAAGCCGCAGGTGTTGACCACGACGAGATCGGCACCGTCATGCTTGCGCGCGATCTCATAGCCCTCGGCGCGCAGGCGCGTGATGATGCGTTCGGAATCCACCAGGGCTTTGGGGCATCCGAGACTGACGAAGCTGACGCGCGGGGCGGACATGGGCAAGGTTCCAATGGACATGAACCGGAAACGCTGATCCGGCTCGAAGTCTCGACATATAACGGTTTGCACGGCTCTGGCGGGAGCTCAATTCGGGCGGCGCAATAGCACGGCTCGCCCGAACAGGCAAACAGGCAAGCTCTGCGACATCGGCGATCTCGTTGTGCAGATCGAAGCGAAGAAGCCGAAAGCCGTTGGTTCGCGGCTCTTAAAGCGAATTGCCGGGTAATGGCAGCCAGTCAACGCGACTTTCAGCGCTATGATTAGGACTCACTAATATGCTATAGGCAGAATGGTGAGGGGCTAGTCCCATGAAACAGTTGCTAGGACATATTGCATTGGCGTGGCTTGTGCTGCCCGGCGATGCGGACGCACACGGTTGGTATACGGGCAAGACCGATCCCGTTCTTCACTATGACTGCTGCGGAAACAAGGATTGCCGCCCCATCGATTCCAACGATGTCAGGATGACCAAAGACGGCTATTTTGTCAGGCTGCACCCTACCTACTTGAATGAGCCACAAGAAGCAGAGTGGTTTATCCCGAGAGAACGTGTCCAGGCTGCGCCCGATGATCGATACCACATCTGCGAGCGTCTAATGACGTTTTATCGAACGATCATTCCCCATATGAAGTTTGATCCTTACCAGCGATATAGGTGGACGTGCTTCTTCGCGCCGATGGGCACCGGTTCAATCCCAATTAGAATGAACCACTACGCTGCAATTTCAAACTGACCAACATCGGCGGGCGCGAGGGTTCCAGATCAGTGGCCGCTCGACCCGAACCATGGCGCCAGGAAAGCGAATTGGTCGGGAAACTGCTGCACGGCGCCGTCGAGAAGCATCTTCACGGCGACGTAAAGGATGATCAGCAGGCCGATATAGGCGATCCAGCGGTATTTGTGCAGCAGGCGCGCGACGAAGGACGCGGCGAAGCCCATCAGCGCAATCGACAGAGCGAGGCCGATGATCAGCACCGTCGGATGGTTCATGGCCGCTCCCGCCACGGCCAGGACATTGTCGAGCGACATGGAGACGTCGGCAATGACGATCTGCCAGGCGGCCTGCGAGAAGGTCTTGCGCGGCGACTTGCCGGCAATGGTCCCATCCTTGTCGAAATCGCCATTCGACAGCGCTTCGGTCGCGTCGCGCTCCTGCTCGTGGCTGACACCCAGCTCCCGCCACATCTTCCAGCACACCCAAAGCAGCAGCAGGCCGCCGGCGATGAGGAGCATGGGGCCAATTGTCAGCAGCCATTGCGTGATCAGGGCGAAGAAAATGCGAAGGACGGTGGCCGCGATGATGCCGACCAGAATGGCCCGTTTGCGCTGACTGGCCGGCAAGCCGGCCGCCGCAAGGCCGATGACGATGGCGTTGTCCCCAGCCAGCGCAAGATCGATCGCGATTACCTGAAAAAGGGCCGATAAGCCTGCGGCAGTAAATATTTCCATCGACCTGGAAGCCCTTGCCTGTTCGCCGAGTGTTCGTTGTCGATCGCCCAGCCCGCCCTAAAGGCATGGTTCCTTGCCGTCAAGACATCGCTTCGGGCAACGCCGCAAAACCGCTTTCGTTGCAGCGGCGCCATTGAGGGGATTCGACAATCGCGGCCGAGCGAGTCGAAACGGCAGTGAAAAACCTAATCGTAGAGATTGTATTTTGCCCAGTCGGTCTCTGGAATCTCGTCGCCGATGCGGTAGCGGAGCTGTAAAACCTCCATATGGTCCGGCGCCGTCTCGCACTTGAATTTCAGCCGGTACCATTGCCCCTTGCTGCGGAAGGCGGCTCCCGGGCTCTTAATGGCGTCGTCGCTCATGACCGGCGTGGCAAAGGCGTAAGCGACCACCCGATCCGCCTTGTACTTGCGGTCGTCATGGGTGATCCGGTCGAGGACTTCAGCATCACAGCGCTGTTCGAGGCGGGTTTGCGGGTCGAGTTTCAGGAGGCCTGCGCGCAAGGCGCTGTCCATGGCGTTGGCCGGAAAAGCCAGGGTCAAGAACGCCATGACCGTCGTGCAGAGTGTCTTCATGGGCGGGACAAGCAGCATATTTTGTCTGAAAAATCAACCAAAGGGCCGGGCGTTGTCCCGCGCTCAGGCACTCGGCGCGTTCAAAATCCCGTGTCGGGATTCATCGTGCGATGGCTGCGGCCAACGCATCAGCGAGGCACGGCCGGCGTCGGTCAGATCGTATACGCCGCGGTCGACGCGCGCGAACCAGCCATAGACATTGTGCAGCAGGATTTTCGGCGCAAGCGGCGTCAGCGCCTTGAGATCGCGCGGGCGCTTGGGCCCGTCGGCCAATGCCGCGGCGCAGGCGAGGGCGCTTTGGCGGTATGCTGTCATGATGGGATTGCGCGATCCCCCGCCCGCGACAGGATCGCCGCGGCGCCGGCGGTGCTCGTCGACCAGCCGCGAGCGGCGCCGTGGGTTCTTGCGCGGCGCGACGGTGACCGGACTCAGGAGCACCTCGACCCGGTCGCTCGCCGTCACGCCGAGCAGGCCGAAGCCAAGCCGGCGGCAAAGATTGCGGAACCGGGCGTCGCTCTCGCGTCCCTTGCCCCTGGCCGACATGCGCGCGGCCAGCCACACCTCGTCGCAGGCGGTCGCGCGGTCGACGCCTTGCAGCACCAGTTCGAGATTGAACGCCAGCTTCAACTCGCAAATGACGACGACGGGCGGCTCCCCCTCACGCAGCGCGACGATGTCGCAGCCGCCGATCTCGCCCTTCACGGCAAAGTCCAGGCTTTCGAGAAACCGCTTCACCGGCGCGTAGAGGGAGGTTTCGTTCATAGGCTCAAGGCTTAGCCGATTCGGCACGAAAAGCCTCGGGGGCAGGCCTACATGCCTTTCCGGGGTTCGCCGAACCATCGTGATGCGGCTTGAGCGGCTTCCTCCGGGTTGGGGTCATCCCCAGCGGCCCAGGCCACGAAGCCATCGGGGCGCACGAGCACGGCGCTCAGGCCCAGTTGATCCTTGGCCTTACCGGCGACGTAGGTGATCCGGTCGCCCCAGCGGCCTGCAAGCGCTTCAAGCGATGGGCGAGCGTCAAAGTCAAGGAACAGGCCCTTGCCCGGGCTGAGGAGTTCGCTGATTTTTCTTCCTTCGCTCAGCTCGAAATCGGGAACACTGCGCCCGACCAGCCGGTGGCCGCTGCCAGGATCGTAGCGAAGAGAAATACCCCATACCCGTTCGGCGAAGTCTGTCGCGCCGTCGCGCGTGTCGATCAGGTCACGGATGATGGTTTCGAGCGCGCGCGTTGCCGGGCTTGGCCGCATGAGCGCGACCTGGGCGCGCGACCAGTCGAGGATTTGCGCCCCGACCGGATGGCGTTCGCTGAAATAGCTGTCGAGCAGACCGTCCGGCGCGTCGCCGCGGATGGCGGCGGCCAGTTTCCAGCCAAGGTTCATCGCGTCGCCGAGCCCGAGGTTGAGACCCTGGCCGCCCAAGGGAGAATGGATATGCGCGGCGTCGCCGGCAAGCAGCACTCGTCCCTTGCGGTAGGTCGTTGCCTGGTGGGCGCGATCCGTCCAGGTGGCGGCGAGTTTGAGGGCCGTCAGCGTAAGGTCCGCGCCGGATACTCGGCGCAAAACCGCCTGCACGTGGTCGCAGGTGATTGGCCGGGTTCGGTGGAAAGCCCCGCCATCGAACTCGACCATCGCGACGGTACCGGGCTTTTGATAAGTGTACATGCCGGTCGGCGTGTAGTGGCGGCCGGGCGTGAGCCCGTCCGGGTCGGCCATTTCGATCTGAACGGAATAGCCGGTGAATTCCGGATTGGTACCGACGAACGCGAAGTCGCCGGCCTTGCGCACCGTGCTGCGCCCGCCGTCACAGCCGATAAGCCAGCATCCGCGAAAAATCTCACCGCCGGCGCGAACGGTGACGCGTCTGGTCGAAGTTCTCGACACCGAAGCCGCGCCTGATCTCGACTCCCATTGCGATTGCGCGCGCGGCCAAGACGGATTTGAGATGCGCCATCTCGACCGCGATTGCGGTGGTGGCCGAACCTGGCAGGCGGTAGGGCCATTTCGCGGCGTCGATGGCATCGTGGAAGAACTGGATACCTGCGAAATGGCCACCCGGACGGCGCGGTTGATCCAGCCAGTGCGCGCCAGTCGCAGCGCCACCGTTGCCCGTCCCATCCCTCGCATTTGGTGGAGCGGCGATGTCGTCCCGCAGACCGCGACGGTAGAGGGCTTCGATGGTGGGCACCGAGAGGCCGCGCAGCCCGAACGGAAGCTGCTTCAACGGGGAGTGCGGGTCTTCGGCTTGCTCCAGCACCAGCACCGAGAGGCCGGCGAGGCGCAACTCACAGGCGAGGAACAGACCGACAGGGCCTGCACCAGCGATTATTACGTCATGGGATCGAGATGGCGGCTGTGCATGAACTGCTCCTTTGTCGATGTTCGACCGGAGCGTTCCTCGGATTTGAGAACCACACGGACGAACGATTGGACGCGAGAGAAGCGTCCGATGTTCGTCGTGGGGATCTCCTGCAGGAGGCCAAAGACCAGAGCTTTCGTTACCGAAAGGACTTGGGCTTACCAAACCAAGTCTGCCTTTTCCGACAGCGGCTCTATAGCGTTGCGGTGAGCTATCCGCAACAGACGGGGTTGCGGCCGACGCCGAACGGAATCATGGCCGCTCAGGCTTGAACCGATGAAGCGCCGCCCGATGCGTTGTCCGATTCGTTCGTCTAGTGGCAATTTCGCCGTCGGTCGGTTTGAATGGAATGCCATTCCGACTCCGGCCGTATTGCCGCAGCGAACAGCCCATATTTGCGTTTCGGCCGTCGGGGTCACGCCCTGTTTAGGTCGTCGGCGAAGGGAATTTCGGTTCTCCAATATCGGCGCAGAAAGCGCCAAGTGCGCCGGAGCGCCGATATTGTTTTCCGTTTCAACCAGGGCATGTTTTCCAAATTGTCCGGGAATCGCACGGCGCTGTGCTGTGTAAGCGCGCGCGAGTCGACCAGATCAGATCCTTTCGGATACAGATGGAACGACTGGATGCAGAGCGCAGGTAGTATTTGATACGTCTTCAGACCTCTGGCGACGCCACAGGCAGGATTAAACATCACGTGGTCTACGGGATCGGAGAATCGCTCGGTCAGCTTTAACAGCCGTTCTGCCGCCGCTTTCGAGATTATGTATCCACCCGTCCCGAAGTGAAGGCTACGCAGGAGGCTAAGGCGGAAATCGCCGGGTAGCATAGAAACCACGCGGTCCAGCCACACCCTTCCCAGGACCGTCTCTAGTTTAACGATATCGGCGTCGACGGGAATCCAACTGGTGTCGTTGCCAACGAATCTAGGTAAATGCGAGGAGATGATCACATCATCCTCGAAAACGGAGCCAAACGGCTCGAGGCCCGAAGCAATTTCCTCCCAGCATCGTCGGTGGCTGAGAAAACAGCCCACCTCTTCTTTGGTTAGCGAAACTGCGCCGGGCACCGGCTGGTAAACGTCCGACATCCTTTTTTCGCTAAGCAACTTTCCATCAACCGCCGGAATTCTTTCAAATTCCAAACCAATCGACGCAAAGCGTTCATACATCCGTCCCGACCTAGCCGGACTCCGGTCTAGGTTAATTACATAGGAATTCACGAAAAGCCCCCCGGCTTTTGCAGTCACTGCTGGGCGGTTATTTCATTGCTGATACAAAATCAAGGTATTCGGTTTGGTCCAGAGGCGTTGGCAGCGCGAGCCGAACTGGTGCTTGCTGCTCCTACGCAGCTCCGGTAAGAAATACGGTCGTAATCAAGGTGCTACCGGTGAATTCGCAGACCTGATGAAGATCACGGAAAGACGTTCTCTCTGAGTGAAACTTTCATTGACTACGAACTGCTGCGCTGCTTTGGCGCTGACACCTCAAAAAGCAGGGCGCCGTTCCCGTGGCGCAACCCTAAGGGCTTCCTTACGGCGGACGGCTTTCGCGCGCTCTGTGACGACTTCCCGAAGCTTGAACTGTTCGAGTACCGCAGCAACATCCGTCGCCTCCACAGCCAACGTCCGCACAACAGCCGGACTTTTGCGGTCGCAAGCTGGCCGCCCATCTGTGAGCAGCAGCGCAGGAACAGCGCATTGAACCATTACGCGGTGGCGTTGCACGCGGCGGAAATTTTTATGCAAATGGCGGAGGGAGTGGGATTCGAACCCACGGTGAACTTGCGCCCACGCCGGTTTTCAAGACCGGTGCCTTAAACCGCTCGGCCATCCCTCCAGCGACATCTCTTCGCCCAACGTCACTCGATCAGATATTCGAGCCTGGCGGCGAATGAAGAGAGCCATCTCGCTGATGCTCTAGTGTGCCCGGCAAAGATCTGTCAACCGGCATGCGCGGACCGCATGTTTCCCGGCAGCCGACGCCGGGCAGGGTGGCGTCACAATCTTGCCCGGTTCCGGCCACAATCGATTAATAGCGTGATAAACAATTCCTGCGCACAAAGGACAGGGGTTCGAGGCGTCGTTGGTATTGGTCAGGTAAGCTTTGGCTCCTGCGACGTTCAAGCCGCGGCGTTTTTGGTCGAGACTGTAGGGGACATCAGAAAATGCAAACTACGGCGCGCCCGCGTCTACGCCGTGCTTGCGCTTTCGCGCTATTCACCATGTCGGCAGCCTTGCTTGCCGCCTGCGCGTCGCAGCCTGAACCAAAAGGGATGGTCCACAAGAGGACCCGTTCCAAGGAATATTTCGCCGAAACCGAATATGGCGTGAAGGCCAGCCCTCGCGTCGCCTTCATGCGGCGTGGCGGCGGCCGCGACCAGCTCGGAAAACCCTACCAGGTTCGCGGCAAGTGGTACTATCCGAAGGAAGACAAGCACTATGCCAAGGTCGGCCTGGCGTCGTGGTACGGCGATGCCTTTCATGGACGGCTGACCGCCAACGGCGAAGTCTACGACATGAGCCATCTGACGGCGGCGCACCCGACCATGCCTCTGCCGAGCTACGCTCGCGTCACCAATCTCAAGACCGGCAGTTCGGTCATCGTGCGCGTCAATGATCGCGGTCCCTACCACCAGGGCCGCATCATCGATGTCTCGGAACGCGCCGCCCAGATGCTCGACTATGCCAATGTCGGCACGGCCGAGGTGAAGGTGGAATATGTTGGCCGCGCGCCGCTCGACGGCAATGACGACCAGTATCTGATGGCCTCCTACCATCCAGGCAACAGGATACCGGATCCGTCGGACGGCCTGCCGACCGGCGTCATGGTGGCCATGAACGGACCGTCGCCCAGCCTGCCGGTGGGTGCTGCCGCCGTGCCGTTTCCGGGTCAGCTGACGAATTCCGATATGGTTCCGCAAGGGCAGGTGCCGGCACAATCGCCGGCGTTGGGTGACCTGGCGCTGCCCGACTTCGGTCCGATCGTGCCAGAGCGTCCGGATATCGGCCTGCCGCCGCAATCGCCGTTTTCGGTGGCCTCGCTCTCCTATGCCGACGAGCGCGTGCGGAGCGCCGATGTCTTTGCCGCACTTGACGACGACGGCATGTCGCCCGCCGACATCCTGCGCTCATGGAAGAGCGCCAATCCCCAGGCGCCGTCGCCGGCCTATGTCGCGGCCGGCACTTTCGATGACGCCACCGAGGCAAAACGCGTGGCCGCCGCGCTCGAGCCCTTCGGCAGGATAGAGATCCAGCGTTCCGAATTCGACGGCAAGGACTGGTATGCGGTAAACCTCTACCCGGACGGCCATGGCGGCGTCGACGATCTGCTGCAGGCGGCCTGGTCGCATGGTGCGCCGGACGCCCTGGCCGTGCGCAACTGATCTATTTTTCCCGCACGGTTGATCCTGCGGAAAAAACCCTGATAGCTTGGCTGCGCCAGAACCGGCAAACGGGTCGAGATTTCATGCAGTTGCGCGTCTTTCCGCCTTTGGCCGGATTTCTGGGATTGGCCCTGCTGCTGTTTTGCATCGCGCCCGCCAGCGCGCAGCTTTTCGAGACCAAGGCAGCCCAGGCCTTCATGATAGACGCCGACACAGGGACGGTGTTGTTTTCCAAGGACGCCGACAAGCCGATACAGCCGGCCTCGATGGCCAAGCTGATGACGATGGAAGTGGTGTTCAACGCCATCAAGTCCGGGCGCCTGACCCTCGACGACACGTTCGTGGTGAGTGAAAACGCCTGGCGCACGGGCGGCGCCCCTTCGGGAACGTCGACGATGTTTGCCAAGCTCAAATCGGCGGTCCGGGTCGAGGACCTGATCCAGGGCGTGACGGTGCAGGCGGCCAATGACGGCTGTATCGTGCTGGCCGAAGGCTTGGCCGGGTCCGAGGACAATTTCGCCGCGCAGATGACCGAACGCGCCCGCCAGATCGGCCTGGCCAAATCGACTTTCGTCAATTCGACCGGGCTGCCGGCGGAGGGCCAGCAGACGAGCGTGCGCGAGCTGGCAATGCTGGCTTTGCATCTGTGGCGCGAGTATCCGGACCTTTATCGCTACTACGGCCTGAAGGATTTTACCTGGAACAAGATTTCGCAGAGGAATCGCAACCCGCTGCTGGCGATGGACATCGGCGCCGACGGCCTGGCGGTCGGCAGCAGTGAGGTGTCCGGCTTTGGCATAGTCGGCTCGGTCGGCCACAATGGCGCGCGGGTGATCGCGGCGATGAGCGGGCTCGCCAGCGACAAGGAACGCGCCGAGGAGGCGCGCAAGCTGCTCGAATGGGGTGCCCGTTCCTTCGAGAAGACGCAAATCTTCGCCAAGGACGAGGTGGTGGGCCAAGCTCAGGTTTTCGGCGGCATTAAGGCCGGCGTGACGCTGAAGGCGAAAGGGCCGATCGCCATCTTCCTGCCGGTAGCCAACCGCGACAAACTGACGGCGAGCATCGTCTATGACGGACCGGTTGCCGCACCTGTGGAGGAGGGGCAGCCGGTAGGCGTGCTGCGGGTCTGGATCGGCGACACACTGAGCCAGGAGACGCCGCTTTTCGCCGCCGAATCGATCGGCATCGGCACGCTGCCGCAACGCGCCCTCGACGCTGTCAAGGAACTGGCCGTCGGCTGGCTCCGCTAAAGCGCGTCGCGCTGAACCGGATTCACGCAATGCGCTTTAGCGTCTTTGTTTATGCATGTCGTTCTCTCCAGCCGAGATCGCTTTTGAGCGACATACGATAACGCCGGCGGCATGGACGTTTTCCCGAACGCGGACTATCTAGAGCGCTAGAATCCATTCAAATAAGGGATAAAGGCCTTTCGATTGGCACGCGGATTTTTCATCACCTTCGAAGGCGGCGAAGGAGCAGGCAAGTCGACGCAGATCGAGCGGCTGGCGGGAAAGATGCGCGCCAAGAAGTACGACGTCCTCGTCACCCGGGAACCGGGCGGCTCGCCGGGCGCGGAAGCGGTCCGGCATGTGCTGCTCTCGGGCGCCGCCGAGCCGTTCGGGCCGAAGATGGAAGCGCTGCTTTTCGCCGCGGCGCGCTCCGACCATGTCGAGCAGGTCATCCGCCCGGCGGTCGAGCGCGGCTCCATTGTCCTATGCGACCGCTTCCTGGATTCCTCGCGCGTCTACCAGGGCGTCACCGGCGGCCTCGACCCGGTGTTCATGGAGACGCTGGAGCAGGTCGCCATCAATGGCATGATGCCCGACATGACGCTGATCTTCGACATCGATCCCACGGAAGGCCTGAGACGCGCAACAGTGCGTCGCGGCGCCGGCGCCGGCCCCGACCGCTTCGAAAAGGAAACGCTTGCCATCCACCAGGCGCGCCGCGAGGCGTTCCTGGCGATCGCCGCGGCCGAGCCGGAGCGCTGCGTTGTGATCGACGCATCCGCCGCTCCCGATGCGGTAGAAAATGTCGTCACCGCCACGGTGTTCGCGGCACTGGAGGCGAGGGCGCCCATGCGCAACAGACAGACCGCACCCGCATGATCTTCGAACGCATCGCGCCGGAACAGCATGACACGCTGGACGGCGTCCCCGAACCGTCCGAAACGCCACGCCTAGTCGGGCACGGGCAGGCCGCGGCCATGCTCGCCGCCGCCTATCGCGCTGGAAAGCTGCCGCACGCGCTGATCTTCGCCGGACCGCTCGGCATCGGCAAGGCGACACTCGCCTTCCATCTGGCGCATCATCTCCTGAAGCATCCGGCCTTCGAGCAGGCGCCGGAGACGCTCGCCGTTCCCGATCCGGCGTCCTCGCTGTTTCGCCAGATCGCCACCGGCGCGCATCCCGGCGTGCTGCATCTGACCCGTCCGCTGAACGACAAGACCAAGAACTTCAAGACGGTCGTCACCGTCGACGAGATCCGCAAGGTCAATCGCTTTCTGTCGCTGACTTCGCATGACGGCAGCTACCGGGTGGTGATCGTCGATCCGGCCGATGACATGAACACCAATGCAGCCAATGCCTTGCTGAAGAATCTCGAGGAGCCGCCGGCGCGAACGCTGTTCATCCTAATCGTCCATGCACCGGGCAGCCTGTTGCCGACGATCCGCTCGCGCTGCCAATTGGTTCGGCTGTCGCCGCTCGATGCCGACGAGCTGATGGCGGTGCTGGAAACTGCCGAGCCGCCGCCGCCGGGCGATCCGGCCGCGCGGGCAGCGCTGGCCACGCGGGCAGGCGGCAGCGCCCGCAATGCGATCCTTCTGACGCAGTATGGCGGACTGGAGATCGCCGAGACGCTGGATGCCCTGGTGAGCGCCGGCAAGAGCGACATCGCCGGCGCCTATCGTCTTGCCGAGGTCGTGGCCGGGCGCGACCAGGCGATCCAGTTCGATATCTTCAACCGCCGCGCGCTCGATCTGTTGTCCGATGCGGCGAGCCGGGCGGCGCTGGCCGGCGATCTCGCACGAGCCAAAACGCTGTCGGACACTTGGCATGAGGCGCTGGACGCTATATCTGAGACTGATACCTACAATCTCGACAAGAAGCAGCACGCCTTGACCATGATCGACCGCCTGAAGTCTGCAATGCGAATGTGATGGTTCCCTCGGGATGGCAATCGCCACCCCGATGCGATATCCACCGCCACGCCTTCCATTCAGACATTCATGACGGTTCATTCATGTCACGCGATACATTCTACATCACGACCGCGATCTCTTACCCCAATGGCAAGCCGCATATCGGCCATGCCTACGAATTGATCGCCACCGATGCGCTGGCCCGCTTTCAGCGGCTCGACGGCAAGCAGGTCTTCTTTCTCACCGGCACCGACGAACACGGCATCAAGATGCTGCAGACGGCGAAGAAGGAAGACATTTCTGCGCGCGAACTGGCCGACCGCAATTCGGCTGAGTTCAAGCGCATGGCGACCGTGCTCAACGCCTCCAACGACGATTTCATCCGCACCACCGAAGAGCGGCACTACGCGGCCTCTCAGGCGATCTGGAAGGCGATGGCTGCCAATGGAGACATCTACAAGGGCGGCTATGCCGGCTGGTACTCGGTGCGTGACGAAGCTTATTACGGCGAGGAGGAAACCGAGGTTCGTCCCG
Source organism: Mesorhizobium sp. B2-5-3 (assembly GCF_006441005.1). NCBI lineage: Bacteria > Pseudomonadati > Pseudomonadota > Alphaproteobacteria > Hyphomicrobiales > Phyllobacteriaceae > Mesorhizobium > Mesorhizobium sp. B2-5-3. Next base: position 134,994 of record NZ_VFUS01000011.1, read on the forward strand.
ACAATATCCGCTATGGCCCGCAAGGAACGCCGGTCGAATGGGTCGAGGAGGAAAGCTATTTCTTCCGGCTTTCGGCCTATCAGGACAAACTGCTGGCGCTCTACGAGGGCCAGCCGGATTTCATCGGCCCGGCCGAGCGGCGCAACGAAGTGATGAGCTTCGTCAGATCGGGACTGAAAGACCTGTCGATCTCGCGCACGACGTTCGACTGGGGCGTGCCGGTGCCCGGCGACGAAAAGCACGTGATGTATGTCTGGGTCGACGCGCTGACAAACTACATTACCGGCGTCGGCTATCCCGATGAAAACGCAGATAATTGGAAATTCTGGCCGGCCGATGCGCACATCATCGGCAAGGACATCGTGCGTTTCCACGCCGTCTACTGGCCGGCCTTCCTGATGTCGGCAGGCATTCCGCTGCCGAAGCGCGTCTTTGGCCACGGCTTCCTGTTCAACCGCGGCGAGAAGATGTCGAAATCGGTCGGCAACGTCATCGACCCCTTCACCATGATAGAGCATTACGGGCTCGACCAGGTGCGCTATTTCTTCCTGCGCGAGGTGCCGTTCGGCCAGGACGGCAGCTACAGCCACGAAGCGATCGTCAACCGCACCAATGCCGACCTTGCCAACGGCGTCGGCAATCTGGCGCAGCGCTCGCTGTCGATGATCGCCAAGAACTGCGGCGGCGTGGTGCCGACGCGCGGCGAGCTGACGGATGCCGACAAGGCAATCCTCGATCAGGCGGCGGCCGCTCTTGCCGCCGCGCGCAAGGCAATGGCCGAGCAGGGCATCCATCTGGCGCTGGCGTCGATCTTCGGCGTGGTGGCCGAAGCCGACCGGTATTTCGCCGGACAGGAACCCTGGGCACTGAAGAAGACCAACCCCGAGCGCATGCAAACGGTGCTGTGGACAACGGCCGAGGTGGTCCGGCGCGTGGCGATTCTGTGCCAACCCTTTATTCCAGGATCGGCCGCGAAGCTGCTTGACCTGCTGGCGGTGCCGGCAGACGAGCGCAATTTCGTGCATCTCCACGCCGACCATGCGCTTGTGCCGGGCAGAGCGTTGCCTGTGCCAGAAGGCGTGTTTCCGCGTTATGTCGATCAGCCGGAAGCGAACGGCTGATGCTCGTCGACAGCCACTGCCATCTGGATTTTCCGGACTTCGCCGAGGAACGGGCGGCCGTCGTCGCCCGTGCCCTGGCCGCCGGGATCGGCCGCATGGTAACCATTTCGACGCGCGTGAAGCGATTTCAGCAAATACTTGAAATCGCAGATTCTTTCGACGAAGTGTACTGCTCCGTCGGAACCCATCCGCACAATGCCGCCGAAGAGCTTGACGTGACGACGGCGGATCTCGTGCGCCTGTCCGCTCATCCAAAGGCGGTGGCGATCGGCGAGGCCGGGCTCGACTATTTCTATGACAAGGCGCCCCGCGATGCGCAGGCGCAGGGTTTGCGCAACCACATCGCCGCTGCTCGCGAGACGGGCCTGCCGCTGGTCATCCATTCGCGCGACGCCGACGACGACATGGCTCATATTCTTGAGGAAGAAACGGGGAAGGGCGCCTTCCCATTCGTCCTGCACTGTTTTTCGTCGGGACGCAGGCTGGCCGAGGTCGGCGTCTCGCTGGGCGGCTATGTTTCGTTTTCCGGCATCCTGACCTTCAAGAATTCGCCCGAAATACGCGCCATAGCCGCCGACCTGCCGCACGACCGGCTGCTGGTGGAGACCGATGCGCCATATCTCGCGCCGATCCCATTTCGCGGCAAGCGCAATGAACCCGCCTATGTCGCGCACACGGCCAGGGTTCTGGCCGAGACGATCGGCGTCAGCGAAGGTGAAATCGCAGCTTTGACGACCGATAATTTCTTCCGGCTGTTCGGCAAGATGCCGCGCCCCGCCGAGCAAAGCGCCTGAACGATGACAGACCGGCTGCGCCTCACCATTCTCGGCTGCGGCTCGTCACCGGGCACGCCGCGCATCACCGGCGACTGGGGCAATTGCGATCCGCAAAATCCGAAAAATCGGCGCATGCGCACGGCAGCCCTTGTGGAGCGGATTGCCGAGAGCGGCGCCCGCACCACCGTCGTCATCGACACAGGACCGGATTTCCGCCAGCAGATGCTGATGGCCTCGGTCAAGCGCATCGATGCCGTCGTCTACACCCATCCACATGCCGACCACATCCACGGCATCGACGACCTGCGCGGCTTCGTGCTCGACCAGCGGCAGCGGATCGATATCCATGCCGATCAGCCAACGATGCTGCGGCTGCGCCAGGCCTTCGGCTACTGTTTCGAGACGCCGCCAGGCAGTTCCTATCCGCCGATCGTCGACGCCCATATCATCGATCACGCAAAGCCCGTCGTGATCGAAGGCGAGGGCGGTGCCCTCACCCTCGAGCCGCTGCCGCAGGTCCATGGCGACATCATATCGCTCGGCTTCCGTATCGGCGGACTAGCCTATTGCCCCGACATCAGCGATTTTCCGGCTGCCACTGCCGAACGGCTGCGTAATCTCGATGTCCTGATCATCGACGCGCTGCAGTACAGGACGCACCCGAGCCATCTGTCGCTTGGCGAGGCGCTTGAGTGGATCGAGCGGCTGGCCCCGAAACAGGCTGTGCTGACCCATATGCATGGGCCGCTGGACTACGCTACCGTGATGGCTGAGACTCCGGCAAATGTCGAGCCGGCATTTGATGGCATGGCGCTTGAAATTCCTTATAGATCAGACGGATAGAATATTCTCTTCATAGCTGGATGGCACTGATCGCCTGGCAGCGAGCCGCCGATACAGGTCCGATGTCGAGATCCTGCACCTGGGATCGCCACACGGCCGCCGCCAGTTCGCTGTCGCTTCAAGATTGCAAAATGCCAAAAGAGGATTGCATTGTCAGGCCGGTGGATGCTTGTCGATCTGCATTGCAGGCCTGACAGGCAGTCTATGTGATGGCTTCCTAAAATATACATTGAGAGCAAGAGGCGCTAACCTTTGCCCGTTAGTTGGAAAGGAGAGGCCCGATGATTCGCAAACTCATACTTACAGTGACGCTTCTTGCTCCTATCGCTGCCACAGCGCAGGAATTGCCAACCGCCCCTTACTTGCCGCTTGAGCGGGCAACCAAGGCAGCACAAGCCGCGCTGGAGGCCTGCGCTGCCGAAGGCAGCAATGTCAGCGTCGCCATCGTGGCGCGGAGCGGCGCGACGCAAGTGCTGCTCAAGGCCGATAATTCCGGCGCACACACCGCATCCAGCGCCGAAGGCAAGGCCTTCACCGCGGCAGCCTTGGGTCGCGACACTGCGGGGCTCGCCGAATTCATAGCCTCCAAGCCGGCAAATGACGGCATGCGTGACATGGATCCTCGCATGGTGATCCAGGCTGGCGGCTTGCCGGTCAAGTTCGGCGATGCCTTGGTGGCCGGCATTGGCGTCGGCGGTGCTCCTTCGGGCGATATCGACGCCAAATGCGCCGCCGCCGGGCTCAAGGCGATCGGCGCCGCCGAGTAAACTTGCCTAGGATGTGCCAACGCAGCCCGCCCAAGGCGGGCTGCTCCGTTGAACGGGGTTCAGTCTGTGAACCCTGTCTCCACACCGGAACCGGCGGACGTAAGATCGCATTCGACCGGCAACCGACGGCCGATCCTGAGACCCGAGCTGGAAGCTTAGTTCCATAATCTATCTTATGCGACTTTCGGCAAGGTAGGAATGTCGCTCCTGCTTGTGCGCAGCCAATCTCCCCACCTCAACTCTCCTGACACGGTTTTTGGTGCCCGTTCTGCTAAACTGGTGAATTGGAATGAACGCTTTGCAGATCACGGGCCACATGGCAGCCGCTTCGTCGCCGCCCGCGAGGGCGTCGAAGCTGCAGCAATGGCTGTCGTCGGCTACCTGCGTAGCCGCTCTCTGTGTTCGTCAAGAATGCGCTCAATGGTCCGGACTCGGTCCTGCCGACGGTTGAGACCTCTGCGTGCTTTGCCGCGAGCGTGCCGCTCATAGATTTCCCGGCTCGCCTGGAGCTGCTCGATATACACCTTATCGGGCTTCCCATTCTCAAGGCGGTCGAACACCCAGCAGAACGGCGCCGGGAGCTGGCCTTCGCGATAGCGCGGGCTTGCCGAGGCCTGATCTTCGTCGAGGATTTCCTGCAGCACGACCTGATCCCAGACTTCCGGGTTTTCATCGCTGCGCTTCTTCCACAAGGCGAGGATCTCGCGAGCAGCCGGCGTATCGTTGATGAGGATGGTTCCAGCCATCAGCCGGCCACTTTCGCGATAGACCGCGATGTCGCAATCAAAACCGGCGAGCTCCGGCCAGGGATCATGATGGAAGACCGTGTCGACGTCCACATACAGCAGCGGTCCCTGAAGCCTCCTACGCATATTGACAAGGAATGTCGGCTTCAGGCTCGCGTTGCGCACCCAGGATCCAGCGTCGGCGAATGGCCGGGCTTGGACAGAAAGGCCAAGACGCCACGCTGACGCGGTCATGCGAGCGGCTTCTGTCTCATAGAAGGAGTTGATCGTAAAGAACGCCACGATTTCACCGGCCTTGTCCGGGTTGCCGGACGGCTGTGGGTTTATCGGGAAGGGAGCGAGCATTTCCCGGTGCCTGTGTTTGGTGGCCCGGAACAAATCAAGAATGTGGGTGAGCAACGCGAAGCCTTATTAGGATATGAATATTTAGACGCCAAGCATATAGCAATAAGTCCGAATAGCCTCGCAATGCGATAAAGTCATCGGTAGCGGCGCAGAAAACATTGGGCCACAACCATTTTGTTGACGAGGGGCGCCAGCTGGGCCGAGGCCGCGGTCTGGAACTCCTGTCCTTGCGCTCAACCAGATCATTTCGCCGGCCATGATGCAGCCGTAAGGATCCACCTGGTCGATGACCTCGGCGAGTTCGTGCTTTGGATCTGGCGACGCGCTGCTGGTTTGCCCCCGGCTTCTCGAGGCAACCTCCCTACCCCAGAACTTTCAATGAGCTCCGCTCGCTCTGGTTGCAGCATTCGGTCTACCGTTGCCAGAAGGGCTTTGCCAGCTCTGCCTCGACCTGTCGTCTCGTCAATCCGATGTCGTGGATCAGATGGGGATTGTCCTTCGACATTCGCTCAAGCTCCCAGCGAAAGCGTATCCGCTCGCGCCAGGTCCGATCGTGCCAGGCCGCGACAATGCTTCGCAGGGTCGCCAAGTACCGACGCGACGCTTCCGCCAGCACTACAGGCATTCTCGGCCGCACGGTCGGACACCGCGTCCATGCAAGAGTATCGTTCATGGCAACCTCCTATGGTTTGAGGGTGGGTCCTCGACTTGGGACCTCGACCTGAAAGAGGTTGAATTGTGCCGGATGCGAACAGTGCCGTAATTAAGCTCTCCCAAATAGTTCTCAAAAGTTCCAAACGGGCTATAGATGCGCCTTATGCAGGGATCGCGCTTTGCCTTCGGTCCGTTCGTGCTTGATCCGGATGCGGGAACGCTGCTTCGGAACGATGATCCTGTTGCCGTCGGCTACCGCGGGCTGAAGCTGTTGGCGGCGCTCGTCGGGCGGCCTGGCGAAATCCTCGACAAGGCCAAGCTGATGGATGCGGCGTGGCCGGGTACGGCCGTCGAGGAAGGCAATCTCACCGTCCAGATCGCGCAGCTGCGCAAGCTGCTTGGTCCGTCCGCCGACGGCGGTGAATGGATCACCACTGTTCCGCGCGTCGGCTACCGCTTCACGGGGATCGTCGAACCCCTCGATGGCGCGAACCGAAAAGCTTTGCCGCTGCCCGACAAACCGTCGATAGCCGTGCTCCCCTTCGTCAATCTCAGCAACGACCCCGAACAGGAGCCCTTCGCCGACGGATTGACCGAAGACCTGATCACCGACCTGTCCAGGGCCTCGGGTCTGTTCGTCATCGCGCGCAATTCGACCTTCGCCTACAAGGGAAAGGCGGCGGACGTGCGCGAGATCGCCCGGGAGCTTGGCGTGCGCTACCTCCTGGAGGGCAGCGCAAGACGTGCCGCGGGGCGCGTGCGCATCAACGCCCAGCTGGTCGACGCGGCGAGCGGCGATCACCTGTGGGCGGAACGCTTCGATCGCGGCCTGGACGATATCTTTGCCGTTCAGGACGAGGTGACGGCCAAGATCGTGGAGGCGCTGCTTGGCCGGCTGCGCGCGCCGCCGCCGCGCAATCGGCCCAAGACTCTCGAGGCCTACGATCTGTGCGTGCGGGCGCGCAAGCTGATCGACGATTCGCCGCAGACGGCGCGGGAGGCGCATCTGATGCTGACGCGCGCGGTCGCGCTCGATCCGGACTATGCCGAGGCCTATCGCTGGCTTGCCATGAACCACTGGATGGGATGGGTGCATTGGGGCGAACCGGTGGAACCCAACCGCCACATTGCCCTGGAGCTGGCGCGCAAGGCGGTGGCGATCGATCCCAACGACGCCGGCTGCCGCTGGGTGCTCGGCAACCTGCTTGCCTATGAGCGCGACTTCGCCGAAGCGGATGCCGAGTTCGCCAGGGCGTTCGAGCTCGACCCCAACGAGGCCGATGCCTGGGCGACACTGTCTGACATCTCCGTGCTGGCCGGGCGGGTCGAGGAAGGACTCGAACAGATCCGCAAGGCGTTCCGGCTCAACCCGTTTCCGGCAAGCTGGTACTATCTGACGCTCGGCGCGGCGCAATATGCGGCGCGCGACTACAAAGCCGCCGTCAAGACACTGCGCCGGGACGAGACTTACCGCACCAGCTCACGCCGCTTCCTGGCGGCCAGCCTCGCGCAGCTCGGCCGGCTCGACGAGGCGCGCGCGGAAGTCGAACTGTTCCTCGTCGGCAATCCGCATTTCACCACCAGCCATTGGGTCTGGACGGAGCCCTTCCGCGATCCGGCGATGCTCGACCATTTCGTCGATGGCTTCCGCAAGGCCGGCCTTCCGGATTGAAGCGCCGCCGGTCCCTTGGTCATGGCGCCTTCCCGCCGTTCGTGCCGCCTACTCTTCGAACCGACCCGTGGCGTCACGATCGCGCTCATATCGTCTCGTGAGCGGAAACGGCGGCAACCAGGTTTCGCGACGGACGATCCAGCTTTCGTACGTTGGCGTCAGTTGGTCCGGGGCATCCAGGGATCCCAGGTTCACTTCGATTTCGTCGGCGGTGCGACCAAAAATGGTCGAGCCGCAACGGGGACAGAAGAACCGCCCGGCGTAGTCACGGGTTTCGCCATCGATCGTCACCGCATCCTGAGGGAAAATCGCGGAAGCATGAAAAAGCGCCCCGTGATGCTTGCGGCAGTCGAGACAGTGACAAAGGCCCACCCGGTATGGGCGTCCAGTCGCCACAATTCGGACGTTGCCGCACAGGCAACCGCCGGTGAATCGGTCCATGCTGCATTCCTCCAAATCAAGCGAGCTGGATGTTTACGAACAACTCCACCATCCATGAACGCGACGCCAGCCTTTCAGCTAATGCGTCTGCGGTTGAAGTTCGATCCGATAGCCGAGCACGCGCCTTCCGGCCGGCTCGATCAGCATCACTCCTGGCTTGTCGGCGAATTCGCCATCGAAATCCACCGGGCTGGCGAGGCCGTGCCAGGGTTCGATGCAGAGGAATGGCGCGCCGCCCGGCTTTGACCAGACGCCCAATTCCCGGAATCCGTTCCAATGCATCTCGATCGCCGGACCACGATCGGCACCGTAACGCACAGCGGTGCTGGAAGGCTGGTCCAGGATCAAGGCATCCTCGTCAAACAGCCGATCCGACAAAGCGAGAATGTTGCCCTCGATGGGCGTCGGCTGCCTTGCCGCCAGCAGTAACCCGTCCTTGAGACGGCGGATCGGCGCATGCTCGGGCTTTGCAAAGGTCAGGCGGTAGGCCTCCTTGGGCAGGTCCGGCAGCAGCGGCCAGTTGAATGCCGGGTGCGCCCCGATCGACGCCGGTAGCGGCTCGTCGCCGGTGTTGGTGATCTCGAACGTGACGCCAAGCTGCCGGCCGTCGAGAGTGTAGGTTACCGCCAGACGGAAGGCGAAGGGGTAGTGCGTTCGGGTCTCCGCGTCGTCGGTGAGCACCAGCATGCAGGACCGAGAACCCCTCTCCGCCCAGGCAAACGACTTATCGCGGGCGAAGCCGTGCTGCGTCATCGGATAGGTCTGGCCGCGATGGCGCAGTTGGTCGCCCTTCAGCCGGCCGACGATCGGAAACAACACCGGGGAATGACGGCGCCAGGCCGGTCCGGCCTGCCACACAAGCTCCAGCTCATCCGCATCCCGCAGCGAGACCAGTTCGGCCCCCTGCCCGACTATAACGGCCGAGATGTCGTCGCCATGAAGTGTCTGGCTGTCCTGTGCCATATGTTCTCGCGGTTTGTCTTTGCTTGGCCGGCAGGCTAGCAAATGGCCAGGCGTGAACTCAAGGCGGCGGTTTGCATTGCGTTTCACACAGTCACGATGAACGTGCGATGGCACAAGTGGGCCAGGCGCCGTCTCAAATGAAGAGTGGCCGGAGATTTCCCTCCGGCCACGGCAAGATGCAGGGTGTTGCCTGCTACAGTTCGGACTATTCCCGCTCGCCGGTGAAGTTCAGCAACAGCTGAAAGATGTTGACGAAGTTGAGGTAGAGCGAGAAGGCGCCGAAAACGGCCAGCTTCTGCCGCGACTCCGCGTCGAAGTTCTCCGCATACTGTTCCTTGATCGACTGCGTGTCCCAGGCGGTCAGGCCGATGAACACGGCGATGCCGATCACCGAGATGGCGAACTGCAAAGCGGTCGAGCCGAGAAAGATGTTGACGATGCTGGCAATCACCACGCCGATCAGGCCCATGATCAGAAAGGACGAGAACTGGGTCAGGTCACGCCGGGTCGTGTAGCCGTAGAGGCTGGTGGCGCCGAACATGGTGGCGGCGATGAAGAAGGTGCGCGCGATGCTGGTTCCGGTGAAAACCAGGAAGACGGAGGCCAACGACAGACCCATGACCGCACAGAAGGCCCAGAACATCGCCTGCGCGCTTGCCGCCGACATCGTCTGCATCTTGAACGAGAACAGCAGGACGAAGGCGAGCGGCGCCAGCATCACCACCCATTTCAGCGGGCTGGAAAAGATTGGCACGTAGAGCGCGGGCGTCGACGACACCATGAACGCGACGAGGCCGGTGACCACGAGGCCGAGGCCCATATAGTTGTAGACGCGCAGCATGTGCTGGCGCAGGCCCTCGTCGTAGAGGGCGCCGCTTTGGGCGCCGGCGCCGACGCGGTATCCCAGATTGGGCGTGTTCATTTGCATTCTCCTTTGTGAACGGATCAGTAAAGCGTTCTGGCAAGCGTCTCGGCGGCGCGGTCGAGGTCCCGCACCTCGCCCTGCGCGACCACCGCATAAGCGACCTCGCCGATCTGGAAATAGGCCGAGGAAATGTCGCCCGAGGGCGCGACGGTCGGCTTGACCACGTCGAAGGTTCCCGGCCGTATCGCGAACAGCGACACCAGGCCCATCTCCTTGGTCTCGACCGCCATCTCGACGCTGGGGCCGAAGCGCGATGGATAGACCTGCACGTCGCGGACCTTCCAGTCCTTGGGCAAGGACGGCATGACGATGGCCGTCGCCGCGCGGATTTCGCCGGCATTGTAGTTTGGCGCCTCGGCCTGCGAAGACATGCTTTCGCGCACAAGGGTCGTCCTGTGTGCGCGCACCGCCTCGTCGACATAGGCGGGCGGCTGCGGCGAGGCGACGACCCTGGTCACCGACATCGGCCCGACAATGCCGTTGGCCAGCCAGCCGGCGGCGACGAAAGCGGCCACCGCCGCGGCACGTTGCAAGACGCCGAAGATGCGGCCCCGGGCAAGCCCCCTCTCCAGGCGCCGCGCGGCATCGGTCGTCACCGGCCTCGCCATGCCGCCTGATCCGGCCAGCGCCACGCGCAGTTCGTCCCGCATCCTGAGATCCGACATCACACGCGCGGCCGCTTCCGGCCGGGCGGAGAGGAAGGCCTCGACTTCGATACGGCGCGAGACGTCGAGCTGATCGTCGACATAGGCGTCGAGATCGGCGTCCGTCACGGGGTCGATAGTTCCTGTCATGACGGGCCTCCAACAATCCTGAGGTGATTTTTCGCCTTCGTCGGAGTCCCCTCCTCCATCTCCCGAAGCGCGGCGCGCGCCCTACCGATGCGCGACATCAGTGTTCCGAGTGGCACGCCGCTGGCATCGGCCGCCTGGCTGTAGGAAAGGCCCTCAATGGCGACGAGATGCAGGGCCGAGCGCTGTTCTTCGGGCAGGCTGAAAAAAGCATCGCGCACCTGGCCTAGGCGCACCGAATGCTCCTGCGGCGCCGGCGCGCTGCCGTCCGCAAGGTATCCCGCCTGTTCGAGGCGCGCTGCCTCCGAGCGGCGCGAGCGCATGCGGTCGACGAACGTGTTGTGGACGATGGACAGCAGCCAGGCTCGCAGGTTCCCGCCCGAGCGGAAGGTGCCGCGCCGCTCATAGGCGCGCACAAGAGCGTCATGCACGAGATCCTCGGCATCGGCACCGTCGCGCGTCAGCGAGCGCGCGTAACGCCTGAGCGAACCGAGTTGTCCGACGATATCGAAGCGTGGCATCGACCGTTTCATGCCCTGTTTACGGAACATGTGGGGGTTTTAATCCCGGCCCCGCAGATTTTTTCGCGAAACGCCGCAGATATGCAGCCGCCGAGGTAGCTCGCAGCGATGCCAGGCTATGCGATTCAGGCTGGCGCGAGTTAAAACCGCTGGTGCAAGGGGGTCGATTTGCGTATCACTCCGCCGCGCCAACGGAACCATGCAGATGTTTGAAAACCTTCAGCCGGCTGCCGCCGACAAGATCCTTGCCCTGATCGGCCTCTATCGTGCCGATCCTCGACCCGACAAAGTCGACCTCGGTGTCGGCGTCTACAAGGATCGCGACGGCAAGACGCCGGTCATGCGGGCCGTGCGCGAGGCGGAGAAGCGGCTGCTGCAGGGTCAGGACACCAAGACTTATCTCGGCCTCGCCGGCGACACCGGGTTCAATACCGTGATGGCCAGGCTGGCCTTCGGTGCGGATGCAGACATGACGCGGATCCGTGCTGCGCAGGCGCCGGGCGGCTCCGGCGCGCTGCGGCTGGTAGCCGAGCTTTTGAAGCGAACCCGTGCCGACGCGACGGTCTGGTTGTCCGACCCCACCTGGCCGAACCACATGCCAGTGATGCGCGCCGCCGGGCTGCGAATCCGTGAATATCCCTATTTCGACGCGACATCGGGCGCCGTTCGCTTCGACGACATGCTGGCAGCACTGCGCACGGCGAAGGGCGGCGACGTGGTGCTGCTGCATGGCTGCTGCCACAACCCGACCGGCGCCAATCTGGACATCGCGCAGTGGGCCGCTGTCACAGATCTCGTCGTCGAGCGCGGCCTGCTGCCGTTTGTCGACATTGCCTATCAGGGCTTTGGCGATGGCCTCGAGGCCGATGCCGCCGGACTGCGGCTGCTGGCCGAAAAAGTTCCGGAAATGGTCGTCGCGTCCAGCTGCTCGAAGAACTTCGCCGTCTACCGCGACCGTGTCGGCGCGGCGATGATCCTGGCCAGGGACAGCGCGCAGGCCGACGTGGCGCTGGGCCAGATGCTGTCGGCGGCTCGTGCCATGTATTCGATGCCGCCGGACCACGGCGCGGCGGCGGTGCGCATCGTGCTCGAGGACGCGGTCTTGCGCGCGGACTGGGAAGCCGAGCTCGAGGAGATGCGCCTGCGCATGCTCCGGCTTCGGGTGCAATTCGCCGAGGCGCTGCGCCGGCAGTCCAATTCCGACCGCTTCGATTTCGTCGCCAGCCATCGCGGCATGTTTTCCCGGCTTGGGCTCACGGAAGCGCAGGTCGAACGGCTGCGCGCGGAATATGGCGTCTACATGGTCGGCGACAGCCGCATCAATGTCGCCGGCCTGCCGGAAGACGGCATGGACAAGCTCGCCAAGGCGATCGTTTCCGTGCTCGACTGACCGGACTTGTTCGGCGCAACTGTGGACAAGCCCGCTTCGCTCGCCGACAGCATTGGCCGCGCGGCGGACCGCGCGATAGCATCCGCCGCATGAAGCCATCGAAAGACATTTCGCGCCTGATCGAAATCATGGCGGCGCTGCGTGCGCCAAAGACCGGCTGTCCCTGGGATATCGAACAGGATTTCTCGACCATCGCGCCTTACACGATCGAGGAGGCCTATGAGGTGGCCGACGCCATCGCGCGCGACGATCTCGACGATCTGCGCGACGAACTCGGCGATCTCCTTTTGCAGGTCGTGTACCACGCGCGGATGGCTGAGGAAGCCGGCGAGTTCGCTTTCGGCGACGTGGTCCAGGCCATCACCACGAAGATGATCCGCCGCCATCCACACGTCTTCGGCGACGAACAGGCCCGCAGTGCCGGCATGGCCAAGGGCATGTGGGAGAAGATCAAGGCACAAGAGAAGGCCGAGAAGCGTAGCGCCCGTCTCGCGCGCGGACTCGACCCGGAAGACAACGGCAAGGGGTTTCTGGACAGCGTGCCGGTCGCCCTGCCCGCACTGACGCGGGCATTGAAGCTTCAGGAGAAGGCCGCCCGCGTCGGTTTCGACTGGAGCGAGGCAGCCCCCATCCTCGATAAGATCGAGGAAGAGATCCGCGAATTGCGCGAGGCGCTGGCCAAAGGCCAAACCGCGGAGATCAAGGATGAATTCGGCGATATGCTGTTTGCCGTCGTGAATCTCGGCCGTCACCTGAGGCTCGATTCGGAAGCAGCGCTAAGCGGCACCAACGAGAAATTCCGTTCGCGCTTCCACTATGTCGAGCAGGCCCTGGAGAATTCCGGCAGCTCGCTGGAAAAGGCTGATCTGGACGAAATGGAAGCGCTCTGGCAGGAAGCGAAGAGCGCGAAATAACTGGCGTTAGCCGTTATTCTTGCGACGCAATCTGCTTTCGATCTCTTCGCGGGCACTTTGCGTGGCCTTGAGGGAGATGGTGGCGCTGCCGTCGTCATTGTCGGTTCGCGAAACGACATCGCCATTGCGGTAAAGCCAGTCGACAAGGCCGAACTGCGCCGGCCCGATCGTCACCGTCAGATCTTCAAGCTCGCCGGACATGCGTGTCTCGATGATCGCGTTCAGCGCGTCGATGCCTTCGCCCGTGACAGCCGATATGGCGACGGGAGGCGCCTTGGCATCCGTACTCTCGGCAAGCAGCCGTGCGCGATTGCCTTCATCGAGCAGGTCGACCTTGTTCCAGACCTCGATGACCCGCTTGGTATCGCCGGCGTCGACGCCGAGATCGGCCAGGATGCGCTCGACGTCCTCGGCCTGGGCGGATGTGTCAGGATCGGAGATGTCGCGCAAATGGATGATGAGATCCGCCTCGACCACCTCTTCAAGCGTGGCGCGGAAAGCCGCGATGAGATGCGTCGGCAGGTCCGAGATGAAGCCGACCGTATCCGAGAGGATGATCGGCGTGCCGTGCGGCAGCCGCACGCGGCGCAGCGTCGGATCGAGCGTGGCGAACAGCATGTCCTGCGCCAGCACCCCTGCCCCGGTCAGCTTGTTGAACAGCGTCGATTTTCCGGCATTGGTGTAGCCGACGATGGCCACCACCGGAAACGGCACCTTCTTGCGTTTGGCACGATGCAGGTCGCGGGTGCGGCGCACCGTCTCCAACTCGTGCTTCAGCTTGACGATCTTGTCCTGCAGGACGCGCCGGTCCGATTCGATCTGGGTTTCGCCGGGGCCGCCGAGGAAGCCGGCGCCGCCGCGCTGGCGCTCTAGGTGGGTCCAGCTGCGCACCAGCCGGCCCTTCTGGTAGTTGAGATGGGCAAGCTCGACCTGCAGCGTGCCTTCCTTGGTGCGGGCGCGCTCGCCGAAGATCTCGAGGATCAGCCCGGTGCGGTCCAGCACCTTGGCGTTGAATTCCTTCTCGAGGTTGCGTTGCTGCACCGGCGTCAGCGGATGATCGACGATGACCACCTCCGCGTGCCCTTCCTTGACGATCTCCGCCAACTCCTCGACCTTGCCGCTGCCGAGCAAGGTCGCCGGACGTGGATCGTTGATGGTAACCACGGCCGTGTGGATCAGATCAAGATCGATGGCGCGGGCAAGGCCGACCGCCTCATCATGACGGGCCTCTGCCGAGCGCGTCAACCGCGGACGGCTGGTGTCGTCCTCGCCGCGCGGCTGGCGGGTAAGCACCGGCACGATGACAACTGCCCGGGTCGGACCCTCGGCCTCCGTCCCCGGCTGATGTGCTGATTTTCCGCGAACGCTGCGGTCCGGGTCCTTCTCACGTGCCAATCAGGCGCCCTGGCTTTCCTCGCCATCGAACATCTGAACCGGCTGGCTCGGCATGATCGTGGAAATGGCGTGCTTGTAGACGAGCTGGGAGTGGCCGTCGCGGCGCAGCAGGACGCAGAAATTGTCGAATGAAGTGACGACGCCGGTCAGCTTCACGCCGTTGATGAGAAAGATGGTGAGCGGGTTCTTGCTCTTGCGAACAGAGTTCAGGAACAGGTCCTGAAGGTTTTGCGATCGTTCCGCCATTGTTCTTGTCTTTCGCCGATCCCCTTCGGTTTGCAGGCCAATGCGCCAAATTAACCAGCACATGTCAAGCGCGCAAACACCGTCTTGTCGTCAGTAACGACAAGCAGAACGAGATATATTGATGTTCATTCCACCTGTGCGGTTATCAGGCTGGACTTTTTTCCGCAATGTCAAAAAAGGCTTGCCGCAACGAAAGTGTTATCGAGCCGGGGTGGCCGTTGGCGATCGGGTCGCCGTCTATGGCCACGACCGGCATGGCGATCGTGGTCGCGGAACTGATGAAAGCCTCCCTCGCCGCCTTGGCCTCGGCGACGGAAAAGCCGCGTTCCTCGATCTTGAGTCCGAGCTTGGCCGCCACTTCAAACATGGTGGTGCGGGTTATGCCGCGCAGAATACCGTGCTCGGCGGGCCTGGTGACCAGAACGCCGTCCCTGGTGACGATCCAGGCATTCGACGACCCGCCTTCCTTGACGTTGCCGTCCGTATCCACGAACCAGGCTTCCTGCGCGCCAGCTTCCTTGGCCTTCTGCTTGGCTAATACATTGGCTAGCAGGCCGGTGCTCTTGATGTCGACGCGATCCCAGCGATTCTCGGGCACGGTGATGACGGCGATACCGGTCTCGGCCCGCTTGGCTCCAGCAGCGGGATCCAGCTTCCTGGCGGTGATCACCAGCGACGGCCTGGTATCAGCCGAGGGGAAGGCGAAGTCGCGGCTGGCGACGCCGCGTGTGACCTGGACGTAAACTAGGCCGTTGACGACATGGTTGCGATTGACCACTTCGCGCATGATGAGCGGCAGGACGCCTGGGGTGACCGGCCAGCCGATCGACAGCTCGCTCAGCGAACGGTCCAGCCGGGCAAGGTGACGCGGCATGTCCACGATGAAGCCGCGCGCCACTTCGCAGACCTCGTAAACGCCGTCGGCGAACTGGTAGCCACGGTCTTCGATATGCACAGCGGCATCGGCATGAGCGGTGTAGCGCCCGTTCACATAGGCAATACGCGGCATTTGTCACCTCGGGGGATCTGCTTCGGCTTGTTTAGGCGATTCCGCCTCAACAGTGATGGATAATCGCGTGGGCCACTGAAGCAATTCCAGAAAGCGTGTAACGGTTTTCCGGCCGGAACTGCTTGAGCAAGGTATCGAACCGGGCCGGCAATGCATAAAACGCCGAACCGCTCAACCTCTCAGGTCAGACGCCGAGCGACTTCAGCTTGCGGTGCAGCGCGGAACGCTCCATGCCGATGAACTCGGCCGTTTTCGAAATGTTGCCGCCGAACCGGTTGATCTGGGCGATCAGATAGTCCTTCTCGAATTGTTCGCGCGCCTCGCGCAGCGGCAGCGCCATGATGTGCTGGTCCGACTGGTTCGGCGTGCGGGGCATGACATCGCCGATTTCGGACGGCAACAGGTCGGCGGTGATCGGCGCATCGACATTGTCGCCGCGCGCCAGAATCATCAGCCGTTCGACATTGTTGCGCAATTGGCGAACATTGCCTGGCCAATTGTGCGCCTGCAGCACCGCCATGGCGTCATCGCCGATGCGGCGCGGCTTGATTCCGGCCTGACGGGCGATCTGCTTCATGAAATTGTCAACGAGATAAGGAATGTCCTCGCGCCGCTCGGCAAGTCCCGGCACCGTCACCGGTACCACCGCAAGGCGATGGTAAAGATCCTCGCGGAAACGGCCATCGGCGATCATCGCCTCCAGGTTCTGCGACGTCGAGGAGATGATGCGGACATCGACCTTGACCCGTTTGGTGCCGCCGACGCGCTCGAACTGCTGTTCGACCAGCACACGCAGGATCTTGTTCTGCGTCTCGCGCGGCATGTCGGCCACCTCATCGATGTAGAGGATGCCGCGATGGGCTTCCTCCAGGGCGCCGACCTTGCGCTCGACGCCGTTCGATTCGGTGCCGAACAGTTCGATCTCCATGCGTTCGGGCGTGATGTTGGCGGCGCTCAGCGTCACGAAAGGCGCGCTCTTGCGCGCCGACAGCGTGTGGATGGCACGCGCGGCCAGCTCCTTGCCAGATCCGGAGGGGCCAATGATCATGACGCGGCTGTTGGTCGGCGCGACGCGCTCGATGGTCTGGCGCAACTGGCTCATCGCCGACGACATGCCGATCAGGTCGAAGGTCTCGCCGCTGCGCAGCTTGAGATCGGAAACCTCGCGCCTCAGCTTGGAGGTTTCCAGCGCACGCTCGGCAATCAGAATCAGCCTGTCCGCCTTGAAGGGCTTCTCGATGAAGTCATAAGCGCCGCGTCTGATGGCGGAGACCGCGGTTTCGATGTTGCCATGGCCCGAAATCATCACCACCGGCAGGTTGGGGTGCATGGTCTTGATCTCGTCCAGCAAAGCCAGGCCGTCCAGGCGCGAACCCTGCAACCAGATGTCGAGGAAAATCAGCCGCGGCGCTCGGTCGGCGATGGCCGCCAGCGCGGTGTCGGCATCGGATGCCGTGCGGGTTTCGTGACCTTCGTCGCTCAGTATGCCTGCGACGAGCTCACGGATGTCTTCCTCGTCATCGACGATCAGAATATCAGACGCCATTACCGACCTTTTCAGTTTCTCTTTCGTGTTCCGTCCTGCTTTCGCCGCGCGCTGGCGCCACGGCCGCAGGTGGCAGGATGATGCTGATCATCGCGCCGCGCCCGCCATGGAAATCCGCAGGCGCATCGTGGAGCTCCAGCCTGCCGCCATGGTCCTCCACGATCTTCTTGACGATGGCGAGACCGAGGCCCGTGCCCTTCTCACGCGTGGTCATGTAGGGCTCCAACAGCCGCTGACGATTCTCCCGCGGCAGGCCTTTGCCATTGTCGATGACATCGATGCGAATCGCGCCATTCTGACGTCCGGCTTGAATCCGGATTATGCCGTGCGAACCGTCCTTCTGTTCCAGCCCGTCGATCGCTTCGGCAGCGTTCTTGATCACGTTGCCGAAAGCCTGCGCCAACAAGCGGCTGTCGAAAGTACCCTTGAGCGGTTCGTTGCCGAATATGCGCTCGAACGTGATGTCGGAACGGCTCACCTCGACCAGGAAGGAGGCCTCGCGCAGGGATTCACGCAGGTCTATGGACTTCATCTCGGGCTTCGGCATGCGCGCGAAAGCGGAGAATTCGTCGACCATGCGACCAATATCCTCGACCTGCCGGATGATGGTGTCGGTGCACTGGTCGAACACCTCGCGGTCCTCGGTGATGACCTTGCCGTAGCGGCGCTTGATGCGCTCGGCTGAAAGCTGGATCGGCGTCAGCGGGTTCTTGATCTCATGGGCGATGCGGCGCGCCACATCGGCCCAGGCAGAGGAGCGCTGCGCCTGGACCAGATCGGTGATGTCATCGACCGTGACGACGTAGGATTTCTCCTCCGTGCCGTTATCGCCGGCCTCGATGGTGATCTGCACGTTGAAAGTCCGCTCCGTGCCGGCGCGGAAAAACGTCACCTGCTCGCGATAGACGGGCTTGCCCGATTGGCGGCCGATCTCGAAGACGCGGCCGACATGCGGGAGAATGGCGGAAAGGTTCTGCCCGAGCGCCGCACTGGCCGAAATGGCCAGCATGGACTCGGCCGAGCGGTTCACGATGGTGATAATGCCATAGGGGTCAACGCCGATGACGCCGGCGGTGACACCGGCCAGCACCGCTTCCGAAAAGCGCCGTCGCTCGTCGATCAGATCCTTGGCCGACAGGATCTCGTTGCGCTGCGATTTCAATTCCTGCAGCATCTTGTTGAAAGTATTGCCGAGCGAGGCAACGTCGCCGTCGGACGGGCGCACCGGCACGGCGACGTCGAGATTGCCGGTCGCGACCTCGTCGGCAGCGCCGATGAGCTGACGAATCGGCCGCACCAGCCGGTCGGCCACGGCAATGCCGGTCCAGATTGCCGACAGGATGATAATCAAAGTCAACGACAGATAAGGCAACGCGAAAGCCACCTGCGAAGTGCGCCTGTTGTCTTCGAGATTGCGATATTCGTCGGTGTTCGATCTGACGATCTGGCGCGCCTTTATCACCTCGGGATCGACCAGCCGGATCGTGTAGAGGTAGAGCCCCTCGATCTCACGCAGCTTGACGATGGCGCCCATGATGTTGCGCGTGCGCGGCTCGATCAGAACCGGCTTGCCGTCGGTGGCGCTGGCGACCGCTCCCTCCGGCGGTTCCGGCATGGCGAAGTCGGCATCGGTCTTGGCGCTCATCACGAAGGAGCCGTCGGGCTTGATCAGCGCGGCATGCGCCAGCGAGCGGCCCACCGCCTCCTTGCTCATCAGATCGAGGAAGCCAGTTCGGTCGAGGCCGTAAAGCGTGCGCGACGCGTCGAGGTCATAGGCCATCGACAGCGTCGTGCCCTGCAGGTTGCGCGCGTTTTCCTGCACATAGGCATCGGCGATGGAAAGCGACGAATTGACGATCGTCTTGGTGCGAATCTCGAACCAGCGGTCGAGGCCGATATCGAGCGTGATCGATGCGATGATGGCCACCATGATGGCGGGGATGGCGGCGACGAGCGCGAACATGGCCACGATGCGCACATGCAGCCGCGAGGCTGCCTTGCCATGCCGGCGCGCCATGACGATGCGATGCACCTCCCGGCCGATCAGTGCGATCAGCAACAGGACGAAGATGGCGTTGAGCGCGATCAGCGCCCAGGTTGTCCTGGCATCGGGCGCAATCGGCGTCGCGCCGACCAGGATCGCGAACGAAATGGCCGCCATGACCAGCGCACCGACGACCGCCACCACGCCGGGCAGCGCCAGCAGCCGGCGCCCGTCACGCGTGCCGGGGTCGTTGAAAAGCGGTTCGTTCGGTGTCGGAGCCTGCGAAGCCATGTCGCCGTCTAGAGCCAGTGATTGCGTCGGATCTATGCAACGCATTGTGGCGATTATGCAACAAGTGTGGCCTGGACGGAAATCTTTCGCGCACAGTCCCCCGGAAAAGCGCTTCGGCTCTATCCCGGCTCAGGCTTGGCGCGACGATTTGTAGACGTTGACGCCGAGTTCGCGAATCTTCTTGCGCAGCGTGTTGCGGTTGAGCCCCAGCAGTTCCGCGGCTTTGATCTGGTTGCCGCGCGTCGCGGTCATCGAGGCCAGCACCAGCGGATATTCGACCTCCGAGAGAATGCGCTGGTACAGCCCGGCAGGCGGCAATTCGCCGGCAAACGAGGTGAAATAGCGCTGCAGGAAATGCTCGACCGCCTGGCCGATGGACAGGTCGTCGGGAATGAGGTTGCCGCCGCCCGGCACCACGGGACGCTCGCCGGTCTTGAGTTCCGCCTCGATGATCTCGGCGGAAATCTCGTCCTGCGAATAGAGCGCGGCGAGCCTGCGGACCAGGTTTTCCAGTTCGCGCACATTGCCCGGCCAGGGATAGCGCTTCATCAATTCGATGCCGCCCGACGAGATACGCTTGGTCTGGAGACCCTCCATCTCGCCGAGCTTGAAGAAGTGCCGGACGAGGTCCGGCACGTCCTCGGAGCGCTCGCGCAGCGCCGGCAGCCTGAGGGGCACCACATTGAGGCGATAGAAAAGATCCTCGCGGAAGAGCCCCTGGTTGATCAGCGTGCGCAAATCCTTGTTGGTGGCGGCGACGATGCGCACGTCGGTCTTGATCGGCGTGCGGCCGCCGACGGTCGTGTATTCGCCTTGCTGGAGGACGCGCAGCAGGCGCGTCTGCGCTTCCATCGGCATGTCGCCGATCTCGTCAAGGAACAGCGTGCCACCTTCGGCCTGTTCGAAGCGGCCGGTTGAGCGGTTCTGCGCACCGGTGAAGGCGCCCTTCTCATGGCCGAACAGTTCCGATTCGATCAGGTCGCGCGGGATGGCCGCCATGTTGATGGCAACGAAAGGGCCGCCACGGCGGCGGCCATATTCGTGCAGCGCACGCGCCACCAGCTCCTTGCCGGTGCCCGATTCGCCCGAAATCATCACCGTCAGGTCGGTCTGCATCATGCGCGCCAGCATGCGATAGATGTCCTGCATGGCGGCCGAGCGGCCGACCAGCGGCATGGTCTCGGGCTGCTCTTCCGGCCGCGCGTCGATCTTGGGGCGCCGAGGCTCCGACAGCGCCCGGTTGACGATGTTGAGGAGCTCGGTGAGGTCGAACGGCTTCGGCAGATATTCGTAGGCGCCGGTCTCGGAGGCACGGATCGCCGTCATGAACGTATTCTGGGCGCTCATGACGATGACGGGCAGCTCCGGCCGTGCTTTCTTGATGCGCGGCAGCATGTCGAATGCGTTCTCGTCCGGCATCACCACGTCGGTGATGACGAGATCTCCCTCGCCCGCCGCCACCCAGCGCCACAGCGTCGAGGCATTGGAGGTCACGCGCACCTCATGGCCAACACGCGAAAGGGCCTGGTTGAGGACCGTACGGATCGCCGCATCGTCGTCGGCGACGAGAATATTGCCGCGAACGGTCATTTGCGGTCTCCTTCAGCGTCTTCATCGGCACCGAGCGCCGTTTCCTTCCAGGCCGGCATCAGGATGCGGAACATTGTCGCGCGCGGCGTCGATTCGCATTCGATGATGCCGCCATGCTCACCGACGATCTTGGCCACCAGCGCGAGGCCCAGTCCCGAGCCGTTCGGCTTGGTGGTGATGAAGGGATCGAACAGGATCGGCAGGATATCCTCCGAGACGCCGGAACCGTTGTCGCGCACGCAGAACTCGAGCGGCAGCGACACGCGATCCTGAGTGCCTGGAACCGAAACGCGAATGCCCGGCCGGAAGGCCGTCGACAGGACGATTTCACCTTGGGGATCGCCGCCGATCGCCTCGGCGGCGTTCTTGACCAGGTTGAGGAACACCTGGATGAGCTGGTCGCGGTTGGCGAAAACCGGAGGCAATGAAGGATCATAATCCTCCAATATCTTGATTTTCCTAGCAAAACCGTTCTTCGCGATCGCCTTCACATGGTCGAGTACGACATGGATGTTAACGGGGTAGCGGTCAATCGGCCGCTCGTCGGAAAACACCTCCATGCGATCGACCAGCGACACGATGCGATCGGTCTCGTCGGTTATCAGCCGCGTCAGCGCGCGATCCTCGTCGGAAGCGGACAGTTCAAGCAGCTGGGCAGCGCCCCTGATGCCGGAGAGCGGGTTCTTGATCTCGTGAGCCAGCATCGCCGCCAGACCGGTCACCGAGCGCGCCGCGCCGCGATGCGTCATCTGCCGGTCGATCTTGTCGGCCATCGACCGTTCCTGGAACATCACCACGACGGAGCCTGGAAACTCCGGCACCGGGGCAACATAGAGATCGACCACCTTCTCGATGCCGAGACGCGGAGACGACACGTCGACCCGGTACTCGTTGACGGGGGCCCGGCGCTCGCGCACCTGGTCGACCAGTGTCAGCAATGGGCTGCCGAAGGGGATGAGCTTTGACAGCGTGTTGCGGGCGAGCATCGTCGCGCTCGAGCGGAAGAAGTCCTCCGCATCGGCGTTGGCGAAGGTGATGAACCCCTCCGGGCTGATCATGATGACCGGACGGCGGATGGTGTTGAGCACGATCTGGGCGGCATCCGCCATTTTCGGGCCCTGGCCGACGGAGGCGTTCATGCGGCGCTCCGCATGGGTGTTTGCTCGGCGGCCGAAAACACCTCGCGAAGCAAGGTAATCGTCCGCACGGGATCGAAAGACGTGAGAATGGCCTTGCGCTTTTCGTCGGCAAGGGCGCCGGCATGGCGGTCCAGATACCAGCCGAGGTGTTTGCGCGCCTGGCGCAGGCCGCTCTCGACGCCGTAGAGCGCAAGCATGTCCTCGTAATGGGCAATGATGTAGTCGGTCAGTTCCGCAGCGCTTTCCGGCACGCGGCCAACCTCGCCTGCCGCCGCGGCCGCGATGGTTCCGGCGGCCCAGGGCGCGCCGTAGTGGGCGCGGCCCACCATCACCGCATCGGCGCCGGATTGCTCCAGAACAGCGGCTGCTTGCGCAGGCGAAGACACATCGCCATTGGCGACAACCGGGATCGACACGGCAGCCTTGACGCGGGCTATTGCGCGCCAATCAGCCTTGCCTTGATAGAACTGGCAGCGCGTGCGGCCGTGCACTGTCACCATCTTCACGCCCGCCTGCTCGGCACGGCGCGCCAGGTCAGGCGCGTTGAGCGCCGTTTCGTCCCAGCCGAGCCGCATCTTCAGCGTTACCGGCACAGCGACCGCGCCGACCACGGCGTCGACCAGCGACAGTGCATGATCGAGGTCCTGCATCAGTGCCGAGCCGGCATAGCCGCCGGTCACCTTCTTGGCGGGGCAACCCATATTGATGTCGATGACGTCGGCGCCCTCGCCGACGGCGATGCGTGCGCCTTCCGCCATGTGTGCCGCCTCGCGGCCGGCAAGCTGCACCATATGGACGGGCAGGCCCGAATGACGTATGCGCAGGTCGCATCCGGCCCTGCCTTTGGCGAGCTCGCCGCTTGCCACCATTTCGGATACGACCAGGCCGGCGCCATGCGCATGGGCGCGTCGCCGGAACGGCTCGTCGGTAATTCCCGACATCGGCGCGAGGAACACGCGATTGCGGATACTCACGCCGCCGACGTCGAGAGGTGCGGTCAATTTGGTCAGGTCAAGCATGCACAAAAACCAAGCATGTTCATTTGCTGCACATTCTCTAGCCATATCGGCCGCAATGTGCAACGCGGAATGACGCCACATTACGGCGCAATTGGGAAATGCCGAGCTCGGCTGCAGTCCCGAGCAAAGCGCCGCGCCTTGCACGAACACGCAATGGACGTTTTAGGGCTTCCTGTTCGGCCTACAATCTCTCCGAAAACCGATTACACTTTTGGGGATCGTGCGCTAAGCCAATCGGCATGACTGACGCGAGCGAAAATCAGGCTTTGGAGGCCAACGGCAAGGTCGCGGTGGTTATTGTTGCGGCCGGCCGCGGCGCGCGTGCCGGACAGGCCGATGGCCCGAAGCAATATCAGCAGATCGGCGGTCGCGCCGTCATCGCCCACGTCATCGATATTTTCCTGGCGCATCCGCGTATCGGCCCGCTCGTCGTGGCAATACACGCCGAGGATCACGAACTTTTTCGACATGCCGTCGGCGCACACTCCAATCGCGTCACGGCAATTGCGGGTGGCCCCACCAGGCAAGACTCGGTTCGACTCGGACTGCAGGCGTTGAGAAGCCACGCACCGGACAAGGTTCTCATCCACGACGCGGCGCGCCCCTTCGTCGACGCGGACCTGATCGACCGCACGATCGCAGCCATCGGCGAGCGCGAGGGCGCGCTCCCGGCGTTGCCCGTCGCCGACACGCTGAAACGCGAATCCACCGCCGGGATGGTCGCCGAAACGGTTTCCCGGAGCGGGCTTCACGCAGCGCAAACGCCGCAGGGTTTCCCATTCCTGGCGATTATGGCCATGCATGAGGAAGCCTATAACAGCGGCAAAACCGACTTTACCGACGACGCCGCGATCGCCGAGTGGATGCAGATGCCGGTCAAACTCGTTCCCGGCTCGCCGGACAACGTCAAACTCACCTGGGCACGGGACATCGCCATGGCGGACCAACGACTTTCCAGCGAGCGCATGCGCTTTCCCGATATCAGAACCGGCAATGGCTACGACGTCCACGCGTTCGAGCCCGGCGACCACGTCACGCTATGCGGCATCGCCATCCCGCATGACAAGAAACTGTCCGGCCATTCCGATGCCGATGTCGGGCTCCATGCCCTTACCGATGCGCTGCTGGCGACCTGCGGCGCCGGCGATATCGGCACGCATTTCCCACCCTCCGACCCGCAGTGGAAGGGTACTGCCTCCCGGATATTCGTAGAACATGCGGCAAAGCTGGTGCGCGCGCGCGGCGGCCGCATCGCCAATGCCGACATCACGCTGATCTGCGAGGCGCCACGCGTCGGCCCACATCGCGAGGCGATGACGGCTGCCCTGTCGCAGATGCTGGCCATCTCTGCCGACCGCATCTCCATCAAGGCGACAACCAACGAGAAGCTCGGTTTCGTCGGCCGCGAGGAAGGCATTGCGGCGATCGCCACGGCGAGCGTGGTGTTTCCCGGCGAGGTGCCGGAATGAGCAACAGCGAACTGGCGAACGCATTGCTGCGAGCCTGCCAGAAGCGCGGCATTATGCTTGCGACGGCGGAAAGCTGCACCGGCGGCATGATCATCGTCGCGCTGACCGACATCGCCGGTTCGTCCGCCGTGGTCGATCGCGGCTTCATCACCTATTCCAATGAAGCCAAGATGGACATGCTCGGGGTTTCCGCCGCCACGCTGGAGGCTCATGGCGCGGTTTCACGCGAGACAGCGATCGAAATGGCAACCGGCGCGCTGGCGCGCTCCCGTGCCGGGCTCAGCCTCGCCGTTACCGGCGTTGCCGGACCGGGCGGCGGCTCGCCGGAAAAACCGGTCGGCCTGGTCTGGTTCGGGATTGGCCTAAGCGGCCGGCCGGTGACGGCCGAGCGCGTGCTGTTCGCCGATGAAGGCCGTGATTTCATTCGCCAGGAGACCGTCAGCCATGCACTCAAGCTGGGATTGCACGCGCTTGGGCATGCTCACGCCGGTTTTGCACCGTAGATGACATCAGCACGCTTCTCGAATGCCTCGGAAAACATACGGAAAGCACGGTCGAACATCGTGCCCATCAGGGCGCCGAGGATGCGGCTTTTGAACTCGTAATCGATGAAGAAGCAGACGGCACAGCCGCCGTCGGCAGGGTCGAATCGCCAGACATTGGTCAGATATTTGAACGGACCGTCGATGTATTTGACGTCGATCGCACGCTCGTCGGGCTTCAGCAGCACCTGCGTGGTGAAGGTCTCGCGAATCGCCTTGTAGCCGATGCTCATATCGGCGACGAGGATAGTGCGCCCGTCACGCTCCTTGCGCGAGCGCACCGTCAGTGCCTCGCAAAGCGGCAGGAATTGCGGATAAGCTTCGATGTCGGCGACCAAGGCGAACATCTGTTCCGGTGTGTGGGAAACGCGGCGGGTGGCTTCGAATTTCGGCATGAACCGGCTCTAAAGCGCGTCTCGTCGACACAGACTCATGCGACGCGCTTTAGAGTCTTTGTTTTCGTGCATGCCGTTCTCCCAAAACCCGAAGTCACTTTGGGCGACATGCATCAGAGCGATTTCTCGAGCTGCGCTTGGCGCGCGGCGCGCAGCTTGGCGAAATCGTCGCCGGCGTGGTGAGAAGAGCGCGTCAGCGGGCTCGACGCCATCAGAAGAAAGCCCTTGGTCCGGCCGATCGTCTCGAAGGACTTGAACTCCTCCGGGGTGACGAAGCGGATTACCGGGTGGTGTTTTTTCGACGGCTGCAGATACTGGCCGATGGTCATGAAGTCGACATTGGCTGAACGCAGATCGTCCATCAGCTGCAGGATTTCGTTCCGCTCCTCGCCCAGTCCAACCATGATGCCGGACTTGGTAAAGATCGAAGGGTCGAGCTCCTTTACCCGCTGCAACAGCCTTATCGAATGGAAATAGCGGGCGCCTGGCCGGACCGTCAGGTAGTTCGACGGCACGGTTTCCAAATTGTGATTGAACACGTCCGGCTTGGCGGCCACGACGATCTCCAGGGCGCCGTCCTTGCGTAGGAAATCAGGCGTCAGGATCTCGATCGTGGTCGAGGGCGTCGCTGCGCGGATCGCACGGATGACGTCGGCGAAATGCTGCGCGCCGCCATCAGCGAGGTCGTCGCGGTCGACAGAGGTGATGACGACGTGGCTGAGGCCCATCTGCTTGACCGCGTGGGCGACCCGTGCCGGCTCGTCCGGGTCGAGCGCGGTCGGGATGCCGGTGGCAACGTTGCAGAAGGCGCAGGCACGTGTGCAGATCTCGCCCATGATCATGAAGGTGGCGTGCTTCTTGTCCCAGCACTCGCCGATGTTCGGGCAGCCGGCCTCCTCGCAGACCGTCACCAGCTTGTGCGATTTCACGATCTCGCGGGTTTCGGCATAGCCTTTCGACACAGGCGCCTTGACGCGGATCCAGTCAGGCTTGCGCAGCACGTCCTGGTCGGGCTTGTGCGCCTTCTCCGGATGCCGCAGCCGCGGCGCATTGGCGATCGTGTTGAGGACGGTGACCATCGGAACCCTGGTTTTCTTTGCGATCGCCGCCGGCGATCGTCACTTACACGTCATCTAGGACTTTTCAGCACAAAGAAAAAGGCTGCGGCGGTACATGCCGCCACAACCGTTTTCGCATGGCGGAAACGATACCGACTAACGGCGCACCAGACGCCCGGCCCAGATCAGCAGGCAGGCGCCGATGAAACCGGTGATCAGGTAGGCGGTCCAGCCGACGCCAAATACGCCGATGTTCAAGGCTCGCAGGATCGCGTTCAGCACCACTGCGCCGGCAATACCTAAGATGATGTTCATCAAGACGCCGGTATTGCTCTTCATGACCATTTCGGCAAACCAGCCCGCCAGGCCGCCGATGATGATGGCTGCGATCCAGCCCACGCCATTCACGTCCATATGCCTTCTCCTTGCTTGAGAAAAAACGCATCCGGAACCGAACTAACTTGCGGTCGAGCTCCTGCGGCTTTCGCATCTGAGTCTCGTGCGGCCAATCTATCATGCGTTCAACGCACGGCCATAGGCGTCGAGCACGCTTTCCTTCATCATCTCCGACAGCGTCGGGTGCGGGAAGATCGTGTGCATCAGTTCTTCCTCGGTCGTCTCGAGGTTCATCGCAACGACAAAACCCTGGATCAGTTCGGTCACTTCGGCGCCCACCATGTGGGCGCCAAGCAGTTGGCCGGTGTTCTTGTCGAAGATGGTCTTGATGAAGCCCTGGTCCTCGCCGAGCGCGATGGCCTTGCCATTGGCGGCGAACTGGAAGCGGCCGACCCTGACATCCTTGCCCTCGGCCTTGGCTTTCGCTTCTGTCAGGCCGACCGAAGCGACCTGCGGATTGCAATAGGTGCAGCCAGGGATCTTCAGCTTGTCGGTGGCGTGCACGCCGGGGAAATTGGCGATCTTCTCGACACAGACGACGCCTTCATGCTCGGCCTTGTGGGCGAGCATCGGCGGGCCGGCGACATCGCCGATGGCGTAGATGCCGGACACATTGGTCTTACCGTAGCCGTCGACGACGACGCAGCCGCGCTCCGTCTTCACGCCAAGCGTCTCCAGGCCGAGGCCCTCGATATTGCCTTGCACGCCGACGGCCGAGATCATGCGATCGGCCGTGATCTTCTCCACCTTGCCGTCCTTCATCTCGACATGCGCGGTGATCGAGTTGGCGCCTTTCTCGACCTTGGTTACCTTGGCTTCGAGAATGATTTTCATGCCCTGCTTCTCGAACTGCTTCTGGGCGAATTTCGACACCTCGGCGTCCTCTACAGGCATTACCGCCGGCAGCAGTTCGACGACCGTCACGTCGGCGCCCATGGTGCGGTAGAACGAGGCGAATTCGATGCCGATGGCGCCCGAACCCATCACCAGCAGCGACTTCGGCATTTCCTTGGGCACCATGGCCTCGAAATAGGTCCAGATCAGCTTGCCGTCCGGCTCGATGCCCGGCAGCGCCCGCGGCCGGGCGCCGGTCGCCAGTATGATGTGCTTGGCGGTGTAGGTGCCCTCGCCCTTGACGCCTTTCGGCACAGGCGGCTGCGGCTCCATCGGCTTCTTGGCCGTCTTGGAGACGACGATCTCGCCCGGTTTTGTCAGCTTGGCCTCGCCCCAGATGACGTCGACCTTGTTCTTCTTCATCAGGAAGGCGACGCCGCCATTGAGCCGCAGCGAAACCTTGCGCGAGCGGTCCACGACGGCCGACGTGTCGACGCTGACCTTGCCGTCGAGCTTCAGTCCATAGTCCTTCAGATGATCCGAATAATGCATGATCTCGGCCGAACGCAGCAACGCCTTGGTCGGAATGCAGCCCCAGTTCAGGCAGATGCCGCCGAGATGCTCGCGCTCGACGATCGCCGTCTTGAAACCGAGCTGCGCGGAACGCACTGCCGTGACATAGCCGCCGGGACCGGAGCCGATGATGATGACGTCGTAGTTCTCAGCCACGGTTTTCTCCTTCAATCACAATTCCAGCATGACGCGCACGAGCGGCGTCAACGCCTCGCCGATGTTTCGCGTATTTTCGGCATCGAGATGGACGCCGTCGAGCGGCGTGGTCTTGGCCACAGTGCCGGCATCGAAGAAGCCGCAGCCAGCCTCATCGGCAAGCGCGGAATATTGCGGCGCAAGCTCTTTGGAGGCATCGTCACCGCCGGCAAACATCGCCTTGAACTCGGCATCTTCGGTGCGACTGACGAGAGGCGGCGAGACGATGAGGATCTGCGGCGGCGGCCAGTCGAACGGATAGTCGTGGCCGCGCACGATGTCGATCAGGCGCTGGATGCCTTGTTTGGCCGCAACGGGATTGCCGTGGATCCAGGGCTTCATGTCGTTGGCGCCGAGCATGATGACGATGACGTCGATCGGCGCATGCGTGGTCAGCACCGTCGGCAGCGTTCTTGCGCCATTGCGGTCGGCGCCTGCCAGGTGATCGTCGAACGCCGTTGTGCGGCCATTCAGCCCCTCGGCAATGACATGCACGCCGTCACCTAGTCCGGTCTGCAGCACGCTTGGCCAGCGATCCTCGAGCGCATGACGGCCACCCTCGGCATTGTAGCCCCAGGTCAGTGAGTCGCCGTAGCAAAGAACCGTCTTCATCTTGCTCAACCCGCCCTTGCGAGGGAGTATTCTTCCTCGGCGTTGGTGACGACGGCGAATTCCTGCGCCTCCAAGCCGCCGGCGAAGAGGCCGGTGAAGAATTTCCGCACCGCCTTGTTCTTCCTACACCAGCATGCCTATCGGGTTCTCGATCAGCTTCTTGAAGGCGACCAGCAGTTCGGCACCGAGCGCTCCGTCCACGGCGCGATGGTCGGTCGACAGCGTCACCGACATCACGGTGGCGATTCTGATCTCGCCGTTCTTGACCATCGCCCGCTCCTCGCCGGCACCCACCGCCAGGATCGTCGCATGCGGCGGGTTGATGACGGCGGCGAAATCTTTGATGCCGAACATGCCAAGGTTCGACACCGCCGTGGTGCCGCCTTGATACTCTTCCGGCTTCAGCTTGCGACTGCGCGCGCGGCTGGCCAGGTCCTTCATCTCGTTGGAGATCACCGACAGCGTCTTTTCGTCCGCCTTGCGAATGATCGGCGTGATCAGGCCGCCGGGGATCGAGACGGCGACGCCGACATCGGCATGCCTGTGCTTGACCATGGCGCTTTCGGTCCACGAGGCATTGGCATCCGGCACCGCCTTCAAGGCCATGGCCATCGCCTTGATCACCATGTCGTTGACCGAGAGCTTGTAGGCGGGCGCCTCGCCCTTGTCGGTCTTCTTGACCGGTGCGGCCGCATTGAGCTGCGTGCGCAGCAAAAGCAGCGCATCGAGCTCGCAGTCGAGCGTCAGGTAGAAATGCGGGATGGTGGTCTTGGCCTCGACCAGCCGCCGCGCGATGGTTTTGCGCATATTGTCGTGCGGGACGAGTTCATAGGAGCCTTCCTCGAACAGCTTCAGCACCTGATCGTCCGACATCGCCTTTACCGGCGCGGGAGCAGCGGCCGGCGCGCCAGCCGGAGCTTTGGCAGCGGGTGCCGCCTTGGCGCCGCCGCCGGCTATGGCGGCATCGACATCGGCCCTCACCACCCGGCCATGCGGGCCGGTGCCGGTCACGGCAGACACATCGACGCCCGCCTCTTTGGCAATACGGCGCGCGAGCGGCGAAGCAAAGGTGCGCCCTTCACCCTCCCCCTTGTGGGGAGGGTGAAGGGC